>JBEPWQ010000061.1:0-16545 GCA_041642315.1 Desulfobacteraceae bacterium | reverse complement strand
CGGTCAAAGTGACCCAGGGAATTCGCATCTATCCCCACACCCGGCTGGCGGAAACCGCCCTGGCCGAGGGAATCATCGATGAAAAAGACGATCTCCTTCACCCCACCTTTTATATGGCGCCCGGACTCAAAGACTGGCTGCGAGAAACCGTCACCGAATGGGCCGAAGATCGGCCCCACTGGATGGTGTAAAACGCGCGGAAATCAATTTCCGCGCTGTTGAATGTCGGCCTTTCAGAACTTCCAGCAGTCTGCCGCGTCCACGCCTTTCAACCAGCAAGGAGATGATCCGCTCGCGGATATCGTTGGGTTTTGCGGCTGCAAGGTTACAAAAAGACCCGCGTAAACGGTTTTTCCCCGATCTTTTCGGCCATGCTGCGAAGCCGGGACTCGGTCTGGGTGAGATCGATTTTGATCGCCTCCTCCGGGCATTCACGGACGCAGCTGAAGCAATAGATGCAGTTCTCATTGAATTCGGGATACGGGGTCAGGGCCACCGCTTCGGTGGGACAGACCTCTGCGCAGACCCCGCACTCGGTGCACTCCGATTGATTCACCTTCCGCTTGGGGATGTGGGCTTTGGCCGTCTCCAGCGACATCTTTTCCATATCCTTGCGCAGGTCCGGCGGCTGGTAGTCGAGGTCCGCCAGGGGAAGGGCACGACCGTTGCCTTCGGCCAGTTTGTCGTAGACGCCGTGAACCAGTTCCTGCACCTTTTCATCGTCCCCTTCATCCGGATGCCCCTCTCCTAAAGGAAAATCGGACCGCCACAGACTCGAGTGCACCGCCCCGACTTTGGCGCCGCCCCCGAGGCGGTATCCTTTTTCCGTCAGGGCCTTGCCCATTTCATACAGCGCCATGCCGCTGGAGACACCGCCCCAGGTCACAAAGGGGACCGCCCAAAGGCCGCCGCCCTCCGGGAGTTTCCGGATAAACGCCATGACCGGGGGCACCGCGTGGGAGACATAGACCGGGGAGCCGATAAACAGGCATCCTTTTCCCTGCGCCTTTTTGATTTTCTCGTGAATCGGGGCCGAATCATCTCCACCCCCCAGATCGCATGAGGTCACCTGACCGCCCATCCGCTCCACCGTTTCTTCGATCACCCGGGCCACATGGCGCGTGGTGCCGGCCGGCGAACAATAGGCGATCATCGCCGGATTGGTTTCGGCCGCATCCGTCCTGCTTGTCATTTTTCCTCCGTAAAATGTATGGGGTCCACCTCCGAAAGTAAAGGATCAGGCCCAGACGCCCGTCCTCTCCAAAATCTCTTTCCAATATACCACCGGCCGCCGCCATTTCAAGGGATCAACCGGCAGGAAACCGAAAAAATTACCAGATGGTCTCGATGGGAGCGTTTTTTATAATTTTCTCATCTCTGGTGACCAAGGGAACCCCTTCGGAGAGGGCTGTCGCGATAACGATTCGGTCCGCCGGATCATTGTGTATTGAATCGGGAAGGAGAACCGAGTTTAATGCGATCGTATTGCTTACCGGAATAAACTGGAGGAATGACAATCTTTCGGATTGGGAAACCCAATCTATAAGAGGGATCGAGAAGCGAAGTCGGTTCTTTGCGTGTAAAACCGCAATTTCCCAAACGCTGATTGAGGAAATAAGCAAGGAGCCCTCTTCCATATTGTCTTCAACTGCTTTTCTGGCTTGCGAAGACAGTTTTTCTGGATTGCTCAAAAACCAGATCCATACATGGGTATCCAAAAGGATCATTTTAAGGCATCCCAATCCGCTAAACCAACCGGTTCCATAGGGTTTTCATATCTGGTCACAGTATTGCGCAAGGATGACAGAATGGACTCGGTATTCTCGGTATAGGGAATCAGTTTTAATACGGGTCTGCCGCGATCGGTGATAATGATCGGTTTGCCGGTCTTTTGAACATCTCGAAAAAATTCAAGGGCCTTCGGCTTAAATTTCGATTTAGAAATATGGCGCGCCTCCATAATGATCTCCCGCTTACCATTATATCCATTATAAATGACTGCGGTCATTTTACCATAGTCATATTAAACAACTCAAGGACAATTATTTCTCCAAAAAAGAAATCCGGTTGCAAACTGTAGGATATGAAATACCTACCTCTCCAACCGGATTTCAATCTTTTGGTCTGCTTATAAAGACGGAACCGTCTTTTCCGCGGGGCTTTTCTTTCGAAGGTCTTCTTTTTCCGCGGCGAAATATTCCCGGGACTCTCTGACCACCACATTGGTCAGAAACAGCAGTCCGATCAGGTTCGGAATCGCCATCAGCCCGTTGAAGGTATCGGAGAGCGACCAGACCAGGTTCAGCTTGGCGATCGCCCCGAGTCCGACGAAGAGCACGAACACCAGCCGGTAGGGCAGAATCGATGTTTCGCCGAACAGGTATTCGATCGATTTTTCACCGTAGTAGCTCCAGCCCAAAATGGTGGAAAAGGCGAAAAGCACCAGCCCGATGGTGACGATATACGCCCCGCCGGGGATGCCGGCGTCGAAACCGATGGTGGTCAGTTCGGCGCCGGTCTTGCCGCTGTTCCAGACCCCGGTCAGGATCAGCACCAGAGCGGTCATGGTGCAGACCACCAGGGTGTCGATGAAGGTCTGGGTCATGGACACCAGGGCCTGGGTGACCGGGTGCTTGGTCTGGGCCGCCGCCGCCGCGATGGGCGCGCTGCCCAGCCCGGATTCGTTGGAGAAGACGCCCCGGGAGACCCCCATGCGGATGGCCATCATGACGCTGGCGCCGAGAAATCCGCCGGTGGCCGCGGTCGGGGTGAAGGCGTTTTCAAAAATCAATACGAATGCGGCCGGAACCGCCTGAATTTTGAGCAGGATAATCAACCCGGCGCCGCCCATGTAAAAAATAATCATGATCGGCACCAGTATTCCGGTGACCCGGCCGATGTTTTTGATGCCGCCCAGGATGACCAAGGCGGTCAAGATCATCAGGGTCACGCCGGTGATCCAGAAGGGCACGTTGAAGGTGGCTTTCATGGCGTCGGCCACCGAGTTGGACTGGACCATGTTTCCGATGCCGAAGGCGGCCACCGATGCAAAAACGGCAAAGAGCGCCCCAAGCCATTTCCAACCCAGCCCCCGTGAAATATAGTACATGGGACCGCCGCTCATGTGCCCGGCCTTGTCGACCACCCGGTACTTGACCGCGAGCACGGCTTCGGAATACTTGGTGGCCATCCCCACCAGCCCGGTGATCCACATCCAGAAGAGCGCCCCCGGGCCCCCGGCGGCGATGGCGGTGGCCACCCCGGCGATGTTTCCGGTACCGACGGTGGCGGAGAGCGCCGTCATCAGCGCCTGGAAATGGCTGATATCGCCTTCTCCCGGTTCGCCCTCCTCCTTCCGTTTCACCAGCGCCAGATAGAGCGCATGCCATAGCTTTCGAAACTGAAGCCCTCTGAGTGCAAGGGTCAGCCAGAGGCCGGTGCCCACCAGCAGGATCAGCATCGGGGGTCCCCAGGCGAATGCCCCGACCTTGGCCACATAGGCTTCAAACGATCTCAAATATCCTTCCATATCATCCTCTCCTTCTTCAATATTTTCTGCAGCCTCTATTCTTCGGGAATCTGATATTCCATCTGATAGGTCACCGGTTTGCCGTCGGCGTACTTCCATATCTCGATCGGGGCGACGACATCCCCGTTTTCATCGAAATCCACCGATCCGGATGCCCCCTCATAATTGACGGGTTCTCCCCTTTTGATCAGATCAAATGCCTTTTCGAATGTTCCCGGACCCACAAGCATACCGGGCGGGTTGGATACCGCCCGAAGCTGATCCCGAAGATTTCCCGATGTCAATGGAAGCCCCTTAACCTGAACCGCGTAGGCGGCCAGGCCCAGAAGCGCCGCGGCGTCATAGGCATTGGCGGTGAACGGGGTGGTCGGCAGGTGTCCATAGGCGGTCTTGTAATCCGAATTGAAATTGAACGAGGCCTCGCCCCCGGCCACGCCGGGTGCGGTCCCCATCAGGCCCTCGAGGGTTTCGGGGCCTACCGCTTCGGCCAGCGCTGCCGACTTGCTCCCGTCGCAGAACAGAAATTCTTTGCAATCGAACTGTTCAATGGCTTCCTTGACGTAAATTTTGGCATGTTCGGGGTAGCTGAACACGCACAGAACATCGGATTTCCCCGATCGGAAGGGTTTGGTCAGGTGGACCCGGGCGAAGGCTTTTCGAAGATCGCCGACATAGGTGGGGGCGACGGCTTCGCCGTGGGGAATCATGGTATAGACCATTCCGCCCCGTTTCTGGAACGATCTTCTGAACTGATCGGTCAACCCTTGTCCGTAGGGGTTGTTTACGTACATGATGGAAGCGGTTCGATACCGACTCGCCGCCAGTTTACCCAGGACCACCCCCTGCAGGGCATCGGACGGACAGGTGCGAAAAAGCAGGTCCGCATTCCGATCCGCCGGCAGGACCGAAATGAACGGGCTGGTGGCGCCCGGAGATATCATCACCACCCCTTTCGGGCAAGTCACCGTCTCCGCAACCGGCACGATGACCCCGCTGGACCCGGAGCCCAGAACGGCCGCAACGCCCTTTTCATCGATCAGGCGATTGGCGGCTGAAACGGCGGTTTGGGCATCCGTACCGCTGTCTTCATGGACAACCGCCATCTCAAAGCCGGCATCGGCCATTTGACGGATCGCCAGTTCGGTCGCCTTTTTGAAATCCGGCCCCCAATCTTTGAGGGCACCGGTATGGTCGAAAAGGGTGCCGACCCGGAATTCCTGACCCCACACCGGCGGAACGATCAAAACCCACAAGATGAGAGCAATGGTTCCGATTCCCAAACCTTTCCTATCAATGATCTTGTTCATCATGCCTCCTTCCGGCTCATCCCGGATCTACCGGGACTCAGCAGCATTGGGTGA
Source organism: Desulfobacteraceae bacterium (assembly GCA_041642315.1). GTDB lineage: Bacteria > Desulfobacterota > Desulfobacteria > Desulfobacterales > Desulfococcaceae > JAABSQ01. The sequence continues at coordinate 11,655 of JBEPWQ010000061.1, read as the reverse complement.
CGGGGGTGTACTCGAGGCCGAATGCATCCGCGACCCCTCGGTAGGTGACCTTGCCGTCCACCACATTGATTCCGCGCTTGATCTCGGGATTTTCTCTTGCCGCCATCCGCCATCCCTTGCCGGCGATCTCGAGCACATAAGGCAGGGTCGCATTCGACAGGGCCAGGGTGGACGTCTTGGGCACCGCCCCGGGCATATTGCTCACCGCGTAATGGACCACGTCGTCCAGGATATAGACGGGATCGGCATGGGTGGTCTCCCGGGAGGTTTCAAAACATCCCCCCTGGTCGATGGATACATCCACCAGGACCGACCCCTTTCTCATGGCTCGAACCATCTCGGCGGTAACCAGGACCGGGGTTTTGCTGCCCGGAATCAGCACCGCACCGATCACCACATCGGCCCGTCGGACCAGGTCCCGAATATCGGACGGGTTCGACATCAGGGCGACGCAGTTGGGGGGCAATATATCGCTCAGATACCGCAGACGGTCCGGTTTGATTTCCACCACATATACCCGGGCACCCATGCCGCCGGCCTTTTTGGCGGCGTTCAGCCCCACCTTTCCGCCGCCGAGGATGACCACGGTGCCCGGATCCACACCGGGAACGCCTCCCAGCAGCACCCCGTGGCCGCCCTGGACCATCTCCAGGTATTTGGCGCTCTCCTGAACCGCCATCGGTCCGGCCACCTCGCTCATGGGGGTCAGCAGCGGCAGAGTTCCATCGGACTTTTCAATGGTTTCGTAAGCGATGGCGACCGCCTTTCGGTCGATGAGCGCCTGAGTGACCGCCGGGGATGCGGCCAGATGGAGGTAACTGACATAGATCTGCCGCTCCCGGATATGCTCAAATTCTTCGGGCTGGGGTTCCTTCACCCGCAGCAGCATTTCGGCACGCTGAAAGATGTCCTCGCCGCTGTCGGTGATCTCGGCTCCGAACCGTGCATAGGCCGTATCCTCGAAACCGCTGGCCGACCCCGCCCCGCTTTCCACCAGAACCTGGTGACCGTTCTGTTTCAGAATTTCCGCGCCGGCCGGTGTCAGGGCGACTCGGTTTTCCTCGGGTTTTTTTTCTTTGGGGACTCCGATAATCATCACCGTCTATCCTTTCGATAAGGCCCTTCCGCCGGAGTCGGCCGGCCCTCGGGCACACACCGATGCGCCGGCGAAAGTACCGATTCACCTGATTCGGGCAATCCTACAACTGGCTGTCGATATTCACATACTCCAGATCGAAGGCATCCGAAACGCCCTTGTATGTGATCTTGCCGTTGACCACGTTGGCGCCCAGCTTGATCTCCTTGTTCTCCCGCATCGCCTTGCGCCATCCCTTGTTGGCGATTTCCACGGCATACGGCAGGGTCGCATTGGTCAAGGCCAGGGTGGACGTTTTGGCCACGCCGCCCGGCATATTGGCCACACAGTAATGGACCACCCCGTCGACCGTATAGATGGGATCGGAGTGGGTGGTGGCCTTGGAGGTCTCGAAACAGCCCCCCTGATCGATGGCCACATCCACCAGAACCGATCCTTTTTTCATGGTTTTCAGCATTTCCCGGGTGACCAGTCTGGGGGCCTTGGTGCCGGGGATGAGGACTGCGCCTACGACCACATCGGCCCGGGTGACCAGATCTCGAAGGGTGGCGGGGCTCGACATCAACAGAAAGCAGTTGGCCGGCATCACGTCGCTGAGGTACCGCAGCCGGTCCAGGTTCATATCCAGGATATAGACCTTGGCGCCCAGACCGCAGGCCATTTTGGCCGCATTCGTGCCGACAATGCCGCCGCCGATGATCACCACCATTCCCGGGTCCACGCCGGGCACCCCGCCCAGAAGAATTCCATGGCCGCCCTGGGCCATCTCCAGGTATTTGGCGCCCTGCTGAATCGCCATTCGGCCCGCCACTTCGCTCATGGGGGTCAGCAGCGGCAGGGATCGATCCTCTTTCTGAATGGTCTCGTAGGCGATGCAGACGGCCTTGCTTTGGATCAGTGCGTGGGTCAGCTCTTCGGCCGCAGCCAGATGGAGATAGGTGAAAACGATCTGGTTCTCGCGAATAAGACCATACTCCGGGGGCAGGGGCTCTTTGACATGCATCACCATGTCGGCGCGGTCAAAGATCTCCTTGGCGGTGTCGACGATTTCGGCCCCGTGCGCCACATAGACCGAATCCTCGAATCCGCTGCCGGTGCCGGCGTTTTTTTCCACCAGCACCGTGTGTCCGTTCTGTTTCATCACCTCCACCCCGGCCGGGGTCATGGAAACCCGATTTTCTTCCGATTTGATTTCCTTCAGAATCCCTACGATCATGATATACCTCCCGGTTAAATGTTGACTGTCCTATGCTACGATGGAAACCCACCGATTTGAAATCTTATTTGATTCAAATGCATTAAATATGCCATCCGAAGGAAAACCCTGAAATCCGGGGGCAAAGCGCCCTTCGGGTGAGCATCCGAAGGGCCTCGCGGACCATTGTTTCCATGTCTCAGGGGAAAATGAAAATTCGGGCACACGAAACACAAACGGCAAGAAATCTTACCACAAGCGGTTGGAGTATTCTGTTTATAGAATAAAAATCAAATGGTTAATCGACCGGTGAAGAACCGGACCAGTGGTTCAATTTCGTTCCACTTTAAACTGGTGTTTTTTGAACTTATTGAGCAGGGTGGTATGGGAGACCCCCAGCGTCTGGGCCGCCTGTCGAATACTTCCGGCGGTTTTCATGGTTTCGGAGATGACCTGAAGTTCATAGCGGTCCATCATCTCCGGCAGAGTGGTCCCCTGTTGTGAGCGCGCGCGGGGTTTCGGAGGCGGGGTTTTGCGGATGCCGCCTTCGATTTCATAGCTGAAGAGGATATGCTCCGGCTGAATCACGGTCGAATCGCTTAGAATGGCCGCCCGTTCGGCGACATTTTTGAGTTCCCGAACATTGCCCGGCCAGTTGTGATGAAACAGCTTGTTGAGCCCTTCGATGGAAATCGCAGGGGTATCCTTTCCCAGACGGGCGGCGACCTTAAAAAGAAAATGGTCCGCCAGCAGGGGAATATCCCCGGGCCTTTCCCGCAGGGGCGGAATATGGATCGGCAGGACATTGATCCGGTAGTAGAGGTCTTCCCGAAAGGCGTTGTTTTTCACTCGGGATTCCAGGTTCTGATTGGTGGCGGTGATGATTCGGCAGTGAATGGGAATCTCCCGGTTTCCACCGATTCGCCGGACCTGCCGTTCCTGAATGACCCGCAGGATTTTGGCCTGGGATCCGCAGGGCATCTCCCCGATTTCGTCGAGAAAAAGGGTGCCGTGTCCGGCCAGCTCGAACAGCCCGCCCTTTCCTTCTTTTTTCGCCCCGGTGAAGGCACCGCCGCTGTATCCGAATAGTTCGCTTTCGAAGAGGGGTTCCGGCAAGGCGGCGCAGTTGATGGGAATGAAAGGACCGGCCCGGCGGCTCTCGGAATGAATGGCCCGGGCAAATACCTCTTTCCCGGTTCCGCTCTCCCCGCGAATGGAGACGATGGCCTCGGCCCCGGCGATCCGCTGGGCGAAGGAGATGGCGTCCTGGATCGGCTCGCTCTTGCCGACGATATCCGAAAAGGCGATATGGGCGGGTTCGGACAAGGATTTGGCCAGCTGCCGAATCTCCTTCATGTCCCTGCCGATTTCCACGGCCCCGACGATCGCACCCGACGAATCACTGATGGATCTGCCGGTGGCGAAATAGCTGAATCGCCCCTTTTCATTGATGAGGTTCTTTTTGAGGTTGGTGTACTGCTTGCCGTTGAGGCATTCCAGAATGGAATCATCCGGAAGATTCAGGTCTTTGAGATGTTTTCCGATTCCCGCTTCCCCGGGACAGAGAACGGTTTTTCGAGCCACCCGGTTCATCACGGTGATTTTGCCGTTGGCGTTGACCGCAATCACCCCGTCGCTGATGTTGTCGAGCACCACCCGAAACCGGTTCTCCCGCTCTTCGTGCGGAAGCACCCGAATGGGGCCGAGGTCGGTCAGATCGGGGATTTTCGAAAGCGCTTCTATGATCTCCTGCCGGCCGGGAGAATCCGATTCCATTTCCGTCTCGATGTAGACCAGGGAATGGGTCCCTTCACGGACCACCTCCATGGAAAGGATATTCAGTCCGTTTTGCGTGAGAATGGCCGCGATATCCGACACAATGCCGATTCGGTCGACAAACCGGAGTCGAAGTTTGAGGTTCGGTTGCATGGTTTCCTTCCGTTCGGATGGAAATGCCGTTACATCAAATGGATCCCCCTGATCGCCGTTGCGCTTGAAAAAATAAACATCTCACCTTCGGAAAGCGGTTGAAAGGACATGGTACAACAAGCCGGGAGGTGAAAACCGGCCCGACCTCGCAAACAGATGACGCAGATGGGTTTTTTGTATATCATATTCATGGTATTGAAAAGCAAAATCCGCTTCCCGCGGCCAAAAGGGCGGGATGCGAATCGACCCCTTCTGAAAGGATGGATGATCATGCAAGACCCGACCATACAGGCAGCCGACACACTGAAAACGGTTCGAGAACAAACCCCGCTGGTTCATAACATCACCAATTTCGTGGCGATGAACTTCATCGCCAATGCGCTTCTGGCAGCCGGCGCCTCCCCGGTGATGGCCCATTCCACCGAAGAAGTAGCGGAAATGGCAGACCTGGCCGACGCTCTCGCACTCAACATCGGCACCCTGACCGAGGAGTGGATCGCGGCAATGATTCGGGCCGGCCGGGCCGCGGCCCATCGAAACAAACCGGTGGTTCTGGACCCGGTGGGCGCCGGCGCCACCACCTTTCGCACCGCCTCGGCCCGAAAAATCCTCCAAAAAGTGCCGGTGCGGATCATTCGGGGAAATCCCTCGGAGGTGCTCTCTCTGAAAGGCGGGGATTCCAAGACCAAAGGGGTGGATGCGATCCATTCGGTGGAGGAGGCGGCCGAAACAGCCCGGATTCTGGCGCGGGAACTCGGCCTCACCCTGGCGGTGACGGGACCGGTGGATCTGGTCACCGACGGAGACCGGCTGATACGGATTCGCAACGGCCATCCGCTGATGGCACGGGTCACCGGCGCCGGCTGCACCGCTACCGCCCTGATCGCCGCGTTCGCCGCGGTAGATTCTGATCCGGTGAGCGCCGCCGCCTCGGCACTGGCCTTTTTCGATGTAGCCGGCGAAAAGGCCGCTCAAACCGCATCGGCACCGGGCAGCTTCATGATCGGTTTGCTGGACGCCCTTTTCACCCTCACCCCCGAAGACCTGCGACAGGCGGCGAAAATCGAAATGGAGAAGATCCCATGAAACTCAAGGATATCGGAGAATTCGGCTTTATTGACCGGGTCGGGAAAAGGTGCCTGGTCCGCCGGCAGAACGTCGTCCAGGCCATCGGCGATGATGCGGCCGCCTTTCGCGTGCCGGACGGGGAGGTGATCCTGCTCACCGCAGATATGATGGTGGAGCGGGTCCATTTCTTGCGGAACAAAACAACCGGCTTCGATCTCGGGTACAAATCCCTGGCGGTCAATCTGAGCGACATCGCCGCCATGGGCGGCACCGCCCGGGAAGCCTTTGTCAGCATCGCCATCCCCGAAGACTGCCCCCTCGAATTCCTGGACGATCTGTACGAGGGCATGCGGGCCTTGGCCCAATCATACGAGGTCAATATTCTGGGCGGAGACACCACCGGCTCCCGGGCCGATCTGGTGATCAATATATCGGTGACCGGTTCGATTCCCGAAAACGAAATGCTGCTTCGCAGCGGCGCCAAGCCCGGCGACCGAATCTTCGTGACCGGACCTCTCGGCGACAGCAGGGCGGGGCTCCACCTGATCCTCAACGATATCGAGGCCGACTCGCCGCAATTCCAGGCCCTGGTCAACGCCCACCAAAAGCCCGAACCCCACCTGCGGGAAGGGCGGTTCCTGGCACAAACTGGCACCGTTCACGCAGCCATTGACCTCAGCGACGGTCTCAGTTCGGATTTGCGCCACATCCTCAAGGCGAGCAGCGTCGGCGCACACCTGTATGAAGACCGGCTTCCGATCAGCGATTCCCTGAACAGCTTTTGCGACCGGTTCGGTTTCAGTTCGGCCGACTATGCGGTCTCAGGCGGTGAGGACTACGTCCTGCTGGGAACGGTCTCGGCAGACCGGGTGAAAGAGACGGCGCAAGCGTTCCTGGACCGATTTGAACGGCCGCTGTTTCTGATCGGGGAGATTACGGAATCGAAGGGGATGGCCCTGCAACGGCCGAACGGACAGGAGAAGTCGATTCGGCCTTCGAGTTGGGAGCATTTCAAGGTCTAGTGGGAATCGCCGAAAAAAAAAAGAGAAAAAAGGGAACAAAATTACCTTCTGCTGAATACCAAAAACAAGTTGCGGCTCAGGCACAATCCAGTACCGGCACTGTCAAACATTCTTCAGTATATTGCCCCTCCTGAACCAGTTGATAAAGGTTCCGGGCCACTTCCGGCGACAGCACTTTTTCACCGCAAAGCTGACACTCTTCAAATTCCACGTTTTTAATCAGAAAAAGGCGCCCCCCTATTCTAAGGTCAATAGAACCCTTTTTTTTCTCCATTCGATTTTGACATGCGGCACAAACATTCATTTATTTCCTCTTTCTGAGATCAGAATCCCATTTTCCGGGCTTCAATGCCGGATCATAAGCGGTGATTATCCATACCGGCTCGAGTGTACACACCACATGGAGCATTCTGCCGGATTCTGTTTTTCCGTGGATCAAACAACTGAGGCCATATTTATCTTCCGGGTAAGCTTCAATAATTTCTCCGGACAGAACGGCACTTTCTATCTTCTCCACCGAAATATTCCGTTCGATACTTCTTTCAAGTGCATGAACTGTAAAGCGATAATCTGAATTTTTTACCTTTCCTCTGATTTCGTCAATGTTCATTGAAATAAGGAGAATACCGGTTAAGGATCCCTTTAACCACCGATATTTTTTCGGTCCATGGTTGAATATTTACATTAACATGTCTTATCTAATAAAGCAAAAATCCTTTAAAGTAAAATCCTTTACACACCCACATGGCTCCAGAATATTATTTTCAAAGAAATTAACCTGAGCACCATGCCGCCCGTTTCCCAGGCAAAAGAGACGGCCTTCGGATGATCTGAGAAAAACGGATGGACTGTGAAATTCTTCAAGATGGCCAACAAAAAATGTAGGAAGATCCTCGAAAAGGTTGAAAAGCACTCCCCCCGGAGACAGCTAAAATCGGCGAAGCTTTTCCCATTCAAAGGGCTGTTTTGCTCTCATGGCTTCGAAAAGGGCTGACCCATGAAGATGGCCTCCGGCCATCCAATCAACTGATTGGTTGGCATTGCGTTTGCTTATACTTAAACAAGATAGTCTGCAGGAGGGCCCTTTTTTCGTTCACTCCGCACCAAAATTTTTTAACGGTCGCAACCGAGACAAAGGGGAACGATAAATAGTGGAAAGGAGGATTCATGGCCGTTGACATGTCGCAAGAGTTCAAACAGCGGAACACCTGCGCAATAGAAAGGATCGGCAACACCGCAGAGGGGTTGGCCGATGCCGTAAGCCGCTGGAAAAGAGAACCCACCGCCCACCGGAAGCGGAATGTGTTCAACTCCATCGGGGCGATGGAAAGGCTTATCAAAGTCATTAAAAATGAAGTGACCGGCAAAACGAACCTGCCCATTGAAGGATGCTATCAATGCAGCGCCCATGCCGAAGGAAAAAGCTCCGAGGCCGAACGGGAAAAGAACCTGTTTCGGGTAGCCGGGGAATGGCTATGTCGGGAATGTCACATTCGGATGTATGGGAAAGATCTGTACTGGGAAAAGACAGAACGTCTGAAGTGCTCGGACAGGTGGTAGGCGCTATCGGCTATACCGAATCGCCGGGCAGGGCCACACCGGGCATAACCGGATTCAACATATTAAGGAGAATGCTGATGCATGATGGCGAGAATGGGCTAATGGCTACATACCACGAAAAAATAAATAACTGTCGGGCCATTCAGCTATTCGATGAAATCACAAAAACCATGAGTGAAATGTTTCATTGTACAGCAGCGGAGAGTTTGAAGCGTCGCTTTATGCGGGAAATGAGGGAAAAAGCGGATGTCTACCTGGAGGATCTGGAAGAGTGATTGGCAAAATGCAAAAACCCCAAAGGCGTCAAAGCTTCGCCCCCAGGGTTTTACGTCTGGCCAATGGCAGGTCTCATCGTTCCTTATGATTTCTTTTGTTCCCGGCACCCGGCCGGAACATCAAACCCCTCAGGAACCGCCCCCATAGCCGACGATCACGGCATCCCCGTCCTTGATCACCGGCACCTTGCGCTGGCCGTCGGAAAGTTTGAGCATTTCCTTCAACTTGTTTCCGTCTTCCTTCACGTCGAAATAGTCGTGGTTCGAGTAAGCCGCCCTGGCTTTGTCGGTGTACGGTCAACCCGCCTTGCCGTAGATGATGACCTGGCTCATGTCTCCTCCTTTGGTTGGGTTCGGATAAGAAAAAGGGTCAATACCGATTGCTGATTTCTATATCAATTTTCGCATCGGATCACAACCGCGAATCATCCCGCCGCTATTCCAGCCGAACCTCCTTTTGGGTCCGGCTGAGGAGCACCCCGCCCGCCAGAAAGAGCACCAGCACGCTGAGAATGCCGTAGCGTTCCTGGCCGGTGACAACGGTGAGGGTCCCCACCAGAAACGGGCCGAAAATGGCGGAGAATTTCCCGAGGATGTTGTAGAAACCGAAAAATTCGGAGGATTTGTGGTTGGGGACCGCCTTGCCGAAATAGGACCGGCTCAGGGCCTGAATGCCCCCCTGGGAAGAGGCCACCATCATCGCCAGGACCCAAAAGAGAGCGGTCTGGAGGCTTTTGCTTTCCACCGACGGCAGAGTAAAAGCCAGCAGCACCACGCCGCAGTAAATCCCGATTCCGACGAATATCATTTTTCGAGCGGTCCAGAGCGCGGCCAGCCTGCCGTAAATCAGGGCGCAGGGAAACGCGACGATTTGAATCGCCAGAAGGACGATGAGAAGCGTATTGCGGTCGATACCCACGCTCACCGCGATCGGGGTGGCCATGCGGATGATGGTATTGACGCCTTCGATGTAGAAAAAATAGGCGGCCAGAAAAATGAAGATATTTTGGTATTTCTTGATGTCTTTCAGGGTGGATGCGATCCGTTTGAAGCTGTCGGAGATGGGGGTGTCGGAGGGTTCGATGTAGTGTTTCTGGTGAACGTTCTTGAGCATGGGGATGGCAAAGGCCAGCCACCAGAGCCCGGTGACGACGAAGGAGAGGCGGGCCGCCGTGCCGGAGTTCTCGAAACCGAACCACTCGTATTTGAGTATCAGTACCAGACCGATGACGAAAGGGATGGTGCTGCCGATGTATCCCCATCCGAAACCCGAGGAAGAGATCGAATCCATGCGGTCGCCGGTGGTGACGTCCACTAAAAATGCGTCGTAGAAAAGGTTGGCACCGGCGAACCCGATCACCGACAGGCCGTAGATACAGATGGCCAGCAGCCACTGGCCGTCGCCCACCAGGGATAGGGAAAGGGTCGAGGCCACCCCCAATCCGAAAAAGATGGTGAAAAATCGTTTTTTCCGATCCTTGTAGTCCGCTATAGTCCCCAGAATCGGGGCAAGGCAGGCGACCACGGCACTGGCGATGGAATTGCCGAAGGCCCAGGAAGTGACATAAATCTCTTCGCCTGCCAGCGATTGGTAAAACAGCGGAAATATGGCGGTGGTAATGACAATGGAATAGGCCGAATTGGCCCAGTCGTACAGAATCCAGCTGAGTTCTTCTTTGCTCTTTTTCCGGGCCATCGGCATCCTCTTGCTCAGGATTGAACACACATTTCACGACAGGTGCAAGACCCATATCACATCGCCCCGCCGTTTCGTAGCCCTTTTGGGTATTCCGGACATTCCTCACTCATCGGTTGAAGTGGCCTCCAAAGATGGTAAGATTGTAGAATATCATTTTTTAAAGGAATTCACCGTAACTGAAGAAACGCAAGGAGATGGATATGAATACCCAAATCGGCGAAAAGATGATTGAAGCGGCCCTGGTCGGAGATTTGCGACTGGTACGACAATACCTGGACGAAGGGATCGATCCCGACAGTCAGGACCCGGAGGGGCATACCGCCCTTCACCAGGCGGCCTTTTCGGGCCACTCCGAAATTGTGAGCAAATTGATCCGGGTCGGCGCCAATGTGGATGCCCGCACCCGGGGAATCACAGAGACGTCGGGCCAGACCCCGCTGATGAGCGCCGCCATGACCGCCCGCACCGAAAGCCCTTCGATTATTTCCATACTCCTTCAGGCCGGCTCGGATCCCAATGTGCAGGATGAGCGCGGCCGGACCGCGCTGATCTGGTGCGCCCTGCGCTCGGGGGATGTGGCCGCGGCTCGGGCCTTGATCAACGGCGGAGCGGACCCGACCCTCACCGATGAGAACGGACGGACCGCCCTCGACCATGCCCGGAAGGAAAACAACACCGAGCTGGCGGAGTATCTCCAAGACATCACTCGAAACCGAGGGAGTCTCTGATATGAGGTATTTTCAATCCATTTAGAATGAAATACGACCGATCATGATAACCCACACCAGCAGGACAGGTGGCGATTGCAGCGCCGGAGAAAGGGCTATGGCAGACCAGACCTACACGCTAATTTTCGAGGGAAACATCGCCGAGGGGCACAACGTCGCCGAGGTCAAGACGAACCTGGCATCGCTTCTTAAAAAAGACATCGAGGAAATCGAACTTCTGTTTTCCGGAAAACCGGTGGTGATCAAAAAGGAGATGACCCGCGCCACCGCCGAAAAATGCCGGAGAGCCTTCATCCGGGCCGGGGCCTTGTGCCGAATCGAACCGGCCGATCCCTCCGAGCGGATCCATTGCCCCTCCTGCCGGTACAGGCAGCGACAGGCGGAAAAATGCCTCAAATGCGGGGCGGTGCTCGGCCCCGAGGCGGTCGAATCCGTGGAAGCGGGCATGATTCATTGCCCGGCCTGCAAGTACAAACAGGAGCGAGGGGAAAAGTGCATCAACTGCGGGGTGGACATCCAGGGGTTCAAAACCACCCAGATGCGCCGAAAACTGAGGCAGAAGAAACTCTCCGGCGACGAAATGATCCTGACCAGCATTGAATTGATACCGGGCTGGGAAATCATCGAACACTACGGCCTCGTCTCCGGCCATACCATCCGGGCCAAACATATCGGCAAAGACATTCTGACCTCTCTTAAAAATCTTTTCGGCGGCGAGTTGACCGCCTATACCCAGCTCTTGCAGGAGTCCCGGGACGAGGCGGTGGAGCGGATGAAGGCCCAGGCCCGGGACCTGGGGGCCAATGCCATTGTCAACATCCGCTTTTCCACTTCCTCCGTGGCCCAGGGCGCGGCCGAACTGTATGCGTACGGGACCGCGGTGCGAATCGAGTAATGGCCCATGGAGCTGATCCTCTTCCCTGCCCGGATCTATATCTGTTATCTTGCACCGCACTGATGCTGCGAAAGTAATCTAAAAGTCTGTTTTATACCATCTGAATACCCCCATTAAACTCCCATTGATAATTCTTCTATCGATGAGAATTATTTGAACAGGTTTTTTGACGCTGCGCATGAATTAAA
>JBEPWQ010000060.1:0-16680 GCA_041642315.1 Desulfobacteraceae bacterium | reverse complement strand
AACCAGGCATTTGTCGCGAACCTGAAGGGGCAACCGCCGGGATTGCGGACTTACGGAACGGCCGCCACTATCACCGGTACTCAGACTGTCGGCGCCCTGCCGACCCGCAATTTTCAGCAGGGCACCTTCGAAGGCTGGGAGGCCATCAACGGACAGGCCCTCACCGACACATATCTCCTCAAGCATAAGGCCTGCCACGCTTGCCCCATCGCTTGCGGACGGGTCACCAAGGTCGAGGTGCCGGGCTACGAAGGAGAAGGAGAGGGACCGGAGTACGAGACCATCTATGCCATGGGCTCCAACTGCGGTATCGACAACCTGGCCGCCCTCACCAAAGCCAACTACATCTGCAATGAAGAGGGCATGGACACCATCACTATGGGAGCCACCGTCGCCTGCGCCATGGAAATGGCTGAGAAAGGGATCCTTTCGGAAGGGGATATCGGCATGCCGCTGGCCTTCGGGGATGCCGACGCCCTCGTCGCGCTCACTCGGATGACGGCGGAACGCCGCGGGTTCGGCGATCTGCTGGCCGAAGGGAGCCTGCGGCTGGCTCGCCGCTATGGGTGTCCGGAGCTGGCCATCACGGCAAAGGGCCAGGAATTTGCCGGCTACGATCCCCGGGCCGAGCAGGGGATGGGGCTGGCCTACGCCACGTCGCCCATCGGCGCCTCTCACATGCGCGGCGATCCGGCGTACATCGAAATCCTGGGGGTGCCGTTCCTGATCGATCCTTTAACATGGGAAGACAAGGCCCAGCTGGTCAAGGACTGGCAGGACAGCTTCGCCGTGATCGACTCGGCCGGACTGTGTGTTTTCTTCTCGGTGCGCAACCTCATGACCGCGGACCGGGAACTGCGGCCCCAGGGCATCATGGAACTTCTCAATGCCGCCACGGGCGCCGAGTATACGCTGGATGAACTTTGCCGGGCGGGCGAGCGGATTTTCAATGCCGAACGGCTTTTCCTGGTCCGGGCGGGCTTTTCGCGCAAAGACGACAGCCTTCCCGACCGGATCGTGCGGGAACCGCTCCCGGACGGGCCGGCCAAAGGCATGGTCTGTCATCTCGACGCCATGCTCGAGGACTACTACCCCTTGCGCGGCTGGGACAACGACGGCCGTCCGACCGCAGCCAAGATGCAGGCGCTTGGTTTGCCGGTGTCATAAGGAGATTGGGAGAGCAACCTGGATCGTTACCTTAACCGAACCTGATAGGAGGATAAAACAATGAAGAAACGATGGGTCTTTGCAGTTCTCATGGCGGCGGTGGTCGGCATCGCCTTGGGCAGCGTCCCGGTTCAGGCCGCGGACACCGTCAAAATCGGCGTGGTCGGGCCCCGCACCGGCGGTGCGGCCGCTACCGGAAAGGCCTTCGAGGAAGGCATCCAACTGGCCACCACTTATGTCAACGCCAACGGCGGGGTTCTTGGCAAAGACCTCGAAGTCGTCTTCGAGGATACGGCCGGGGCGCCGGACAAGGCCGCTTCCGGTTTCGAACGGCTGGTGACCCGCGACGGGGTGGCCATGGTGCTCGGCGAGAGCCACTCTTCGGCCGCTCTCGCGGAAATCGAAGTGGCCAACCGCCTGAAGGTGCCCTTTGTCGTGGTGGAGGCCTGGGCCGATCCCATCACCGCCAAGAACTATCGATATGTCTTCCGCGCCGGCCCCTCCAATTCCGGTGTGGTGAACGACACCATTGCCAAGTGGGTGGTGCACGAAGGCTTTAAAAAGGCTTACATCGTGGCTGAAAACACCGATTGGGGCTTAGGCATTGCGGAACTTAGCAAAGCCGCACTGAAATCCGCGGGCGTGCCCTACGAATCCCTGGTAACCGAACGAAAGAGCCAGGACCACTACACCGAGCTTGCCAAAATCAAGGCATTCGATCCGGATGTCGTCCTGGCCTTCGTCTATGGCACGGGCCTGCACTACTTCGTGGCCCAGGCGGGCGAGATCGGTCTGACTCCCAAAGCCGTGGTGCTTGACGGGGCGGGCCCCCCCAGCCTCTGGCCGGACTTTTGGACCAACGTGGGGGATTACGGCAACCTGGAGTGCTTCGTTTCTTCGATGCATGAGAAGGTCGAACTCACGCCGCTGGCCACCGCGTTCCGCGAAGCCTATGTCGAAGCCTTCGGCCATGCCCCGACCGATTACAAATCGCGCTCCATCTACGACGCCATCCTGATCGCTGCCGACGCCATCAACCGCGCCGGGACGACGGATGCCGAGAAGGTCGTCGACGCGCTGGAAAGCACGGAACTGCTCGTCACGCGCGGTACGGCCCGTTTCGGCACCGAAAAGGGGGGCCCGGAATACCACCACTGGATGCCGCCCATGCTGGTGATTCAATGGCAGGACAAGGAACAGGTGGTACTCTATCCACCCGAAGCCGCCACCGGAAAACTGAAACGCTAACCGTCATGCCCACAGGGCGCCGATTTCCCGCTGGCGTCCCGTGGGCCACAGGATCGTTATGCTTGCCCTATCCATCACAAACGGTCTGGTGATCGGCATTATCTATGCCCTGACCGCCCTGGGGGTTTCCCTCGTGGTCGGGATCATGAACGTCATCAATTTCGCCCATGGCGAGTTTTACATCCTGGCCGGCTATTTCAGCTTTCTGTTTGCGCACACCCTGGGACTCGATCCCATGGTGGCCATGGTGCTCTCGGTGGGGGCCGTTTTTGTCTTCGGGGTGGTGGTGGAGTATACCCTGATACGGCCGACCTATGGCGACGAACTTTACTCCCTGATCCTCACCTTCATCCTCTCCATCGTGCTGCAGAGCGCCTACCTGCTGATCTTCGGACCCTATCCCAATAAGCCGCCCAACTGGGTCAAGGGGGCGACCGACCTCTTCGGCCTTTTCATGTACGGCAACCAGCGGCTGGCTGCCCTTTTCGCCGGCATTGCAGTGATCGCCCTTTTCTTTGCCATGCTTAAGCTGACCTGGTTCGGCCGCATGATTCGGGCGGCTTCCCAGGACCGGGAAATGGCGGAGCTCAATGGCATCAACACCCGGCGGCTCAACATGCTGAGTTTCGGTCTGGGATGCGCTCTGGCGGCGGCGGCCGGGGTGATTCTCTCCCCGGTGTTTCCGGTAACCCCCACCGCCGGAGTCCCGGTGGCGCTGACCGCCTTTGTATGCGTCGTGCTGGGCGGCATGGGGTCCATGTGGGGGTGTGTGGTAGGCGGCCTGATCCTGGGACTCGTCGAGAACCTGGGGGCGGCTTACGTCTCCACCGGCTACAAGCACGTATTTATGTTTGTAATCCTGATTCTGGTGCTGCTGGTCCGTCCGTCGGGGCTTTTCGGACGGTCGGAGACCTGAACTGCAATTGGATGCGAGGACCATGAAAACGAAGTGGCTGCTGCTGTTCGTGGGGCTGGCGGGTTTTGCCGTTCTTCCCTGGGGATTGGGGGTCTACCATCAGCATATTCTGATCGTCTCCCTCTTTTACGTGATGATGGCCGCGTCCTGGAACCTTCTCGCCGGCTACACCGGGCAGGTATCGTTTGGGCACGCCGCCTTCGCAGGCATCGGCGCCTATGCTTCGGGCATCCTGGCGGCCAAGGCCGGAATCAATCCGTGGCTGGGGGTGGCCGCGGGCACGCTTCTGGCCGCGATCTTCGGCTTTCTGGTCGGGGTGCTCTGTCTCAAGCTGGGCGGGATCTATCTGTCGCTGACGACCCTGGCCTTTTCCGAGATTCTTCACATCGTCATCAACAACGAGTACGAGATCACCCGCGGTACCATGGGCCTTCAGGTCCCCGGCCTGTTGAGCGAGTACTCCAAACTCGGCTATTTTTATATTTTCCTGTGCGCCGCCTTGCTGACGCTGCTGGTGGTCCACCGACTGATCCATGCCAATATGGGGCTCAATTTCCGGGCGGTGCAGAATGACGAGCGGGCGGCCGCCTCCCTGGGCGTCGACGTGGTGCGGGTGCGGGTGCTGGCCTTTACGGTGTCCAGCGCCCTGGCGGGGATGGCCGGCGCCCTCTACGGCCATTACCTTCTTTTGATCACCCCTCACATTCCGTCCCTCGACCAGCAGTTTCTGGTGCTTTCAATGACGGTGATCGGCGGATTGGGGTCTTTCGTCGGTCCCATCATCGGGGCGTTCTGCCTCGAGATTCTTTCGGAATACATTCGCGTCTACGGCGAGTATCATGTGCTGGCGTTCGGGGTGGTGGCCCTTATCGTTGCCCGGTTCGCCCCCAAAGGGCTCGTCGGGATTTCCAAAAGCGTCTGGGAGCGCCGGCGTCAGGCGGCGCTCCCTGCGGTTCCGGTGACAGACAACGGAAAGGGAGGTGCGCGGCGTGGCGTTACTTGAAGGACGCGGCGTGAGCAAACGCTTCGGCGGCGTGCAAGCGCTCGAAGACGTCAATTTTGAGGTGGAGGCCGGCAGCATTGTGGGCCTCATCGGCCCCAACGGGGCGGGCAAGACCACCCTGTTCAATATCGTGGCGGGTGCTTTCCCACCGAGCGCCGGCAGCGTGCACTTCGAAAACACGCCCATTACCGGCATGTCGGCCTTTCGCATCTGTCGGCAGGGAATCGCTCGTACCTTCCAGGTGACCCGGCCTTTCGGGGAGATGACCTGCCTCGAAAATGTGGCCGTGGCGGTGGTGAACCGGAACCAGGGCTGTCCGCGGCACAAGTGGGAGAACCTGGCCCGGGAATACCTGGACGCCGTGGGCCTCGCGATGCTGGCGGACACCGCGGCCAAACACCTGAATGTTGTCCAGAAGAAACGGCTGGAAATCGCCCGCAGTCTGGCCACCGAACCCAAGCTATTGATGCTCGACGAGGTGCTCGGAGGGCTCAATACCCAGGAGATCCAGGAAGCGATCGGATTCATCCGGCAGCTGCGCGACGATCGGGGCTTGACCGTTTTCTGGATCGAACATGTCATGGGGGCGATCATGCAGGCCACCGAAAAAGTCATCGTGCTCGATCAGGGGCGGATCCTCAAGGAGGGTGCGCCTGCCGATGTGGTGGCCGATGCCCGCGTGATTCACGCTTATCTGGGAGACTGAGATGCTGAAGATTTCCGGAGTGGACGTATACCGTGGCGAAACCCAGGTACTCTGGGACATCGGTTTGGAAATCGAGGCCGGCGAGCGGGTGGCCGTCCTCGGCAGCAACGGCGCGGGCAAATCCTCGTTGATGGCCGCCATAACCGGCATTCTGGCACCGCGAAGAGGTGCCATCGATTTTCGGGGCCAATCTCTCGTCGGATTCAAACCATACCAGATCACGCAGTTAGGAATCGCCCTGGTTCCCGAGGGCCGTCGGGTCTACAAGGATATGACCGTGCGGGAAAACCTGGAAATGGGGGCCTTTCCCAAACGGGGGCGTCCGATGCTAAAGCGCAGCATGGACCGCGTCCTTACACTCTTTCCCAAGCTGCAGGAGCGTCGGCAACAGCATGCGGGCACGCTTTCGGGAGGCGAACAACAGATGTTGGCGATCGGCCGCGCCCTGATGAGCCTTCCGGATTTGCTGCTCATCGACGAACTCTCACTAGGCCTGGCCCCCCGGGTCACCAAGGAGATCTATGCAGCCCTGGAAAAATTAGGGGGCGAAACCACGGTCCTGCTGGTCGAACAGAACGTGGAACTGGCCCTAAAGCATTCCGAGCGGGCCTACATCGTTGAAAGCGGGCGGATACCCCGAACCGGCGCTTCTGGCGACCTCATGGATGATCCGGACATTCGTCGGGCCTACCTGGGCCTGTAACCGCGATCGGCACTGCCGATCGAACAGGCCGGATTGCCATCGAAACAGAAAGGATATTTTATATGTCGGACAATAGCGCAGCCATCGTAGCGGGTGTGCGAACCCCTATCGGCCGGTACCTCGGCGGTCTGCGGGACGTCGCCGCCCACGACCTGGGAGCCCTTGTTCTCAATGCCGCCCTGGAGCGCATCGGGCTCGATCCGGGGCAGGTTGAAGAAGTGGTCATGGGGCAGTCCTACCAGAACGGCGAGTCGGTCAATATCGCCCGCATGTCGCTGCTGACGGCCGGATGGCCCGTGACGGTGCCTGGCATCACCCTGGATCGCCGCTGTTGTTCGGGGCTCGACGCTGTGTGCTATGCGGCCATGCTCGTGGCCTCCGGCAACGCCGAAGTGGTGGCGGCCGGTGGGGTGGAGAGTATGAGCCGGGCCGAGTTCTACATTCCCGGGGATCGGATCAGGTGGGGGCTGGAAGGAGGCAAAGATCCCAAATGGGGTTTTATGCCCAAAGGCCACGGGGCATTGTCTATGTGGGGCCTGCCGTTTTTCGACCGGATTCAGCGGGCCCGGGTCATGTCCCAACCCGTTGAGCGCTTTGGGGAGCTCGATTCCATGATGGCCTGGGCCGAAACCGCGGCTCGGAATGAGGGCATCACACGAACAGCAGCCGATGCATGGGCCGTGCGTAGCCACCGCAAGGCGTGCGAGGCGATCACCTCGGGCAAGTTCGATCGGGAGATAGTGCCGGTGACTGTCAAAGATCGCCGCGGTGAAGCCCTTGTCGTCGACAGGGACGAACCACCCCGTGAAGACACCACCCTGGAGAAGCTCGCCCGGTTGAACACCGTCTACCCGGAGGGCATCTGTACGGCCGGCAACTCCTCCTCCGAAAACGACGGCGCCGCCGCAGTAATCGTCATGTCGGCCGGTAAAGCCGGCGAACTTGGGCTGACGCCCATGGCCCGCATCGCCGCCCACGCCGTGGCCGCCGCGGACCCCACCTTGACCTATCCCGCAGTGCCCGCAGCCGTGAACCGGGTTTTGGGCAAAGCCGGGATCGCGATTGGTGATGTGGATTTGATCGAAATCCAGGAAGCCTTCGCCGCCCAGTTGCTGGCCGATGCCAAGCTCATGGGGCTTTCGGAAGAAGAGTGCGAGAACCGCATCAATGTTAACGGGTCCGGTATCTCTTTAGGACATCCTATCGGTGCCACCGGCACCATGCGTATCGTCACCCTATTGCACGAGATGGAACGGCGGAAAGCACGCTGGGGGCTGGAAACCATTTGCGGCGGCGGCGGGCAGGGAATAGCCGTCCTCTTGGCCAACGATGGCGCTGCTACCTAATACAAGAGCTCATTTTTCGAGAACGACGGAAGGCCAATTTTCTGGACAGTCGCTTATTTCAGAGGTGACTGTCCGACCTCCAGAACCAGAGATTTGCCTACAGGAGTCATGGCATTGGTAATGTCCCACCACCTGGTATTGGCAAGCTTGCTGTTCAGTTCGTTATCCGATTCCAGAATGCGTCCGGCCACCATCGCCTGAACAGATCCGGTCGCGATCTCCAAGGTCTCGGCGGACCGGGATGTCGGGGTCGGCCAATTCAACATCTTCAAAGGCCCGCTGGCAGTAAGGGGCTGTTGAGCGTTGCAAATAGCCGTTCCGGCCCCTCGGTTTCTAAGGTTGTGACGGTATGGATAAGAGCGTCCTGGTCATCGGGCGACAGGCGATTTTCCGACAGGCGTCGAAATTTCACCCGCAGGGCCGCGTCATCCATGGGATTGGCCGGGTCTCCCAGGGGATGGCGTTGGTCAGTCTGGAAGGCTCCGCTGGCCGTTTTCACCGTTACCCGGGCAGGTGAAGCGGCCGGAAAGGTCCGGTCCAGCATCGGATCCATGCGGAGGGACACCTTTTTCGCCAGAGCGATCACCCGTTCATCGGCAAGTGAATCCGGTCGAAAGGGCAGCAGGGCTTCGCCGCCATGTATTGCGGCCAGAGCCAGGCAGAAGGGGATGCTGTATTGCGCGCTTTCGATGCTTTCGGGCGCCGGGTGATTGTTCAGCGTCAGGGCCCGGCCGAATGTCTCCACCTTAATCTCGAGAATTTGATCTCCGGGGATGCCGTGGGTTTCCTGGATGCCGCGGAGGCTGTCCAAGGCGGCATGAATCCAGCGGCAACAGCCATAGGGTTTGAAATAGACGGATTCGATGAGGAAGCGTTCGCCCAGCCCCTCTGCAATTTTCTTTGAATCATAATAATCCGGGTGGTCGAGGATATCCAGGGGGCCGGTGAAGCCGCTTTCCGCCAGATCGAGGGCCGTCAGGCCGGTATAGGTGGCCCAGGGGATGCCTTCTTTCGCGCTGTTGCCCATCACCCGGCTGTATCCAGCGGCGGACAGGCCGGGCGACAGGACGCCGGCTACGGAAAGTGCCTGGGCCAGTCGACCGGGAATGGTCTTTCGCAGTCGCCCGGCCGCTGCAACGGCGCCGTAGGCGGACCAGCGGCCCGTGGACAGGGTGTCCTGTCGGTGTAAGTCCCGGGCAGCCGACACCCGGATGCCGACCTCATAACCGAGGGTGATGGCCGCCAGAAGTTCCGGACCGTTCGCGCCGGTCTCTTGAGCAGCGGCCAGGGCCGCCGGGATTATAGCGGCCCCCGGATGTCCCGCTGCGGCCCGGTGGCCGTCGTCCAGGTCCAGGGCGCTTGCCGCTGCGCTGTTGGCCAGGGCCGCGCCGGCGGCGCACAAGCCGTCTTTTTCCGGACCGTCGAACCAGAGGGCGGCGGTCCCCGGTGCATGGCGCTTCCGTGCGAGATTGCGAAGGGCCTTGGTCGAAACGGCGTCGTAGCCGGCGATGGCCGCGCCGGAAAGGTCCAGCAGGCATCGTTTGGCCGCGATAATGGCCGATGCGGGCAGGTTGTCGGCCTGAACGTCTTGAATGAAATCCGCCAGAAGGTGGACGGAGTGGACCGGGTGGACGGAGTGAGCGGTGCGTGTCATGGGGTCTCGACAGTAAAGCGCACGTCCATGCCCCGTGCTTTCAGGGCGTCCATCACCGGTTCCGGCGCAATGTCCCGGGCCGGAGAAAGGACGCCGGGTTGGTCTATTTTTCCTTCCAGGATCATCTGGGCCGCGATGCTGGCGGTGTAGCCGACGGTCCGGTTCATGGCAAACAGGCCGGTAGGCAGGTCCCGGTAATCGATCAGTTGCGCAACGATCTTTTTCTTTTCGCCGTCTTTTATTCCCCATGCCTCGATGCGGACGATGACCATGTCCCGTTCGTTGGGTTCGAACCGGAGTCGGGGCGTCAGGTGATCGACAAGGAACCGCCGGGGGGAAACGACCTCGTTTCCAGACGGCGCTTCGTCTAGAAATCCCAATTCCGACAGGGTCGACCAGAAGCGACAGTGGCCCGGCCATCGGAAAGCGAACCGCCCCATGTCCCGGACCTTCTTCCCAAGGCCGAAGACCTCGATATAGTGGACGGCGTCGCCGTTGTAATAGGCTTCCATGGGACCCATGCCGTCGACTTCAAGGATGTGGATGTTGGGCTCGTGAAAGATGTGCCCTGACGGAATTTCCTTGATTTGTCCGTTCTTCAGATACCGGGCGGGCCGCATGTAGGCCTTGAGCACGCCTTCGAGGGTCCAGGTAATCTTATAGCGCAAAGGATTGGCGTCGGCGCAGGCGGGCTCGGGGATGCCGGCCCCGTATGAAGAGAGGCTGTGGACCTCGTCCAGGGCGTCCACCGCCATCCGGCCCAGCAGCAGATCGATGCCCGGGTCCATGCCCATTTCAGGCAGGATCGTGACGCCCTGTTTTCGGGCCTCGGCGTTCAGTTCCGCCAACCGGCCGGGGTAATTGCTGCTCACGTAGGGAATGCCGGCGGCCAAGGCCACCCGAGCCGATGGATAGCCCAGTTCCGGCGGCAGCATGGAGACAACGATGTCCGCGCCGGAATCGGTAGTGAGGCGGTTCAGGGCATCCGGATCAGCGGCGTCCAGGGCCGCAGCTCGGGATTTGACACATTTTTTTTCAATCAGGTATTGAGACGCCGCTTCGACGTTCACGTCGGCGGCAATGATCTCGGTGATGAGTGGGCTCTTTTCCAGGTCGTCCACGACGGCCTTTCCCTGGAGACCGAGGCCCAGCAGGAGTGCTTTCATGGGAATTCCTTCAGATGGGTTGATTGTGTCGGCCCGAATCGCATTTGCCGTAGGCGCTTTTACAGGTTTCGAAGCCTGGGGTCAAGAGCGTCTCTCAACCCGTCCCCCAGTAAGTTCGTCGACAAGATCGTGATCATGATGGCGATGCCCGGCAGGCAGACCAGCCACCAGGCGTCGGTGATGTAGATGCGGCCTTCGGCCAGCATCCGGCCCCAGGTGGGCATGGGGGGTGGGGTGCCCATGCCGAGAAAGGACAGGCCGCTTTCCCAGATGATGATGTTGGCCACCCGGAGTGTTGCGAGAATGAGCAGGGGCGAGATGACGTTGGGCAGGATGTGCCGGACGATAATCACCGGGTGCGACGTGCCGATGGCCCGGGAGGCTTCCACGAATTCTTTTTCCTTGAGGGACAGGACGCTGCCCCGAATGGTCCGGGCGTAGGTGACCCAGTCGGAGATGCCCAGCACCAGGATCAGGTTGAGAATGGAAGAACCCAGAACGGCGATGATGGAGATGGTGAGCAGCATGAACGGATAGGCCATGAAGATGTCGGCGATGCGCATGATGACGCTGTCGATCCGGCCGCCGTAGTAGCCGGAGATGAGGCCCAGGATGATGCCGGCGATGGCGGCCACCAGCACCGCTGAAAACCCCACCAGCAGGGAGACCCGGCTGCCCCAGAGCAGGCGGGAGAGGATGTCCCGGCCCAGGTTGTCGGTGCCCAGAGGATGCGCCCAAGACCCGCCCTCTTGCCAGGCCGGCGGACTGAACCGGGCCAGCAGGTCCATTTTCAGGGGGTCAACATCGTAGAACAGGGGAAACGTGAGGCTGGTGAGCAGGATCAGCGCCAGCAGAATCCCGCCGGCCAGGGCGCTGGGCCGCCGGGCAACCTCCCGGGCCGTTTCCCCCATGAGCCGCAGCCGGGGGCCGAGCCGCTCCGTTGCGGCCTGTTTGAAACCGGCGGCCGTCATTTGTCCTCCAGATAGCTGATCTGCGGGTCCAGATAAATGTAGAGCAGGTCCACCAGCAGGTTCATTCCCACGAAGATGACCGCCATCACCAGCACGATGGCCTGAACCAGGGGATAGTCCCGGTTGAAGATGGCCTGGACCACCAGCCGGCCCAGCCCCGGCCAGGCGAAGACCGTTTCGATGATGACCGTGCCTCCGATGAGAAATCCGAACTGCATCCCGGCCACGGTCACCAGGGGGATGAGGGCGTTTTTGAGGGCGTGTTTGCCGATGACCATTCGCTCCTTCAAGCCCTTGGCCCGGGCCGTCCGGATGTAATCAAGACTCAGGACTTCCAGCATCACCGACCGGGTCAGCCGGGCGAACATGGCCATGAGGCTCATTCCCAGGGCCGTGGCCGGCATGATGAGGTGGAGCCATGTGCCCCGTCCCGAGGTGGGCAGCCATCCCAATTGTACGGAAAACAGCAGCATGAGCATGATGCCCAGCCAGAAATGGGGCATGGACAGGCCGAACAGGGCACCCAGCATGGCGCCCATGTCCAGCAGCGATCCACGCTTTATCGCGGAAACGATGCCGATGGGAACAGCGACGACCAGGGCCAGGACCATGGCGGCCACGGCCAGCTCAATACTGGCGGGCAAACGCTCGACGATAAGTTCCATCACCGGCACGTGGTAGTAAAGCGATTCCCCGAAATCTCCCCGCACGGCGTTCCAGGCGAATCGGACATACTGTACCGGGATGGGATCGTTGAAGCCCAGCCGCTCCCGGAGGTCCTCGATCTCCTGGTGCGAGGCGTCGCCCGGCAGCATCAGCATGACCGGGTCGCCGGACAAATGGATGAAAAAAAAGCTGATCACCGAGATGCCGATGATCACATAGACCGTGTGGAGGAGGCGTTTTAGAAGGTATGGGAGCATGTCGAAAGCCCGTTTACATCAGAGGCTTCAGTCCGGGAGCCATGTCCCGAACTGAAGCCGTCGATGTTACCCTTTGGGTTTGGCATACCGCATGTTCAAAAAGCCGTCCCGCCGTCCCTTGTAATCGACGCCGTTGGCCACGCCGAAGACCTCGGGCACAACATACATGAAAGCCCAGGGGCAGTCTTCATATAAGATCCGGTCGATCTCGTGATAGACCTTGGCGCGTTCTTCCCGGTCCATGATCGTCCGGCCCTTGTCGAGCAGTTCGTCTACCTTGGGATTTTTATAATAATAATCCCGGCTCTCGGAGTGGAACAGGGAATACATATACCGGTCGGGCTCCGGGGCATCGTCCCACCAGTAGATGAACATCTGGTGCTGTTTGCCTTTGTAGCGCTCCCACATGACGGCCCGCTCGTAGGGTTCCAGGGTGACCTTGATTCCCGCTTCGCCCAGGTTGGCGGCAATAACCTCGGCCTGCTCCTGGATCTGGGACATGTAGGTGGGATAAGCCAGCCGGGCTTCGATGCCGTCAGGATGCCCCGCCTCTTTGAGCAGAGCTTTGGCTTTGGCTGGGTCGAAGGGGTAGGGCTCCAGGTCGGGGTTCGCGCCGAAGGTGCGGGGGCTGATGGGACC
The DNA here is from genome assembly GCA_041642315.1 of Desulfobacteraceae bacterium. Classification (GTDB taxonomy): domain Bacteria; phylum Desulfobacterota; class Desulfobacteria; order Desulfobacterales; family Desulfococcaceae; genus JAABSQ01. The sequence continues at coordinate 4,238 of JBEPWQ010000060.1, read as the reverse complement.
CGCGCAGATGATCGCCTCGCCGTTGAACAGGGCCTTTCCGATGAGTTCCCGGTTGATGGCGTGGTTAACCGCCCGGCGGACCCGGACGTCGTCGAAGGGGGCTTCGTAGGTGTTGATGCCCAGGTAGGGCATGACGCCCATCTGCGGCGTCAGGTAAGCCTTGCCCGAATCCTTGATTTTTTCCCGCTGATGGACCGGCACACCGCTGATGACGTGGGCCTCGCCCGTCACCAGGGAGGCGATCCGGGAGGCTTCCTCGGGAATGCCCTTGAAAATGATGGTTTTGTATGCGGGTTTGGGGCCGTAATAGTCGTCAAAGCGCTCCATGATCACGGCTTCGCCCCGGACCCATTCCTTGAGTTTATAGGGTCCACTGCCCACGGGATGGGTGTTGTACTCGCTGTCCCCCTTCTCGGCAATGTATTTGGGCGGGACGATGGGCAGATAGTAGCCCAGCATGTAGAGGCCGGGGGCGTAGGGCGCTTCGGTCTTGATGGTGATTGTGTGGTCATCGATGACCGTCAGTTCCGTGAACGCCGACAGTTTGCCTTTGTGGGGGCTCTGGATGTCTTCGTCGAAAACCCGGTCGAAGGAGAACTTGACGGCCTGGGCGTTTACCGTCTCGCCGTTGTGGAAGGTCGCGTCCTTGCGCAGATGAATTTTCCATGTCAGGTCGTCCACCTTTTCCCATTTTTCGGCCAGGGCGGGTTTCACCGTGGCGTCTTCCTGGGGATGGAAGAGGGTGTCGTGGAGATTGTAGCAGGGGCTCATGGTGGTTTGGATGGAACTGCGCATGAGATCCAGACCGACGGGCTCGGCCTCTTGGATAACCACCAGCGTGTCGGCATCCATGGCCGAGGTCGGAACCGGAGCGACCATGAGGACGCATCCGAGTATGACAAACAGGGGGAACAAAAATGATCGTTTCATGGGACCTCCTTAAAAGTGTTGGGGGTTGGGCGAACCGGGTTCCCAGCGGGGACCCGTTGTATAAAGATGACATGCGACCCGGTGGCCGTCGGCCTCCAGGCGCATGACCGGATCTTCTTGGTCGCAGACGGCCATCCGTTCCGGGCACCGGGGGTGGAACCGGCATCCGGTGGGCGGATGGATGGGGGATGGCACATCCCCCGTGAGGATGATCCGCTGCCGCTTTTTCCGCGGATCGGGAATGGGCACGGCGGAGAGCAGGGACCGTGTGTAAGGATGCAGAGGGTGGGCATAAAGGGCTCCTACTGGGGCCGATTCGACGATCCGGCCCAGGTACATGACCGCCACCCGGCGGCTGATGTATCGGATCACCCCCAGGTCGTGGGAGATGAGGATGCAGGCGAATCCGAACTCCCGCCGCAGGCGGTTGAGCAGGTTGAGCACCTGGGCCTGAACCGACACGTCCAGAGCCGAGACCGGCTCGTCGGCCACGATCAGCTTGGGCCGCAGGATGAGGGCCCGGGCGATCATGATCCGCTGGCGCTGCCCTCCGGAGAATTCATGGGGAAAGCGCGTCATATGTTCCGGCAGCAGGCCCACGGTCGAAAGGGCGTCGGCCACCCGCTCCCGTCGTTCGGCACGGTCGCCGATTTTGTGGGTCAGGAGGGGTTCTTCCACAATCCGTTCCACCGTCAGGCGCGGATTGAGGGAGCCGAAGGGGTCCTGAAAGATGATCTGCATCTCCCGCCGCTGACGGCGGCCCTGACCCGGGGGCAGGGCGAAGATGTTTTGTCCCCGGAACCACACCTCGCCGGAGGTGGGTTCGATAAGGCGAAGCAGGGTTCTGCCGGCTGTGGATTTGCCGCACCCGGATTCCCCCACCAGCCCCAGGGTCTCGTTGTCCCCGAGAGTGAAGGAGATGTCGTCCACCGCGTGGACCCGGTCCCGTTGTTTGCCGAACAGGCCCGAGCGGACGGGGAAATATTTGACCAGGTGGTTGACGGCAAGCAGCGGGGCGTCAGACATCGTCCGCCCTCCAGCATGCCGACCGGTGGCCCGGCGCGTGCTCGACGAGGTGGGGCGCGGTCTCCCGGCAGATGGCCACCGCCAGCGGGCAACGGGGGTGGAAGGAGCATCCCGGCGGCAGGGACAGAAGGCTGGGCACGGTCCCGGAGATCTCGTACAACTCCCCGGCGTCGAAGTCGGCCTCGGCCGTGGGAATCGCCCGCATGAGGCCTTTGGTGTAGGGGTGGCGCGGCCGGTCGAACAGGGCGATGGTGCCGGCGGTCTCCACTATCCTGCCGGTGTACATCACCGCCGTCCGGTGGGCGGTTTCGGCGATAACGCCTAAATCGTGAGAGATCAGGATGATGGCTGTGCTCAGTTCGGCCTGGAGCGCCGACATAAGTTCGAGAATCTGGGCCTGAATGGTCACGTCCAGGGCCGTGGTGGGCTCGTCGGCGATGAGCAGTTCGGGCCGGCAAGCCAGGGCCATGGCGATCATTACCCGCTGGCGCAACCCGCCTGAGAGCTGGAAGGGGTATTCCCGAAGCCGGTTTTGGGGCGCTGGCACACCCACCATTTCGAGCATCCGGACGGCTTCGGACCGGGCTCGGGCCGCGCCGATTCCCCGGTGGACCCGGAAAACCTCCGATAGCTGGTTCCCGACGGTAAACACGGGGTTGAGGGCGGTCATGGGCTCCTGGAAGATCATGCTGATCCGATCGCCCCGGATTTTTCGGATTTCTTCGTTGGAGGCTTTGAGCAGGTCCGATCCCGAAAACAGAATTTCGCCCGATTCGAAAAAGGCCGGCGGTATGGGCAGAAGGCGCAGGATCGACAAGGAGAGCACGCTCTTCCCGCACCCCGATTCCCCCACAATGCCGAGCACTTCCCCGGCCTCCACGGAGAGGCTGACGCCGTCCACGGCCCGGGCGACGCCGTGGGGCGAGGAGAAGGCGGTACGGAGGTTGCGGATGTCGAGCAGCGGCGTCAAGCAGATTTTCTCCTGTCCATTTTGTCGGGAGACGGGTAAGCGATAGTTTCCAAAAACTACTTCTATTTACCGGTTATTTCTTCGAATTTCAAGTTCGCTTTTTGAGGAGAGAGACAATCTTCAGCGCATAATCGCAAATCGGGAGAGAAATGGCCAGGAAAACGTTGACTGATTAATGCTTGTATGGGGTATCGGTGAAACACACCTTTCACATGCCGCTTCCTTTGTTGTGCGAAAGCTTCAACCATGCCAACCAGCGGCAGACGCTCGATTATCCGTGCATTCAGGCCGAGGAGGCCCGGAATGTTCTTCTGATACAGGAAAATCGCAAAGAAGCTCATCCCAAAAGGGGTAAAAAGAACAATCTTCGGCAGGAGAATCGGCAAAACCGGGTCAGCGGTTTAGAAGGATTAGTGCAGAATCTGGCTCAGAAACAGCTTCGTCCGTTCGTGCTGCGGGTTCTCGAAAAATTCGTCGGGGGTGTTTTCTTCGACGATCTTGCCGAAATCCATGAAGAGAACCCGGTGGGCCACGCTCTTGGCAAAACCCATTTCGTGGGTGACCACGATCATGGTCATGCCTTCCCGGGCGAGGCTGATCATGACGTCGAGGACCTCCTTGACCATCTCCGGGTCGAGGGCGGAGGTGGGCTCGTCGAAGAGCATCACCTTGGGCTTCATGCAGAGGCTGCGGGCCACGGCCACCCGCTGCTGCTGGCCGCCGGAGAGCTGACCGGGAAATTTTTGAGCCTGCTCGGCGATATGGACCTTTTCCAGGTAATACATGGCGGTCTCTTCGGCCTCTTTCTTGGGGACCTTGCGCACCCATATCGGGCCCAGGGTGAGGTTCTCCAGGATCGTCAGGTGGGGAAAGAGGTTGAAGTGCTGAAACACCATCCCCACCTCCTCCCGGATTTTTTCGATCTTTTTGAGGTTGTTGGTCAGTTCGATCCCGTCGACGATGATCTTGCCCCGCTGGTGCTCCTCCAGCCGGTTGATGCACCGAATTAGGGTCGATTTGCCCGATCCCGAAGGGCCGCAGATGACGATTCGCTCTTTGGCCCGCACATTGAGGTGGATGTCATTGAGGACATGAAAATCCCCGAACCACTTGTGCATGCCGATGATTTTGATGATGGCTTCGTTTTTTTCTACCTGCTTCGGGTCGTTCGGCGGGGTTTCGGCATCGGTGGGGGTAGGGGCGGTATCGGTCATGGGTCGATGGATCTCCTTATCGGTTCTTAAGTGGCCAACTCCCGCTCCAGCTTTCGGCTGAAGGTGGACATGAAAAAACAGCAGATGAAATAGACCGC
>JBEPWQ010000059.1:0-16689 GCA_041642315.1 Desulfobacteraceae bacterium | reverse complement strand
CGCCGACCCTACCCAAGGCATGCTTCGGCAAGGGATCATCTTCACCGATAAATTTCTCAACCAGCTGGCCGGCGATTTTCGGGGTGACATTCCTGTAGAAGAGGTTGGGTCCACCGGGTTTTTTTATGCTGATCAAGGGTTCTGCCCAGCACGGACCGAGGCATCCCACTTCCACAATATCGGCATCGATGTTTTTCTTCTCCAGTTCCTCCTGGAACGCCGCTTTTACACCCAGTGCGCCGGCAGACCGGCCGCAGGTAGCCGCTCCGATGAAGATAACCGGTTTGCTGCTTTCCTGTAATTGACGCCATTCGGTGACTGCCCGATTTTTAAGATCACTGAAGTTCATGGGATTTCTCCTTGTCAAAAAACCCGGCCACTTTTTTCGGGGTCAAATTGGCTTCGACCGTGTCATTAACCATGACGCACGGCGCCAGTGCGCAGCACCCGATACAGGCGGCGGTCCCCAGCGTGTATTCCCGGTCTGGAGTTGTCTCTCCTTCTCTGATATTGAGTATTTCTTCATATGCTTCCAGAATCTTTTTGGCACCGCGGACATGGCATGCCGTCCCCCTGCAGACAGTAACCTGATTTCTTCCCTGGGGCGTGAATTTGAACTGCTCATAAAAAGTCGCCACAGCATATACGCGGCCTTCAGGCACGTTGAGGGTCTTGGCGATGCCGATCATCGCTTCTTCGGGGAGGTAGCCGAACTCCTCCTGGACTTTCTGCAAAACCGGGATCAGATTATCAACTCGCCTTTCATAGCACGAGAAAATCCCATTTAGTCGTTCTTCCATAATAAATCTCCCTTTACCACTTCGTCTGCTGAAGCCTGCATTTCGGCCAAGTCATTAAAACATTGTCCCGTTTCCCGACATAATTTTCGATCCGACCTATACCCCGCTCGAAAGAGCGCGTTTTTCCTACACGCCCAAATCCTATTCTTTCAAGCCCTGAGCGGCGTCATCTGTGAGTTGAGCCGGAAAGCTATGGTCATCCGCCGCCCTTCTTATCACTTCCGGTATTGTCTCTTTGCCCATTCCTTTTCTCCATTAAAGGATAGCGATCTATTCTCCGCATCTGATATAGATGAGGCGATAGTAAAAAAAAAGTATCCTTATCGGATTTTAAATCAATTTTGGAGGATAGGTGATTTCGTTTTATGTGTCAAGGATAGAGTTGACGCAATCTGCGGTAGGTCTCTGTTTTTTCATGCGATGATGTAAAGGTTGTACCCCGTCTGCATCGGTTGCATTTTCCCAGGCAGCCGGACTTGACCGCTTCCGTTTTCACCGCTATTGTGCGTTTGCAAAGAGGGGTTCATGCAAAACCGCTCTTTGCCGTCTGTTGAACAAGGTACCCAATACCAACCCAACGTAAAAACGGCATGAGTCAGTTCAACATCCCCTGGGATACCCCGGACCAATGGGCCGAGATCAACCGGACCTTCGACCATCTCCTTCGGCGAAGGCATGCCGACATGGAACCGGCCCGGGAGATCGCCGAACGGATCCAATCCCGCATGGCCGATCTCTTTCCCCTGATGTCGGAGCTGTGCCGCCATACATGCCCCGAGTGCGGGGAGCCCTGCTGCCGGGTGGCCACGCTCTGGTACAATTTCCAGGATCTGCTGTTTCTCCATTTGACCGAACAGGCGGTTCCCGAATCCCAGCCCCTGCGGCGGTTTCAGGAACCCTGCCGGTACCTGGGCCCCCGAGGCTGCGTCCTGGACCGGATGACACGGCCCTGGATCTGCACCTGGTACATTTGCCCGCCTCAGACCGCCCGGCTCCGGAAAATGGGCCGAACCCGCCGGCAGGAAACGGATGCCGCCATAGAAGAGATTAGAGCATTGCGGCACGCCATGGAGGAAACGTTTACAGAAATTCTCTTTTCGTGGGGAAAATAGCGAACTGAACCGAATCGGCGGGGAGATAAAAAACACTCAAATGGGTAAGAAGATCGGATAGATCGGTGGTATACGCTTGAGGCGATTCCCGCAAATTATCATCCGCTCTTGCAATCTTTACACTTCGGAGTACCGCCTTCAGGCGGCGCTTGGAAATTTCGAACCCAGGCCGCCGAAAGGCGGTACCCCAAACCACAGCCCAGGCCGCAGAAAGGCGCTACTCCGAACCTGTTTTGCCGGCCTGGTATTGTATGAATCGGAGATCGCCTAATCGGTAAAGGTGGGACGAGGCAGTACGCCGGCCCGTTCGGCGATTTCCGGAACCATGTGCTCCCATTCGATGGCCATCAGGTGAATCCCGGCCACCCCTTTCATTTCCCTGAACTCTTCGATCTGCTCACAGGCGATTTTGATCCCCTCTTCCGCATATTTGCCGCGGCCCGCGCCCTTGAGCCGGTCAATCATTTCATCCGGCACATCCATGCCGGGCACATTGTTCTTCATATATCGGGCCATACCGAGGCTCTTCATGGGGGTGATGCCCGCCAGGATATACACCTTTTCGGTGAGCCCCATGTCATTGGCCTGCTTGACCCATTCCCGCATCTTTTTCATGTTATAGATGCACTGGGTCTGGACGAAATCGGCCCCGGCCTCCACCTTTTTGGCCAGACGGTGGACACGCCATTCAAACGGCTCGGCAAAGGGGTTTGCGGCCGCACCGATGAACATTTTCGGCGGGGTGTCGATATCCGACCCGCTCAGAAATTTGCCGTCCTCACACATATGCTTGACCATGCGGATCAGCTGCATGGAATCGATATCGAACACGCCCTTGGCGCTGGGATGGTCTCCGAACTGCTGATGGTCGCCGGACAGGCAGAGCATGTTCCGAATGCCATGGGCGTAGGCCCCCAGAATATCCGCCTGCATGGCCAGCCGATTGCGGTCCCGGCAGACCATCTGGTAGTTGGGCTCCAACCCTTCATCGATGGCGATCAGGGAGGCGGCCCAGCTGGACATTCGGACCATGGCGGTCTGGTTGTCGGTGATATTGACGGAATCGACCATGCCTTTGAGATGGGAGGCTTTTTCACGCACCGCTTCCACACTCGTTCCACGCGGCGGCCCAAGCTCACCGGTAAACGCAAAGTGTCCGGCTTTCAGCACCTTCTCCAAATTACTTCCTGAATTCATATGACGTTACCTCTCATTATAAGTTTGTGGGGCGTATTCAACAGGGTCTTTCCCATTCTAAAGCACGGTTTTTTGAATTCCATGGAACATTTTACCGGAGAGTGATTCAGAACCCGTCCCAAATCCCTCCTAATAATCAACCAAAGGTAGCTAATTAATCCTTTTTTATGGTCATTGTCAATAAAAAGCTCCAATCGAATGGTCGAGCAGATAAATTCGATTGGCGCGTCCGGGGGCGGGTCATCCGTCGTCATCGGCACCGGCATTTCAAGAATTTCCGCCGTCCGACTGCCGGAAGACGACCATGCGGTGGCACCTGTCAATAAGGGATTTTTCGGCCGACAATACCGAACTTCCCCCATTTTCCGATTGGCGCCGTATTCGTATAGAATGAACTACAGACCGGAACACCCGGATCGAACCGGCAAGGCACCTCTATTCGAACGATTCTTTACGGAGGACACTTATGAACGTGATATCTTTGGATTCCGTCAAAAAAACCCGTGATGCGCAAGTAAAGCGGCAAAATGAGGAGGCCCTCGAATTTACCTATTCGGCATGGCAGATCGCGGTGGAGCATTCACGGTTTCTGCCGAGAGATATGGCTTTGAAACTGATTCAGCAAATCGTCTATGACCATGGAGTGCGGATAGACGAATTGAAAAAAATTCTGTAACCCCGCCCCCATCCTTCTTCGTACGTTGGCCATGATCACCATTTCGGCCACCTTTCTACCATTCAGGCGTACGTTCAGCAACATCCGCCGGGAAGGCATCCTGCCGCGCGTCCTTCGGCAGGATGCCTTCCGCCCTGCCTAAGACAACACCTTTTCAGCCGAACTTTTTCACAGGTCCATTCTATTCCGCATCGACATCCTGCTTTTTGCGAGGAATTAGACCTGATTTCACGGAACCATTCACATCCGGTGAGAGAGGAAAGGGGGAACCAGTTTCTGGTATTTTCAATCTGGTCGGTCAAGATAGTCGATATAACTGAGGAATGCGGAAGAAATGGGCAAACCCGGTAGTTTGCCGATAACCGGTGGGCCATGGGAATGCAAACCGGAAATAAAAAATTATTTAACCACCCGAAGCACCTGCTCGGAATTCTGAAGGCGCTTCCAAAGCTCCCGAATGATGACCGCAGTGGGCTCCTCCTCTTCGAAATCGGAGAGCAGCCGGCAGTCGTACATGAGCGGATCATTGCCCTTCCACATGCGAAACTCGTTTTTGATGTACATTCCCAGCGAGGGGGTGAGCGAGGCCAGGCGCTTGCGCTCCATATTGGCGATGCGGGTCCGCTCCTGAAAGGTGAGTTTGCCCATGAGGATTTCCACCGCCTCGTCCACCGACCGGGGAAGGCTGATAAAGGCCGCCAGTCGGCTTTCCGTGCCGGTGACGGCGGGAGCGAGCGGATTGAATTCGTATCGGCGGGGTTCGACCAGGACCAGCTGAAAGACGGTTTCCAGGATCTCCATAGTGGTCTGATAAAGATCGAACCGGCGGTTTCTTGCGGGGCCGGCGACATTGAGCACCTCCACCCCGTGATCCGCGATCCAGGCCTCGATCTGCCGGGCCGCGTCAAAAGCCGAAACCCGGTCGAGATCGATATAGATCCAGGGACGGCGATGCTTTTCGGCCAGCCGCCGGTTGAGGGCCGAGTTGCCCGAAGGCTCCCCCTGGGAAATGATCAGCACGCCGTCGGAATCCAGAACATTCTGAAGGGCCGCCAGTACGAAATTCCCGTTTCGCATGGCCTGAAGGCGATAGGTCCGGGTCAGGGCGCGGTCTTCTTCTTCCCGCCAGTAAGGGACCCAGCCGCCGTGGGCGATATTCAGCTTCAGGGCAGCATCCAGAGCCGCCCGCTCGACACCTTCCTGACCGCCGGAGATAATCTTTCGAATCATAACCGCCTTTCCCGCCCAAGCATCGCCCGAATCGAAAGCCTGGGCTCTAACTTATTGTTATCGTAATGTTTACGTCCTAATGCCAAGAAAAGAGACGGTCTCGATATACGCCGGGATTTATGAATATATGAAATTAACAGGAAAAATTCAAGCATTTAGAAATTTGAGCCGGTCGGCCGACCGGGTGATCGCTCCCGACCGCTTTTCCGATCCGTTCCAAATCCGCCATTGAAATATATTCCCGAAGATTGTATCTGAGGGGTCATCATTAAAACTGCCGAGGGTTTCACACCCGAAAGGATGGTCCCATTATGAAATTTGATAATTCCTGTAAATACTTCGAAGATGCCCTTCGCATCATCCCCGGCGGAGTCAACAGCCCGGTGCGAGCCTGCAAATCGGTGGGCGGAGAGCCGCTCTTCATCGACAAGGCCGAAGGAAGCCGAATCATCGACATCGACGGCAACGCCTATATCGATTATGTGGGGTCATGGGGCCCCATGATCCTGGGCCACAAGCATCCCGAGGTGATTCGGTTCATCGAATCGGTGCTGGTCAAGGGGACCAGTTTCGGCGCGCCCACCGTACTGGAGGTGGAACTGGCGGAAACGGTGGTGGCGGCGGTTCCCTCCATGAATATGGTGCGGATGGTCAACTCCGGCACCGAAGCCGCCATGAGCGCCATTCGGCTGGCCCGCGCATTTACCGGGCGGGATGCGATCATCAAATTCGACGGCTGTTATCACGGCCATGCCGATACCCTGCTGGTGGAGGCCGGTTCCGGGGTGGCCACCCTGTCCATTCCCGGAAGCCCGGGGGTTCCTCGGTGTGTGGTGGAGCAGACGTTGTCCCTCCCGTACAATGATATTGAGGCCTTCAAATCCGCGATGGACCGGCGCGGCGACGACATCGCCTGCGTCATCGTGGAGCCGGTGGCGGGAAACATGGGCGCGGTGCCGCCGGGCGAGGGATTTCTGGAGGCCCTGCGAATCGAAACCGAAAAACACGGCACGGTGCTCATCTTCGACGAGGTCATGACCGGCTTTCGGGTGGCCTACGGCGGAGCCCAAAGCCTCTACGGGATCACCCCGGATCTCACCTGCCTGGGCAAGGTCATCGGCGGCGGGCTGCCGGTGGGGGCCTACGGCGGGCGGGCCGATATCATGGAAAAGGTGGCCCCTCAAGGGCCCATGTACCAGGCCGGAACCCTGTCCGGAAATCCTCTGGCCATGGCCGCCGGGCTGGCGACGCTGCGGGAACTTCAAAAACCCGGATTCTATGAAGCACTGGAAAAAATCGCTACCCGCCTCGCCGTCGGGCTTCAGGGGGCGGCCGTCGCCATCGGCATGCCGGTCACGTTTAACCGGGTCGGCTCCATGCTGGGGATGTTCTTCACCGAACAGGCGGTGACCAACTTCGCCGACGCCAAAACCTCGAATTTGGAGATGTTCGCCGCCTACTACCGGGGCATGCTGGAGCGGGGGGTGTATCTGGCCCCGTCCCAGTTCGAGGCATCTTTCGTCTCCGCGGCCCACTCCCGGGAAGACGTGGACCATACCGTGAGAGCGGCCTCGGAGGTGTTTCAGATTCTGATGAAGAAATAGTTTTTCGGCCATGATCACCATTTCGGCCACCCCGGGGAATTCTCCCGGCCCGGCAAGAACTCACTTTCGCTCAAACAGCTTCCCGGACCGGGAGAATCCCCCGGGTGGCCTCTCTACCATTCAGGCTTGGCCGAATCGAAGATCAAAGCCGGTTTTTCCAAAAAGCGGGGAAGGGTTTCATTGATGAATATGGACAAAAACCGTATCCCGGAAAAGGTGCGGACCATACATCTGATTGCGATCTGCGGGGCCGGTATGGGTGCCCTGGCCGGAATGCTCAAAGACCTGGGATATCGTGTGACCGGATCGGACCAGGGAATCTATCCGCCCATGAGCGATTTTCTGGCAAAAAAGGGGATTCGGGTCAAAAAGGGATTTTCTTCGGAGAACCTGGCCCATCAGCCCGACCTGGTGGTGGTGGGCAATGCGGTGGTTCGGGACAACCCCGAAGCCCGGGCCCTTGCGGAAATGGGGCTCCGCTTCTGCTCCATGCCCCAGGCCCTGAACCGGTTCGTGGCCGGGGGTAAAAAAGTGCTGATGACCACCGGCACCCACGGCAAAACCACCACCGCCTCCATTCTGGCCTGGATTCTGTACCGGGCCGGACTGGATCCGACCTTTTTCATCGGCGGCATTCTGCGGGATTTCAACAGCAATTACCGGCTCGGCAAGGGGGAATATTTTGTGGTGGAAGGCGACGAGTACGATACCGCCTTTTTCGACAAGAGCCCCAAATTCCTCCACTATAATCCGCAGACGGCGATTCTGACCGGGGTGGAATTCGACCACGCCGATATCTACCGGGATCTGGCCCATGTCAAATCGGCATTCGGCCGGCTGCTCTCCCGAATGCGGCCCGAGAGCACCCTTCTGGCTTTTGACGGAGATCCCGATGTTCGGGATCTGATCGAAAACCGCCCATGCACCGTCCTCCCCTACGGCCGCCGTACCGGCTCTGCCTGGCGGCTGGGTAGAATTCGAATCGAGCCGCCCTGGACGACATTTGAAGTCCTCAAGCGGGGATCGGTATTCGGCCGGTTCCGCACCCAGTTGCCGGGTGAGCACAATCTATTCAACGCTCTGTCCGCTATCGCCGCGGCGGACGGATTGGGCATTCCCGTGGAAGCCATGCGTGATGCGGTCTCCTCTTTTCAAGGCCCCCGACGCCGGCAGGAGGTTCGCGGGGTGGTCGACGGCATTACGGTCATGGACGATTTCGCCCATCATCCGACGGCGGTTCGGGAAACCATCCGGGGGATTCGCCCTTTCTGCACGGGGCGGCTGATCGCCGTTTTCGAGCCCCGAACCAACACCAGCATGCGCCGGGTATTTCAGGAAGTCTACGCAACGGTCTTCGACGATGCGGACCTGGTGGTCATTCGAAAGCCGTCCCGGCTGGACAAGGTCCCGGAGGGGGAGCGGTTTTCTTCGGAACAACTGGTTTCCGACCTGAACCGGCGGGGGAAACCGGCCCTTCATTTCGACACCACCGAAGATATCCTCCACTCTCTCAAGGAGACCGCCGGTTCGGGGGATACGGTGCTGATCATGTCCAACGGGGGATTCGACAATATCCATTCCCGTCTGCTGGCGGAATTGAATGCGCCGGATCGGGGGGAAACGGTACCCGGGGAGGCGAATGCTTCCCACGAAAAAAATCGGGAAGGATCCCCACTCTCTTCGGAATGATTCCGATACAATCCCGGTAGCCGTTTAAAAACGGCTAACCTTTAAATATAAAACCGCATATTATTTCGGCAAGGGTTCAGAATAATTTCAAGAGGAAATAAATTCAATTTATTTTTTTAACTTCATTTGACTTTTGCACATGAAACTTCTAAAAAGGATCGATAATCCTTTAATATGTATTCTTAACCCGCTATCAGGAGGTGCCAATGGAATCCTTGGAAAAGGAGAAAGCATTTTACGAGAGATTGGAGAGCAAAGGGGTCTCACGGCGGGACTTCATGAAGTTCTGTACCTACCTTACAGCCACCATGGGTCTGTCCTCATCCTTCGTTCCCAAGGTCGCGGAAGTTTTTGCCTCCCCCAAACAGCGTCCCCCGGTGATCTGGCTTCATTTCAGCGAATGCACCGGTTGCTCCGAAGCCTTTCTCCGGTCCATCTACCCATGGATCGACGAGCTGATCATGGATATCCTTTCCGTGGAGTACCATGAAACCATCATGGCCGCCGCCGGCCACCAGGCCGAGGAAGTCCTCCATGAGGCGGCCGAGAAGTATGAAGGGAAATTCATCTGCATCGCCGAGGGTGCCGTGGGGGTCGACCACGGCGGCGCCTACGGCAAGGTCGCCGGGAAAACGTTCTACGAGGTCGCCAACGACATCTGCCCCAAGGCCGCGGCGGTGATCGCTATCGGGGCCTGCGCCAACTTCGGCGGCATTCAGGCGGCGGCGCCCAATCCCGGCGGCTTCAAGAGTGTGAGCGAGGCCACCGGCATCAAGACCATCAATATCGCCGGATGCCCCCCCAATCCGATCAACCTGATCGGTACCATCGTCAATTACCTGCTGCTTGGCAAACTGCCGGCCCTGGACGAGTTGGGCCGACCCATCTTCGCCTACGGCAAAACCATTCACGATCAATGCCCCCGGCGGTCCCATTTTGAAAACGGTGAATTCGTAAAAGAATTCGGTTCCGAAGAAGCGGCTCTGGGCTGGTGCCTCTATGAAGTGGGCTGCCGCGGACCGGAAACCTACAACAACTGCCCCATCGCCAAATTCAACGGCGGCACCAGCTGGCCCATTCAGGCGGGCCATCCGTGCCTGGGATGCAGTGAACCCGATTTCTGGGACAAGATGACGCCGTTTTACGAGGAAATGTAATTCTGCCTTTAGATTCAACAATATCCGTTTACCGAAAAAGGGGGATAAACTCATATGGGTACACGCGTTACCATAGATCCGATTACCAGAATCGAAGGCCATCTTCGCATCGAGGTCGAGGTCGAAGACGGCAAGGTCAAAGACGCCTGGAGTTCAGGCCAGCTCTTTCGGGGCATTGAAATGATCCTCAAGGGCCGGGACCCTCGGGATGCTTATCATTTCGTCCAACGCTCCTGCGGGGTCTGCACCTATGTGCATGGTCTGGCGTCGGTCCGGGCGGTGGAAGACGCCGTCGGGGTCCAGATTCCGCCCAATGCGAGAATCATTCGCAACCTGCTGCACGGGGCCCAGTTTCAACATGACCACATCGTCCACTTTTATCATCTCCATGCCCTGGACTGGGTGGATGTCGTCAGTGCCCTGAAAGCCGATCCGAGAAAAACAGCCAAGCTGTCCGAAAACGTCAGCAATGCGCCCTGGGGCGGCAGCGCCTATTACAAAGACGTTCAGAACCGCCTCAAGACCTTTGTGGAAAGCGGTCAACTCGGTCCCTTCAACAACGCCTACTGGGGACACCCGGCCTACAAGCTGCCCCCGGAAGAAAACCTGATGGCCACGGCCCATTATATCGAGGCCTTGCGCTTGCAGGCCAAAGCGGCCAAGATGCATGCCATCTTCGGCGGAAAAAACCCCCACATCCAGTCGCTGGTGGTGGGCGGGGTCACCTCTGTTCGGGACCTCAACCCGGACCGGATTTTCCAATTCCTCTATCTCTGGAAGGAAACCCAGAAGTTCGTCAAGGACGTCTATATTCCCGACCTGCTGATGGTCGCATCTTATTACAAAGACTGGGGCGGCATCGGCGGCACCACCAATTTTCTGGCCTACGGGGACCTCCCCTCCAGCGAAAAAGAGCCCGACTCCTTCCTCTTCCCCCGGGGCGTGGTATTCAACCGGGATCTCAGCAAGGTGGAGATGGCGGACCAGGAAAAAGTGACCGAGCATGTGAAGCATGCCTGGTATGCGGATCACGAGCCCATGCACCCATTCGGCGGCCTCACCGAACCGCAGCACGGTCCCTATGAACCGGGCGGTGAGCGGACCTGGTGGTTCGGCCGGACCCAAACCGGTAAATACTCCTGGCTTAAGGCCCCGCGGTACGAAGGGGAGGCCTGCGAGGTCGGCCCCCTGGCCCGGGTGTTGGTAGCCTATGCCTCCGGAAACAAACCGGTCCAAAGCGTTGTGAACGCCACCGCCAAAAAGCTGAACGTTCCGGTGGAAGCCCTGTTTTCCACGCTGGGTCGAACCGCGGCCCGAGGCCTCGAAACCATCATCATCGGCGACAATATGGAAAACATGATCATGAGCCTGGTGGAAAACGTTCGAAATGGCGACACCAAGACCTACGAACCCTATGAAATGCCCGACAGCGGCATGGGGTACGGCCTGAACGACGTGGCTCGGGGGTCCCTGGGGCACTGGATCGAGATCGAGAACAAGAAGATCAAGAACTACCAGTACGTGGTCCCCTCCACATGGAACCTGGGGCCCCGGTGTGAAGGCGGCAAGAAGGGTCCGGTGGAAGAAGCCCTGATCGGCACCCCCATCGCCGATCCCAAACGGCCCATCGAGGTACTGCGGACGGTCCACTCGTTCGACCCCTGCATCGCCTGCGCCGTTCATGTCATCGATCCCAACTCCAACGAGGTTTATAAAGTCAAAGTGCTCTAAATTCAGCACCCCTGTTCGCCCGGGCCGGCAGATCATTCGCACCGACCCGGGCGACCCTCTCATCCCCGCCGTCGATCTTTCCGCGAATACGGTCATTTTCACTGGAAATCATTTCCTTTGGGGAGTGACCGTCTTCCAATGAAAGAGCTTGCGGCGGTGTTGGAGAACAACCGAACTATCGGATAATTATGAAATCACCCAATATCATGATACTGGGCGTGGGATGCAGCCTGCTCACCGACGAGGGGTTCGGCATCCACGTCATCAACGAACTTCACCGCCGATACACCTTCGGGGAAAACATCTCGGTGATGGACGGCGGGGTCCTCGGCATGCACCTGCTGGGGGTGATCTGCGAAGTGGATGAGCTCATCGTGGTGGATGTCATCCGAAACAACGGCGAACCGGGAACCCTCTACCGAATCGACCACGACGACATCCCCGACCGGGTCCGAGCCAAGAACTCCCTGCACCAGATCGATTTTCTGGAGGCCATGACCCTCTGCCGCCACGGCCTGGGCAAGGCCCCGCACACGGTCATCCTCGGGGTGGAACCCCAGGACATCACCACTTACACGGTGGAGCTGACCCCGGTGATTCAAAACCGAATGGAAGAGGTGATGGACCTGGTGCTGAAAGAGGTAAAAAGTTTGGGCGGCGATTATTATTCAAAAGGAGTCGAAAACCATGTGTCTCGCCATTCCCTCTAAAATCGTGGAGATCAATGACCAGATGGCGGTTATCGACGTGGACGGGGTCCGGCGGGAGGCCAGCCTCCTGATGCTGGAAGATCCACAGGTCGGCGACTATGTCATCGTCCATGCCGGGTTCGCCATTCAGAAAATCGATGAGGCGGCGGCTCAGGAATCCCTTCAGCTTCTCCGTGAGGCCGCGGCCATGATGGACCGGGAGGCGGAAGCCGGCGACGATGACCGATCCGCCTGAGCTGAAGAGGAACCGCCGGATACTGCAAATGTCCGATGGGATCTCCCAAAGCTCTGAGCTTCTTTTTTCTTTCATGAGGTCGATCTCTGAACCGATCATCGCAGTCCGCATCACCATCAACGGCATTGTCCAGGGGGTCGGCTTCCGGCCCTTTGTCTATCAACTGGCCCAGGAACACGCCGTCCGGGGACATGTGGCCAACACCTCGTCCGGGGTGCTGATTCATGCCGAGGGCGAATCCGCCGGCATCGACGCTTTTTTCCATACCCTGAAGACCCGCAAGCCGCCCCTGGCCCACATTACCGATATGTCCAAAGAACCGGACCTGGTGGAAGGGTTTGAGGATTTCAGCATCATCCCGAGCAAGCCGGGGGCGGAGACCGCCACCCTGATCTCTCCGGACATGTCGGTCTGCGACGACTGCCTTCGGGAGCTGTTCGATCCGGCCGACCGGCGGTACCGCTATCCTTTTATCAACTGCACCAACTGCGGACCCCGCTACACCATCATCGACGAAATCCCCTATGATCGGCCCCACACCTCCATGTCGGTGTTTCCGCTGTGCGATCAGTGCAGGGCCGAATACGAAGATCCCGGCGACCGGCGGTTTCATGCCCAGCCCAATGCCTGTCCGGCCTGCGGACCTCAGGCGGCGCTTTTCGACCGCCGTGCCGAAGCCGTCGGGGTACAAGATCCGATCGGGAAAACCATTGAACTGCTGAAGGCCGGGCATATCCTGGCGATCAAAGGGCTGGGAGGGTTCCATCTGGCGGCGGATGCCGAAAATCCGGATGCGGTCGGGCGGTTGCGGGAACGAAAAGGGCGCGAGGAAAAGCCCTTCGCTCTGATGGCACCCGACCTGAAAGCCGTTCACCATTTCGCCGAGGTTTCAGGCCGAGAAAAACGACTTCTGAGCTCTCCTCAGCGGCCCATCGTACTTCTTCGAAAAAAGACAGGCCATTCCCTGGCCGAATCGATCGCTCCGCTGAACCGGTACTTCGGGGTCATGCTTCCCTACACACCCCTCCATTCCCTTCTGTTCGATTCGGAACCATCCGAATTCACCGCACTGGTGATGACCAGCGCCAATCTGAGCGAAGAGCCCATCGCCATCGACCATGAGGAGGCGTTTCGCCGTCTGTCAGGCATCGCCGATTTTTTTCTGGTCCACAACCGGGACATTCGGCTGCGAAGCGATGATTCCATCACCCGAATCATAGCAGGCGCTCCCCGGCCCATTCGACGATCTCGGGGATACGCCCCCATGCCGATTTTTCTGAGCCGGCCGGTAAACCCGATCCTGGCCTGCGGTGCGGCGCTGAAAAGCGCCGTCTGTCTCACCAAAGGCAAAAACGCCTTCATGAGCCAGCACATCGGCGACCTGGAAAATCTGGAGACCGAAGCCTTTTTCAGGCTCACGGTGGATCATCTGAAACGCATCCTCGACATTCAGCCTGAGATCATCGCCCACGATCTTCACCCCGATTACCTGAGCACCCGGTATGCACTGGAGCAAACCGATTTGACCCGAATACCGGTGCAGCATCATCATGCCCACATCACCGCCTGCATGGCCGAAAACCAGATCGACGGGCCGGTCATCGGGCTCGCCTTCGACGGAACCGGCTACGGCGGGGACGGCGCGATCTGGGGCGGAGAGGTACTGATCGCCGAAGCCCACAAGTTCACCCGGGCGGCCCAGCTGTCTTATGTGGGTATGCCGGGAAGCGCCGCGGCCATTCAAGAACCCGGGCGCATGGCGGTCTCTTATCTTCTGGATGCTTACGGAAAGGATTTTCTGAACCTGGATCCACCCGTATTACCGGAGATGGACAAGCAAACGGTAAGCATGCTGGTTCAGATGATCGACCGGGGAATCAACACCCCCAAAACCTCCAGCCTCGGCCGTCTTTTCGACGGCATCGCAGCCCTGATCGGGCTTCGAACTCGGGTCACCTTCGAAGGCCAGGCGGCCATGGAACTGGAAATGATTGCGGACCGGAATGCGAGGGGAATCTATGCTTATGAGTGGACCTCCGGCAGTCGAAGAAAAATTTCCACCCGCCCTCTGATTCAAGGGGTCATCGAGGACCTTCGATCGGGTGTCTCATCCGCCGTCATCAGCGGAAAATTTCACAACACCCTGATCCGCCTCTTCACCCAACTCTGCCGGGAAATCCGGACCGAGACCGGCCTCGATCGGGTGGCATTGAGCGGCGGTTCCTTTCAGAATGCCATTCTGCTGGAAGGGCTGATGCGGTCTCTATCCGACCAAAAATTCAACGTCTTCACCCATACCCGGGTTCCGGCCAATGACGGCGGCGTGGCGCTGGGCCAGGCCTGGGTGGCCGCGGCCCGAACCCGGGGATGAGTAGTTATCAATTATTTTCCGGGGCCGGCCTTGGCCTCCTTCCAGCACCGTTCAGCAGGTCCTTTATTCACCGGAGGCCACGCCACACCCCACCGCCTCGCAGGCCTGCATGGATCCCAGACAGGTTTCCACATTTTCAAAACCATGCCGTTTCAGAACAGAGGCGGCCACGGTAGCCCGGTGTCCGCTGCTGCAGAAGGTGGTGACGGGCCGGTCTTTGGGGATCTCATCCAGATGGTCCGGCAGATGCCCGACATAGATATTGACTGAATTGTTCAGATGCTTCTCCTGATATTCCGGCGGCTCCCTTACATCCAGCAGCGTGAATGACGCCCCGGAGCGGATCCGTTCCCCCAAATCCGCGGCAAACAGGGCGGGAATCCGTTCATATTTAAGCCCGGCCGTCTCCCAATCGGTCATGCCTTCGGCAAGATAAGCGGTAACCTTGTCATATCCGAGCCGCGCCAGGTATTCCACCGCAGTCATCACATTCTGGTATTCCTCGGCAATCAGCCCGATGGGGGTATCATAATCGAGAAACCACCCCGCGAACCCGGGCACCATCTCCAGGGACATGGCATAACTGCCCGGGATATAGGTGCCGGCCGAACTTTCGGGCGGTCGAATATCCACCGCCACCATTCCGTCCTTCATGGTGCTGTGAAACGCTTTGGCTGAGAGGGGGGTTGGCTTGGGCAGACAGTACACGCCGGGAGCGCCGTCGAGATTCATTTCTTCCATTTTTCGAAAATAGGGCGGCTGCTCCGGATTCTGGCTCGCTTTGGCCTGGATGAAATCATCCCGGGAAAGCTGCAGCATCGGATTGTGCTTTCGTTCATAGCCGAGGGTGGAAAATTCCCGCTCCGCCATGCCGGACCCGCAGACCGAACCGGCGCCGTGGGCCGGATAGAGAATGGTCTGATCGCCCAAAGGGAGAATCTTGTTGAAAATACTGTCGTACTGAAGGGCGGCGACCTCTTCTTTTCGGTCCGGAAAAAAATCGGTTCTGCCTACCTGCCCGATAAACAGACAGTCGCCGGTAAACACCCCGACGGGTTCATCGCTGAACTGGGTGTCGATTACTGCAATGGAAATGCTTTCGAAGGTATGCCCAGGGGTTTTAAGAATCTTTAATCGGAGATCCCCCACCTCGAAAATATCATTTTCCGAAACCGGGTTTCCGTAATGAAAGTCGAGATCCTCTCCGTGAAAGATCTTCGCATCGGAGCGGTCGGCAATCCCTCTGGAGCCGATCACGTAATCTTCATTCCGATGGGTTTCAAAGACATACTTGATCTGCGCCCCTCGTCGATGGGCAATATCGAAGTAGATATCACAGTCTCGCCGCGGATCGATCACGGCTGCCTCTCCTTTGTGCCCCAGAATATAAGACATGTGGGCCAATCCCGCTGATTTGACGGTCTGCAGAAACATATCTTTACCTCCTCATAAAATAGGTTTGGGTCACCTGCTTCACAACGGAACAGATTCCATTCACTCTCAATGAGAAATCTACATGTGAAAAGAGAAATGTAAAATGGGGTAAAGTATGGATTTTTTATCTACGGAGAGAAAGCTTCAAAAGCGGATTCGGATCAGATCATCGAATGCTATACTCGATTTTCACCAGCGCGCGACGGTTGGATTCGGAGTGGAAGTCGAAGTTAAGTTGAGGAAAACAAGAAATGCCGCACCGAATTAATCTCTTCCTTATATTTCGTTCCCGTTTTCATTCGGCGCGGGTCTAAACCGTTCCCCCTGCCGGGAATCCCTTTTTTCCAGAATCTCCAGAATCAGATTCCGGGTGCCGTTTTTGTCCAGCGACCAGCCGGGAGCGACCAGTTCTTCGGGATGGGGGTCACCGGTGATCCGCTGAATCACCATCTCCGGCGGCAGAAGTTCGAGGAAATCACATACCCATTCCGCATACTCGGCCTGCTCCAAGGGCCGGTATCGGCCGGCGCGGTATTCTCTTTCCAGCGGGGTTCCTTTGACCACATACATCAGGTGGATCTTGACCCCGTGAATGGACAGATCGGCGATTTTTTGCGCGGTTTCCAGCACATGGGACCGACCCTCCCCGGGAAGCCCCAGAATGACGTGGGCGCAGATCTGAATGCCTCTTCCCTGAGTTAACGCCACCGCCCGTTCAAAACAGGCGAAGTCGTGGCCCCGGT
>JBEPWQ010000058.1:0-16715 GCA_041642315.1 Desulfobacteraceae bacterium | reverse complement strand
AATGATGCAAT
This sequence comes from Desulfobacteraceae bacterium, assembly GCA_041642315.1. Lineage (GTDB taxonomy): Bacteria > Desulfobacterota > Desulfobacteria > Desulfobacterales > Desulfococcaceae > JAABSQ01. Next base: position 16,704 of record JBEPWQ010000058.1, on the reverse strand, counting down.
CGGTTCAATACAGATCGTATATTTGATTATTTTCTGCCCAGCAGGTCTTTGAGCTTGGGGAGTTCCCCCTCCACCATTTTGTAGGTGTGTTCGTCGGCCGGAAACCGGCTGTTTCGAACGTCTTCGGCATAGTCGGTGAAGGCTTTGACCGTCTTGTCCCCCAGATTTTCATATTTTTTGACGAACTTGGGGGTGAAGGCCTGAAAAATGCCCAGCACATCGCTGCAGATCATGAGCTGACCGTCTACATGAATTCCTGCTCCGATGCTGTAGACCGGGATAGCGAGATCGTCCCGGATGATTCGGCAGACCTCCGGCGGAACCGCTTCCACCAGAAGAGCGAAGGCGCCGGCATTCTGAATGGCTTCGGCGTCCTCGATCAGCTCTTTGGCGGTTTCGGCGGTTCGGCCCTGGGCTTTGAAGCCGCCCAATTGGCCGGAGCTTTGGGGGGTGAGCCCGATATGGCCCATAACCAGCATGCCGCCGTCGGCGATGGCTTGAATCTGGTTGCAGACCCGTTGGCCGCCTTCCAGTTTGATGGCGTCCACACCGGCTTCTTTGTGGAATCTACCGGCGTTCAGAACCGCGTCGGGCACGCTCACCTGGTAAGACAGAAACGGCATGTCCCCGATGATGAAGGTGTCGGGTGCGCCCCGGCGGACCGCCTCGCAGTGGTAAATGCACTGGTCCATGGTGACCGGTACGGTGCCGGAATAGCCGTAGATGCACATCCCCAAAGAATCCCCCACCAGGATCATGTCCATCCCGGCCTGCTCCGCAAAATTGGCGGTCCAGTAATCATAGGCGGTGATCCAGACCGCCTTTTGGCCGTCGGTCTTCATCTTCTGAAGATCGAATCGGGTCAGTTTTTTTTTGCCCATTGTGAATATCCTCCTCCCTTTAATGAATAGCAGTGATATGGTTCGGTATTCTGAAAGTCTTTTCAGTGCGGACGCCCCAAATGTTCCGAAAGCCGGGAGCAGACCGCGCGAAGCAGTTCCTGAATCATCTCGATTTTTTCTCCGGTAATTCGGGCCGCCGGACCGGCCACGCTTATGGAATAGGCGGGGCGGCCGGTATAATCGAAAACCGGCGCGGCCACGCACCGCAGACCCGGGCAGAATTCTTCATCGTCAAGGGCGTAGCCGCGATTCCGGGTGATTACCAGCTCTTTTTTCAGCAGATCGGTCACGGTGATGGTTTTGGGGCCCAGTTTTTCCAAAGGGACGGATTTTATGTACTCCTCAAGCTCTTCCGGGGGCAGAAAGGCCAGCACCGCCTTTCCCAATCCGGTGCAGTAGGCCGGCGCCCGGGTGCCGATTCCCGAATCCATGCGCAGAATCTCCCGGCTGTCGATCTTGTCGAGATGGATGATGCACTTTCCGTCCCAGAATCCCAGATTGACCGTCTCCCGAAAGGCGGAAGAAAGTTCCAGCATGTAAGACCGGGCGATTCGCCGGATTTCGAACCGGCCGGCGAATTTCATCCCTGTTTCCAGAAGCTTGAAGGTCAGGCCGTACCGGGATGCGTCCACCTTTTCCACATACCCCAGCTCCCGCAGGGTGGCCAAAAATCGATGGCTTCCGGCACGATTGGTGCCCAGGCGATCGGCCACCTCGGTCACCGTGAGGGCCTCCTGCTCCGCCAGCAGTTCCAGCACCCGGATTCCCTTGGCCAGAGAGGAAATGAAATAATATTTTTCACCGGCTGCCGGCATGAATTCTCCCGAATGCATTCGCCAAAAATCAGAAAACCGTTCACCATGTGTGACAAGGTATCGCATAGTGTGACATTACAGTAGGTAAAAGGAACCGTTCTTGTCAAGTTTTTTTTATGAGGGTTTATAATATTTTGAAATAATATAGGTTTTTTCGAAGGTAATGGTTTAGAAAACACTTGACCTTTGAAAAATGAACCGATATGTTTCTGCGCGCAGAAACAAAAAGGGAGACTGCATGACGACCCGGGAAGAACTGATCAAAGTGTTTACGGCCATAAAAGACGAAGCGGAGATGACCGCTTTTTTCGAGGAGATTTTTACCTCCAAAGAACTGGATGATCTCACCCTCCGCTGGCAGCTGCTGCGGGATCTGCACGGAGGGGAGACCCAGCGCTCCATTGCGCAGAAATACCGTATCAGCCTGTGCAAGATCACCCGTGGGTCCAAGATATTGAAAAAGCAGCCTTCGACGACCCGGAACCTGTTGGAACAGCACTACGGAAAAAAAGAGGAGACATAATGAAACGGAATTCCGCCCCCGCGTTGACCGCCTGCCTGCTGCTGACCCTGATCTGCCTGCCTGCGACTCATGCCTATGAACTCCCTCCCGTGAACCTCGGGTTCACCAGTTTTCTGGACGGCGGCCCACCCGCCGGCCCCGGTTTTTATTTTACCCAGTACCTTCAATATTATACCGCCGATCAGCTCAATGACGGCGACGGAGACGAAATCCCGTTTCCCGATCCGGATCTCGAAGCCTGGATCAGCCTGACCCAGTTTATTTATCAGTCCGACCGGGAGGTGCTGCTGGGCGGAAAATGGGGTCTTGATGTGATCATTCCCTATATTGCTCTGGATCTCGATTATGCCGCGCCCGGCCCCTTTCCCCGGGACAACGGCTCCGGGTTCGGAGACATTCTGGTGGGGCCGTTTCTGCAGTGGGACCCGATCATGGGCGCCAAGGGGCCGCTTTTCATGCACCGGATCGAACTTCAGATGATTTTTCCCACCGGCAAATACGACGAAGACCGGGAGATCAACCCCGGCAGCAATGTCTTTTCCTTCAACCCGTATTGGGCCGGCACCCTGTTCATCACCCCCCGGTGGACCGCTTCGACCCGCATCCATTATCTCTGGAACGGCGAAAACGATGATCCCAACCGCGGCTTCGGGGATGCCGACGATTCCCAGGCCGGCCAGGCGGTTCATCTCAATTTTTCATCGGCCTATGAGGTGATTCCCAAACAGCTTCGCATCGGAGTGAACGGCTATTTTCTGAAGCAGTTCACCGAATCCGAAGCGGACGGTGACGAGATCGACGACTCCGAAGAGCAGGTGCTGGCGATCGGTCCGGGCCTGGTGTGGCACATCAACCGGGACGCCCACCTCTTTTTTAATGCTTATATTGAAACCGAGGCTGAAAACCGGCCGGAAGGAGATCGGTACAACCTCCGATTCGTCTACCATTTCTAGATGATGGAGATGGAGAAGCCGCTTTCCAGCGAATTCCATTGAAAGGTTTTTTTAATCGTCCTTATCTGCTGCTGACCCTGACCATGCTTTTTTGGGCCGGTAACGCGGTACTGGGGAGAGCTGTCCGGGCGGAGGTGCCGCCCGTGGGGCTCGCATTCTGCAGATGGTTCTTCGGGTTTCTGATTGTGCTTCCTTTTGCATGGCCGCATCTCCGAAAGGACTGGCCCGAGGTGCGGCGCCGGTGGCGCATCATCGTTTTCTTGTCGTTTCTGGGCATCACCTGTTTCAATACGATGCTCTACATCGGGCTCCATTCCACCACCGCCATCAATGCCATTCTGATCCAGTCGTCCATGCCGGTGATTATCGTGATCATGTCGTTTCTGTTTTTCCGGGAAAGGGTCACTTCGATTCAGGTCCTGGGGATTGTGGTCTCCCTGATGGGGATGGTCACCATCATCGCCCGGGGCGACCCTTCGTTGCTGGCTGAGCTTTCTCTAAAGCCAGGGGATATCTGGGTCTTTAGCGCCGTGTTTCTTTACGGCGCCTATTCCGTCCTGCTGCGGCTTCGGCCGCAGATCCATCCGGCCGGCCTTCTGGCGGTCCTTTTCGGGGCCGGCACCCTCATGCTGGTGCCTTTTTTTATCTGGGAAGTAAGCGCCGGATATGTGCTGTCCTTCAACGGGGTTACCCTTCTGGCGGTGGGATATGTGGCGATTTTTCCCTCGATTCTGTCCTATCTGTTTTACAACCGAGGCGTGGAACTGGTGGGTGCGAACCAGGCGGGGCTGTTCATCCATCTGATTCCGGTATTCGGCACCTTTTTGGCCATTCTGCTGCTGGGCGAGCATTTCATGATCTTTCAGGGCGTGGGAATCGCCCTGATTCTCAGTGGAATCTACCTGGTGACGCGGGCAAAATAATTCTGGAACGTGCGTTCCAGGCGTTCTTCCCATCTGATCCGTTCACGCCCTTGTGCGCCGGGGGATTTCTTGGTACACATGAATTCAGGAAAAAATTTTTATTATCCCCGTCGAGTCACAACATGAGGAGAAAAAACGGATGGCCATCGATCCCTACCGATTCGTATCCGACAACCTGTGGGTCGGAATGCCGACATTCTTTGCCACCGAAGAAGGTGGTGTTTTGTCTCTGACCCCCTCCCATTTCATTCCCTACAGCTTCTCATTCGGTATTCGGACTCGGGGGGATGAAATCGATACCCTCAATTCCCTGGTTCGGTTGGCGGATGACGAAGGGCGGGTGTGGGAAGGCGAGTCCATCTGGGATGTGTCGGAAATCGTGCACCTGATGACCCACTTCGGTTCACCCTCTCCGCCGGTGCCGTTTGAGGTTGCCTCGACCGAATGGCAGCAGGCCTTTGAAAACAACACCTTCTTCTCCGGAGCCCGGGGACTGCTCGACGACCGGTTCTATCGCCAGCTCTGTTTGATGGACCGGATCTACGAGGTGCCGTTCAAATACCAGGGGCCGGTGGTGGAGCTTGCCTATCTCCGGTATGAAGCGGTCGATCTGGTCACCGTTCTGGCCCGGGTCGCCAACCTCTTCGCGCTCGCTTCGAAAAAATCCGGCGATCAGATCGACCTGCCGGATATCGTCTATGAAGTCGATGTTTTTCGGCGATTGTTCGTCAATTACGGCTTTGAAGAGCCGGAGGGATACTGGGAGTATGGTGTCGTGCCGCGGCCGTTGGTGTTTAAAAAGACGGTGAATACGGCGCCGGCTCAGCCGTTGGTGAATTATCAAAAAGAAATAAATCGCTGACCTTCCAAAAAAAGGGTAGGGAGAAACATGACCGAAGACTGGGTTCCCTTCGAAGAAGGGGAATATATCGTGGTGGATGCGTTGTTGACGACTCCCGAGGGCATGGCCGTGGGGGTCGAAAAAGCCTACATCGAGGTTTACAAGGGGCCGAAGGGGATGCGTCGGCTGAGGGGGTCCGGGATGATCCGGCCCGCGCTCATGGTTGAACTCCATGAGGAGAACGAGGAGGTCGATCTTCTTCTGGATTTGGGCGGAAAATACAAGTACCGCCTGGAAAACCCCGCGCTTCATTCCGGGAAGGTTTTTGCGCCGGAGGTCAATGCCCTGTTCCAATTCTACCCCTCGAAGCCGTGGATAAAGCTGTCCGAGGCTGAATATGAATCGATGGTGAATCGGCTGAATGTGCTGAACCGGTAAACCGGCCTCTTTTGAGCCCTGGGTTATCCCAACTTTTCTTTGACCATTTCCCGGGTGACGATCACTTTTCCGCTGCTGCATTCTTTGCAGTCTAGTACCCGTCGGCGGGGCAGCGCATCGCCCGGGCTGTCCTCCCGAACGACGAAACAGGGGGTGAAGAGCGCGTCGATATTGACTTCATTTTCGTGCTGTTCCGGACCGTTGCATCGAATGGTGAGGGTTCTGGCCATCTTTATCTCCCTTCTTTTCTCAATTTTTGCATTTTCCGACCGTTTCCATTATACATAATCCCCTGCGGGGCTCAAGGATTTCCGGAAACCGGTATTCATGATCATTATGGACGATCCAAAAAGAGGCTCCTGTTTTATGAAAACCGAATCAAGGAGGTATCATGATGTTCGGGTGGACAAGCCGAAAGCGGATAAGCTTCGGCATTATGGGTTTACTGGCATTTGTCTGGCTGTCGGCGGGGCCTTCGGGGGCGGAGTTGATCCGGCTCTGGCGCGGCCAGACGGTTTATGTCCCGGCATATTCCCATATCTACGGCGGGGATCGGGAGCAGCCGGTCTATCTCACCGTCACCCTCAGCATTCGAAACACCGATCCGGAAAACTCGATTGCCGTGGGTGGGGTGAGCTATTACAGCCCCGAGGGCAAGTTGATTCAAAACTATTTGAAGGCGCCTGTGATATTGGCTCCCTTGGCATCCACCCGTTATGTAGTGCCGGAGTCGGACAGGACCGGCGGGTCCGGGGCCAGTTTTTTAGTCCGGTGGTCGGCCGAAGAAAAAGTCACCCAACCGCTGATCGAATCGGTGATGATCGGGATCAGAATGCAGCAGGGGATTTCATTCACTTCGCGGGGACAGGTGCTCGAACAGGTAACCGATTAATCCCGGGGAGAATCCTGCCCAGGCCGAAAGCCGCTTGAGGTTCCCCGGTTTCCGTCGGTTTTCCGGGATAAAGATCTACTGATATATGAGTCCTTCCCCCCTCTGTTTCGTTGAAAAGCAGGTTGGAAATCTTTCATTTTTTGCTTGGATGCAGCCCCTGAATTCCAGTCTTTACAGTGGCAAGTTCAAAAAAATAGGGGCTTTTATGTATTGTCATCCGGAACAGGGTCGAGGGATAAATAACGGACCTGATAATGAACATTCTCCTTAACCCTTCCCCTTTCCCGCCCGGGAGAGGGGCTTTTCCTCTCGTCTCAAAGCGGGCCGGGGAAGCGATATCACCTGATACAACGGAGCGTGCGCAATGGCCGAGTGGTATAATCTGAGCACCGATGAGACGATGGATGAACTGGATACCGATCCGGAGGGTCTGGGTTCGGAGGAGGCTGAAAAACGCCTGAACGAACACGGCCCCAATGAACTTCAGGAAAAGGGAACCCGAAGCTGGATCAGAATTCTGCTGGAGCAGTTCGCCCAGACGATGGTGATCATTCTGATCGTGGCGGCGGTGATCTCGGGCTTTATCGGAGACTGGCTCGAGGCCGGCGCAATCATGGCCATCGTACTTCTGTTTGCAATCCTCGGCTTCATTCAAGACTACAAGGCGGACCGGGCCATGGCGGCCCTGCGGGATATGGCGGTGCCCGAGGTCCGGACCAGGCGGAACGGAAAAGAGGAGATGGTCTCCTCCAAATACCTGGTGCCGGGGGATATCGTTTTTCTGGAAGCCGGCAATGTGGTGCCGGCGGATATGCGGCTTCTGGAGGCCAATGATCTCAAGATCGATGAAGCCGCTTTGACCGGAGAATCGGAGGCCGTCAACAAACATACGCGACCCGTGGAAGAAGAGGACCCGGCCCTCGGCGACCGGAAGAACATGGCCTTCAGCGGCACCGTGGTCAACAGCGGCCGGGGCAAGGGCATCATCACCGAAACCGGCATGGAAACCGAAATGGGGAACATCGCCTCCATGATTCAGGAAGGCGAAAGCGGCAAGACCCCCATGCAGAAAGAGCTGAGCCATGTGGGCAAGGTGCTGGCCGCGGCCGGTATCTTTGTGTCGGTCATCGTGGCCGGGATCGGGTATTATTTTCTGGACCAGCCGATCCGGGAAATGTTTCTGGTGGCGGTCAGCCTGGCGGTGGCGGTGGTGCCCGAAGGATTGCCCGCGGTGGTGACCATGACCCTCTCCCTGGGCTCCCAGCGGATGCTGGAGCGGAACAGCCTGATTCGAAAGCTGCCGGCGGTGGAAACCCTGGGATCGGTCACCACCATCTGCACCGACAAGACCGGCACCCTGACCCAGAATCGAATGACCGCCACGGTGCTCCACACCTACGACCATGAAATCGACCTCACCCAATATGAAGAGGTTCAGGAGCCGACGCTGGAAGCGCATAAGCCGGACCAAATGGAGGACCTGCCCGATCCCATTCTTCTGCTGCTGGCCGGCGGGGCCCTCTGCAACGACTCCGGACTGGAAAAAGATGAGGAGAACGACCGCATCAAGACGATCGGCGATCCAACGGAAGGGGCCCTGCGGATGGCGGCCATTCGAGTGGGCCTCAGTTTCCAGGAGCTGGAAAAACAGCTGGAGCGCACCCATGAAGTTTCCTTCAACTCCGACCGCAAGCGGATGACCACCTTCCACAAAATACCCGATGATCCGGGGGACCTTCCCGAGGGGCTCAGGTCTCTGCTGGAGGGCAAATCCCATATCGCGATCACCAAGGGCGCCGTGGACCGCATGCTCGACATCACCACGCGTGTCTGGACCGATGAGGGGCCGCAGGAGCTGAACGAAGAGAAACACGACCAAATCCTGTCCGACAATGAAACCCTGACCAAAAAAGGCATGCGGGTGCTGGGACTCGGTGTCCGGTTTCTGGATCAGGAACCCGAGCGGGTGGATGAATCCGATGAAAGGGACCTCACCTTCGTGGGGCTGTTCGGACTGATCGACCCGCCGCGGACAGAGGTCAAGGAGGCGGTGAAAAAATGCAAGGCCGCCGGAATCCGCTCCATCATGATCACCGGCGACCATCCGCTCACCGCCCTGTATATCGCTCAGGACCTGGGGTTGACCGACAACGACCGGGTCCTGACCGGCAAGGAACTCAACCGAATGTCCGATACCGAGCTGAACCGGGCCGTGCGGGAAACCTCGGTCTTCGCCCGGGTCTCGCCGGAGCACAAGCTCAAGATCGTCGGCGCCCTTCAGAAAAACGGGGAAATCTGCTCCATGACCGGCGACGGGGTCAACGACGCCCCCGCCTTAAAAAGCGCCGATATCGGTGTGGCCATGGGCATCACCGGAACCGACGTCTCCAAAGAGGCATCGGACATGGTGCTTCTGGACGACAACTACGCCACCATCGTGGCGGCGGTGGAAGAGGGCCGGGTCATCGGAGATAACGTTCGCCGGTTCGTCAAATACTCCATCGCCGGGAACACCGGCAAGGTCATCGTCATGATGTTCGCCCCGCTCTTCGGCATTTCTTTGGCCCTCATGCCGCTTCAGCTTCTTTGGCTGAACCTCATCACCGACGGTCTTCTGGGCCTCGGCATGAGCGTGGAGCCGCCTGAAAAAAACACCATGAACCGGCCGCCCCGCAGGCCCGACGAAGGGGTGTTCAGCCGGGGCGGGGTCACCCAGGTCTTCATCATCGGCACCGTCATCGGCGTCGTGGCCCTGGGCGTGGGGGCCTGGTATTACCATTACGGAGAAGGCAGGCAGTGGCAGTCGATGATCTTCACCCTGATCGCCTTTCTTCAAGTGGGTCAGGCGCTGGCCATGCGGTCCGACCGGGAATCTTTCTTTTCATTGGGGATGCTCACCAACAAACTGCTTCTCTGGATGAGCCTCGGCATCATTGCCCTGCAGATAATCCTGCTGTACGTCCCGTTTCTCCAGACTTTTTTGAAGACGGTGGCACTGGGTCCGATTCAATTGGGAGTTTGTGCAATATTCGGTACCGCCGCCTTTATCGCCGTGGAGATCTGGAAGGTCTTCCGTCGAAGAGAGGGGAAAGAAGAGAAGCGGGAGGTATTGACACAGCAGCAGTACGAGGAACAATGTGTCCAGGCGCGGCGTCTGGATGAAATCAGCGCCCACCTGAACAGGATCGATCAAAAGATAGAGCAGCTGGTCATGGCCGTTTCCGGCGAGAAAACGGAAATGCCTGCAAATCCAAAAAAAGAAAAGAGGCAATGATCACCATTTCGGTGGCCTTTCTACCATTCAGGCTTGGTCGAAACGATGATCAACGCCAGAAAAGACTTTATCTTCTGAAAAATCGGAGAAAGAAGAATCTGAAGATAAAAAGCCGAAAGACAAGAAGAAAAAAGAGCCGGCGGCTGAATCTCCGTCTGCTGAACCGGCCTGAAAGCCAAACCCGGTTTGCCGTCTTCTTCAATGAAGCCCTCTCTCTGATTTTCAGGGAGAGGGCTTTGCGGGTCCCTATTTACCGGCGATCTTCGTCAACTCCTCAAATACCACCGATTTAAACAGCGGAATTTTATACCCGTTTTTCTTCAGCGGCATGGCACCCTGCATGGAGGCCTCGGCCGCTTCCGCGATCGTTTTTTCATCCAGCTTTTTGCCGACGATGGCATCTTCCACCGGTTTCGACCGCCACGGAACGGGTGCGGCGCCGCTGAGGACCACCCGGCCGTTTTTGACGGTGTCGCCGTCGAACTGAAGGGCCAGGGCGGTGCCGGCGATGGCGAAATCCCAGGCGCGGCGGGTGCGGACCTTTCGATAGGCGCTGCGGAGCCCCTGGGGCGCGGGCGGTATGATGATTTCGGTGACGATCTCGCCCGGGTCGAGGTAGGTTTCGCTGGTGACGTCCACGCCCGGCGGCATGTGGAATTTTTCCAGCGCCAGGGATCGCTTCCCTTTCGGCCCCTGAATTTCGGCCTCGGCGTTCAGGGCCACCAGGGCCGGGGCCGGGTCCGACGGATGGACGATAAAGCAGATGCTGTCGCTTCCTAAAATGCAATGGAACTGGTTTTCGCCCATTGGGGCGAAACACCGGTCGCCGCCTTTGCGCAGGCAGTCGAAATCTCCCCGGTAATACCAGCACCGGGGTTTCTGGCAGATGTTGCCGCCGATGGTTCCCTGGTTTCGCAGCTGAGGGCTGGCCACCTCAGAGGCGGCCTGGGCCAGGACCGCATACCGTTTTTGTATGACCGGATGGTCGGCGATCTCCGTGATGGTGGTCAGGGCGCCGATACGAAGCCCCCCGTCCGGGGTTTCCTTGACGCCCTTCAGGTTCTGAATCCGGCTGATGGAGACCAGTTTGTTGACATTGAAAATCCGGTCCCGCAGACAGCCGAGAAGATCGGTGCCCCCGCCGTGGACCACGGCCCCGTCGGAGGCGAGCTGTTTCACGGCCGATTTTAAATCTTCAGGCCTGGTGTAGTCGAAATTGGGCAACATGGGTTATTCCTCCTTTCGCTGCTCGGCCAGCTTCTGGACCAGGCTGATGGGATTGATCGGGGATTCGGTGATCCGCACTCCGGTGGCGTTGTAGACCGCGTTGGCCACGGCCGCCGCCGTCGGGATGGTGACCGGCTCCCCCAGCCCCTTGGCGCCGGTGGAGTTGGCTTCATGGTCGGGCATTTCAATGGGCACCGAGGTGATGTCCGCGGGCACATCCAGGGCGGTGGGCAGTTTGTAATCGTGCCAGTTTCTGTTGCAGAGCTTGCCGGTCTGGTTCGCATCCAGAACCCGGAATTCGGTGGTGGCCAGTCCGATGCCCATGGCGATGCCGCCGATGATCTGGCTGTCGTAGCCCTTGCGGTGCATGACCCGCCCGCTGTCGTGCGCCCCCAGAAAATTGAGGATTTTCACTTCGCCGGTGCGGGTGTCCACCTCCACTTCGCAGAACTGGACTCCGAAGGGGACGATCGCCCTGTTTTCGGGATTGGGACCTCGTTTGCCGATTCCCACGATCACCTTCTGGCTTTTCAGTTCGGAGATGTCGGTGATCTTGATCTTTTTGGGTGCGTCCTTTTCAGACACCACTTCATCGCCGATGATGTCCAGTTCACCGGCGTCCGCCTCAAGATCCTTTGCCGCCATTTCCAGGAGCTGCCGCTTGAGGTCGATGGCCGCGGCCCGCACGGTGGGGGCTTCTGTGGGCACCGTCTTGCTTCCGCCGCTGGGGGAGGCGTACTGGGTGGTGCCGGTGTCGGCGTTTTCGATCTGAATGGTGTCCGGATTCACCCCCAGCTCTTCGGCCGCCACAAAGGCCATGACGCTTTTGGTGCCGGTGCCGATATCGCTGGCGCCCATATTGAGGTTGAGGCTGCCGTCGGAGAAAAGTTTTAAAATGACGGTCGACGGAGGTCTTCCCCCGCCCACGAACCAGCTGGAGCAGGCCATGCCCACACCCCGCCGGATATGGCCGGAATCGCCCGGTTTCTGGGCGCGGGGTTTGAAATTCTTTTTCCAGCCGTAGGCTTCCGACCCTTTGTGAAGACAATCGGGCAGGCCGTTGGTGGTGAAGGGCGGGTCGCCTTCCCGGGCCTGGCTGTGGTCCGGAATGTTCTTGAGCCGCAGATCCACCGGGTCTATCTCGAGGGCTTCCGCCAGATCGTCCATCATCTGCTCCAGGGCCCAGTTGCCCTGGGGGTGGCCGGGCGCCCGAAAGGGCCGGGCCAGACCGGCGTTGATGTAAACGTCGGTGGCTTCGGTCTGGACATTGGGGCAGGTATAGAGGTCTCGAATCAGCCAATCGAGAAGCGAGATTCCTCCGGCCGGATAGGCCCCGCCGGTGGCGGTGCAGGAAAACTGGAGGGCCGTAAGGGTGCCGTCTTTTTTTACGCCTGCTTTGAGGGTCATATGGGCCGGGGGCCGGTTGCCCATCACCAGGAAGGTCTCCTCCCGGGTCAGAAAAAGCTTGACCGGGCGGGCGGTCTGTTTGGCCAGAAGGGCGGCGATGATGTTATACTTGCTGGCCTGGAGCTTGCTGCCGAACCCGCCGCCCATATAATGGCCGATGACCCGCACCCGGGACAGCGGCATTTTCAAAACTTCGGCCACCTTGGACTGGACCGCATAGACGCCCTGGGTCGACTCCCAGATGGTGAGCCGGTCGCCCTCCCAGTTGGCCACGCACCCGTGACGTTCAATCGGGGTATGGAGTTCGCAGGCGGTGCGGTAGGTTTTCTCGAGCACCACGTCGGCCTCCTGGAAACCCTTTTCCACGTCTCCCCTGGAATGGGTTTCCGTCTTTCGTTCGTTTCCGTCGGAATGGACCTTCGGGGCTTTGGGCCCCAGCGCATTTCGTTCATCCGAAACAAAGTCGAGGATTTCGTATTCCACCTCGATGGCATGGGCCGCATCCCAGGCCTGAAAAGGGGTTTCCGCAGCCACCGCGGCGACGGTTTCGCCCTCGTACAGACAGTGGGGATCGAAGAGTTTGGGTTTGAAATTGCCGGAATAGGGCCATTCGATATCCGCGATCGGGCTGTTGTTGCTGATCACCGCATGCACCCCGTCCATTTTTTCGGCTTTGCCCGTGTCGACGGATTGGACCCGGGCATGGGCATGGGGGCAGCGAAGAATCGCTCCGTAGAGCATATTGGGCAGGCGAATGTCCGATGGATATTCGGCGGTGCCGCTCACCCGTTCATAGGCATCCACCCGGGGCCTTTTGTTGCCGATGATCCGGGTCTTCTCCCAGGGGGCGGGTTCCTGCCCCTCTCTGGGCGGATCGGGCACCGGGGTGTCTTCCACATAATAGAGTTCGTCCTGTTTTCGGCTCATGCCTCACCTCCCTTTTTCAGTTCAGCGGCGCGATCGGCGGCCTTGAAGATATGGGCATATGCTCCGCAGCGGCAGAGATTCCCGCTGACCCCTCGCCGAATCTCTTCGATGGAGGGTTCGGGAACGGCGCGAAGCAGCCCTTCCACCGCCATGACCTGGCCGGGGGTGCAGTAGCCGCACTGAAAGGCGTCTTCTTCGGCAAAGGCCTGCTGAACCGGACCCAGTTCTTCGCCCTTCATCAGTCCTTCGACGGTGGTGATTTCCAGCCCCTCGGCTTCCAGGGCTAGGGTCATGCAGGCATACCGGGGGATGTCGTTCATGAGCACCGTGCATGATCCGCACTCGCCCCGGCCGCAGCCTTCTTTGGCGCCGGTGTAGCCGAGTTTTTCCCGCAGCGCATGCAGCAGGGTCCACCGCGGCTCCACCAGAAGGTGATGACGATGCCCGTTGATGTGAAGGGTGACCGGGGTTTTGACACCGGCATCCCGAACCCCCTCTTCGGGTTTATGGTCGGCGGCGAACAGTTTGGAGGAGGCTGCGACGCCGACCGCGCCGGCCCCCACGGTGGTAATAAACCCCCGCCGGGTGAAGCCTTTTTCGCGTTCATCCTGACAGGCGCATTTCCTATCCTTGTGGTGTTTATGCATGGAATCCTCCTGGAAAGTGATTGGATTGGAAAATCAGGTCAATTGTTAGCGAATTTCGTGTATGGCGGCAATACAGGCTTTTATGTATATTGCGCGATGAGCGATCGCGAGGACATGTGCAAAACGATGACCGGCGAATCCGACCGGTTCACCGGTCAGAGGGGAAAGTGACAATTTTGGGGGGCTATTCTTGCCGAGGATGAAAAGTCAGGACGGTATCAAAAAGCATCGTCTCATTGGCCGGGGAGGGCCCGTCCGCACCCTCGACTCCGAATTCGGTAACGGTGATTTGAAACGCGGCCCGGACCAGCAGACGCGGTTTTCCGTCTTGATTGACGATCGGTTCGATTTCCGCTGCAGCGGTGAGCGGAAGGGTGCTGGACCGAAGGGTGAAATCTCCGGTCACCGAGGCCGGCGACAGGCGTCCGTAGGCGATGGGTTGTCCTTCTCCCCCTGCCGATCGAATCACGAACCTGGACACGGGGTGTTTCTTGGTGTGGAGAAAGACGCTGCCCTGCAGGGCTTTGTCAAGGTCCGCCACCCCCATGGTGACCGTTTTGGGGTCCATTTCCAGGTATCCGCGCATGCCCTCGGGAAGAAGGTTTTCGGTGAATTCCAGTTCGCCGGTTCCCCGAGTGACTTCTCCGCGATAATGATCGAGGGGCGGCGCAAAGCGGAACTGTACGATCGGCGGTGAATTCGAAGTGTCGTCGCCGGGGTCGGGCGCATTCAGGATCCAGCGGCGGGGGACTTCGGCATCCACCGGAATGGTGCTATCGGCCTCAGCCGGGGCCTCGGGCAGAGGATAGCCGAGGGCGGCCCAGGCGGTTACGGGTACCGTGTCGGGTACCGGATCGAATCCGTCTCCATTTTCAGGGGAGGTGACCTGTTTTTGAACCATTTGCTCCATGCGGGCTGCGGCTTGACCAAAAAGCCGTTCCCGGTCCTTCCAGGGCCCGGCCAGAGGCGCATCTCCGGTCTTGTACACCGGTTTTTTGCAGTCGAACATCGAATAGAGCGCCAGGGAAAGAAACAGGGTGGAGTCTTCGGCCCGCCAGGGATAGAAATCCATATAAAACCCGCGATCCGCTCGGTCCAGCTCCGCCCGCTCCCGGGTGCGAAATTGCGAAAAACCTTTCTCTATGGATATACGCGCTTCCCGCTGAAAACGCGCATCGTCGTAATCCGCGGGCGGGGTGCCGGTCACCGGCGAGATTTTGATCGGCGCCCAGATTCGGCTTCGCCCGTATTTCCACACCGGAATGTCCTCCCGCACCAATGCCGCCTCACCTTGGGGAACAAAGCGGGCGGTGCGGATGAAATTGCGGATCCGATCCAGGGTGGTGGTTCGGCCCTGGTAGACGGATCTGCCCCGGTGGTTCTGATACACCAGCAGGGGCGTGACGGCCGCTTCTTCCGGAGCACCCTTCGCCGCATTCAGGACTTTCACCGAAACCCCCATTCGCTCAGCCAGTTCGCGAATCTGCGGAAGTGTTTCCTCCTGAAAACGGCGGTCTACCACCGATTTACCAGGCTGTACAAACACCAGGAGCTGCTCGGGTGAATTCGTCGGCCCGGCATCTGCGACCGACATTCCGAGAAGAAAAAGCAGGGCCAAAGGAATCTGTCTTTTCAATGTACGAATGGAGATCATTTGTTTTTTCGATCTTTCTTTTTTTTGAAATTCTTTTTTATTAATTTGGGTGCTGACGCGGCAAAAGGCCGGTGGCGTCGCTGTTTCAGCTGTATGCGTTGATTTGCTCGGCCGGCTGCCCATTTGGCACTCCGAAACATATTTGCTCTCTCAATCTAATCGCCGCCCCCCGGCGTGTCAAACAGGTGCGAATTTTCTCTTTGCCAAGAAATTAAAATTACTGTATATTCAAAAAACGTCGTCATTCTGTTGTCCAATGAAAATAAGGAGCGCATACTCCCTTTCCATACAGGGGCGTGAGCGCGAGAAGGGCGAATTTTCCCCCCTGTCGGCGGGATTCCCCTGATGTATTCGCGGGAGGCACATGGATCCATGAACAGCGGCAAGGTATCGTACCAAGAATTGGAAGAAAAGATCAGGCTTCTGGAAGAGAGGATCACCGCCCTGACTCGTCATGATCCGGTGACCGGCCTTCACAATAAAAAAGCCTTTCTTGAACGTCTTCAAGAAGGGTTGATTCATGCGGCGCGATACGGCAATACCAAAAGCATCCTCCTGATTCGATTGCGACGGTTGGATGATGTGCAACAGAAGTTCGGCGACCGTATCGCCGATGCGTTTATCCAATGGATCGCCCGCCGATTGAAAAACCTGTTTCGCGAATCCGATTACCTGGCCCGTATCGGCCGGCGGGAATTCGCGGTGATTCTGGGCAATCCCTTCAAGGCCGCTCCGGAGGCGGTACGGCAGAAGATCCTTACAGCACTTTCGCCCCCTTTTCATCTCAATGGAACCCGAATCGAATGTGTATCCCTGGCGGTCGGCATCGGCAGCTATCCAAAAGACGGAGAGGGTATCGACAGCCTGCTCCGGCATGCCGCCGATGATGCTTCGGCTTTCGATGCAACCGAAAGGAAAAGATATATGGAAGGCAGCGGGTCCATGCCTTACGGCACCTGGAAATCCCCCATTACGAGTGATCTGATCGTCTCTGAAAGCATCGGTCTGGGCCAGATCGTTCTGGACGGAGAGGATGTCTATTGGCAGGAGATGCGACCCTCGGAAGGAGGCCGATACGTGGTGGTCCGCATGGGGATAGACGGAAGCGTCGAAGAGGTCAATCCCGCGCCCTTCAACGTCCGCACCCGGGTGCATGAATACGGCGGCGGCAGTTTCACCGTTTATCAGGGAACCCTTTACTTTTCCAATTACACCGACCAGCGCCTGTATCGAATCGACAGAGGGGAGAAGGCAAGGCCGGTGACGCCGGCGCTTCCCATT
>JBEPWQ010000057.1:0-16818 GCA_041642315.1 Desulfobacteraceae bacterium | reverse complement strand
TGCGGTAAAAAGCCGGCGAGAAGAAGGACATGAATCGAACGGCTGACACGGCTCTCAGGTAAAAACGAACATTTGTAGAATATTACCATCAAAAGACGGAATTTCAAGCCATTTTTACCCGGCTAAAATCCGGAAAAGAGGTGGACGGGGAAAGGAGATCATGTATAAAATACGGCTTCAGGCAAATACAGCAGGAACACGGTTTCGACCGTTTACCGGAAGCAAAACCGGAACGGCTTTCGAATGGGAGACCCCGCATGAAAACATCATCCATCCATCAGAAACAAAGAGACACCGCCTCGGCTGTCTTTCAGGCCGGCATTCGAGCGGTGGAACCGGAAACCTGTGTCCGGCGCCGCCTTCAATTGACCGGTGACCGCCTGAAGGCGGGAGACACCGAATACTCCCTCGGCCAAATCGAATCCCTCTATGTGGTAGGCGCCGGAAAGGCGTCCGCAGCAATGGCCCGATCGGTGGAGGAGATCCTCGGTGATCGGATCGAGGCCGGGCTCATCCTGACCAAATATGACCACGGAGTGCCGTTGAAGCACTGTAAGGTAATAGAGGCAGGACACCCGATTCCCGATGAAAACGGAATCCGGGGCGCGCAGGCGCTTTTGGAACTTGTGTCCGGGGCCGGCCCCGAGGACCTGGTTCTCTGCCTGATCTCCGGGGGCGGGTCGGCGCTTTCACCGGCGCCGGTTGATGGCATTCATCTGTCGGACAAACAGGAAACCACCCGAAGGCTGCTGAAATGCGGCGCCACGATTCATGAAATCAATACCATCCGCAAGCACCTCTCCCGAATCAAGGGCGGGCGGTTTTGC
The DNA here is from genome assembly GCA_041642315.1 of Desulfobacteraceae bacterium. Classification (GTDB taxonomy): domain Bacteria; phylum Desulfobacterota; class Desulfobacteria; order Desulfobacterales; family Desulfococcaceae; genus JAABSQ01. Next base: position 15,991 of record JBEPWQ010000057.1, on the reverse strand, counting down.
ACCGCCGCCAACGGCGCCCACATTCTCTCCCTGATCCTGTCCGACGTCATCGGCGACGACCTTGAGATCATCGCTTCCGGTATAACGGCGCCGGACCCCAGCACCTTCGGAGACTGCTTTGAGATCCTCACCCGGTATCAGCTGGTTGAAAAGATCCCCGAGGCGGTTCATGAGCATCTGGCCCGGGGTCGGTACGGTCAAACTGCCGAAACCCCGAAGCCGGGTGATCCCGTGTTTGCCCGGGTTCGGAACCAGATCGTCGGCAGCATTTCGGATGCATTGGCCGCCGCCGAGGCAGAAGCCCGACGCCTGGGTTATTCCCCCCTGATCCTCTCATCGATGATTCAGGGGGAAGCCCGGGAGGTCGCAAAGGTCCTAAGCGGGATGGCCAGAGAGGTCCAGCGGTCCGGCAGGCCGGCCCCGGCACCGACCTGCCTGCTGTGCGGGGGTGAAACCACCGTGACGATTCATGGAGACGGTCTGGGGGGAAGGAATATGGAATTGGCATTGGCGGCCGGTATTTCCCTGGCCGATACATTCGGCATTCTAATACTTTCGGCCGGAACGGACGGCTCCGACGGGCCCACCGATGCGGCCGGCGCATTTGCCGACGGATCTACCCTGTCGCGGGCCGCGGCATCGAATCTGTCCGCATCTCGATACCTTGCCCGCAATGATTCCTATCATTTCTTTGAGCGTTTGGGAGATCTGTTCATCACCGGACCCACCCGGACCAATGTGATGGATCTTCAGATATTACTGGTGGAGGCGGGGGAGATAACGCCTGAAGAGATAGAAGAGCCCCACCCCGAAGGGTGAGGCGCTGTTCACTAAGGAATGGTCGATTCTACAGTTCGAGCCAGGAATCGGAAAAGAGGCTCTTTCCGAGGATGACGTTGGTGGATTTGACGTAGTGCTGGATCTCTTCCGGCAGGCCGGCCAGGTCGGGCGGGTTGCCTTCCATGGTGTCTTTGATGGCGTTGTAGATGTCCTGACGTTCGCCGCGGGCCAGGGCCATGGTGACCTCGTCCCGGCAGTCGGCGATAAAGGATTCCATGCCGTGGATGCGGAGCATGACCGTGAAGGTGATATTCATGATGGGCCGCAGGTTGTCCGGAATGCCGCTGGAGATGTTGGAGACCCCGCAGGTGCTCTTTGCGCCGGGCATGATTTCCTGGAGCATGTCCATGAAATTCATCAGAGAAATGGCCTGGGGCTGCTGGATATTTACCGGGGTTACAAGGCCGTCGACCCAGATCTGCTCATTGGGAATGCCCGCTTCGTTGGCCACGGTCATCAGTTCCACCAGCAGGGCGGCCCGCTCATTCTCGTCCCGGGGCAGGCCCTCGGGGCCCCACATCAGGGCCACGAAGTCGGCGCCGTGCTCGGCGGTCATGGGAATCATCTTTTCATACCGCTCCGGCCGCACCATGATGGAGTTGACCAGGGGGGGCATCTTGCACTTGGGCAGCGCCGCGGCGATAGCGTCGATATTGGAGGTGTCCAGCGCCAGCGGAATGTCGTCCACCACCTCCTGCACCACTTCCACCACCCAGGGCATCAGCTCGTGGCCTTCCTTTTTGGCCGGTCCCAGGTTGATGTCGATCAGGTCGACCCCTTTTTCCTTCTGAAACAGTGCTTCTTCCCGAATCGGTTTGGGGTCGCGCTCTTTGAAAGCTTTGCCGATCCTGGTCCCGATGACGTTCAAGCTTTCTCCGATGACCCAGAACTCGTTCTCTTTGATTGGCCGTAAAACGTCCACTAATTTGTCTGCCATTGGTCACTTCCTCCTACCCACAGTAAGTTAAAAAATCAGCTTTTTCCCCTTCGAACGAGAGATTCAAAGAGGCAGGACCGACGTGGATGACCGCCCCGGTTCTCAGCATCATCTATATAAAAACAAAACCCGCTGTTTTTCCCCGCTTCGAATTGGCAAAGCAGGGAAAAACCAACGGGATATGCATTAAGAGGCTTTGCCCTTGATGAAGGCCGGAATGTGCGCGGCCTCTCGCGGCCCCACGGTAATGGTCCAGCCGGGAAGCTCCTCTTCCACATCGCCGGCGATGGCCGCGGCGTAGCCGGGAATGATCAGCTCCTGATGCTTGACCTTGTCGGCGATCCCGCACTTTTTCACGAACATGCCTACATCGTCGCCGGCGAACTTTCCGGCGGCCCAGGCGGTCAGAACCGAAAGGCCCTCGGCGTCTTTGATCAGCAGCCAGCTCGGCACCTTGCTGCCTTCCACTTCACCGGAGACGATAAAGTAGGTCAGCGCAAAGTTGGTGGTCACCAGGATCGGGGAGTTTTCATCCGGATTGTTGATCGGATAGACACCCTCGGTCACCGTCATGGGCCGCTGCGGGTCGGTATAGATGTTGAGCCGTTCCAGCAGGAGCGGAAAGATCGATTCGCCGGTGAAATCGGACAGAACCACGATGGAGCCGTACTTGGCCGTGAACATGCCGGCGATAAGGGTTTCCATTTCCAGGTTCGGCGCCATTTCGCAGGGAAGCCCGATGGTGGGAAACCCCAGGGAGCGGTTGAGGTCCTTGAGGGCGGCCCGCCGCATGGCCACTTGGTCTTCCAGGGCTTTTTTAAGTTCCCGGGAGCCCGGGTCGAGGACCAGTTTCTTATGGCCCTTTTCCACCAGTTTGTCGGTCAGGGGAATCAGGTTTTCCACCGAATCGGCCTTGACCACCAGGGGCAGGTCATTGTCGATGGCCATGGCGCCGTACTCGTCCAGGTTATCGGCGGTGGCGGCGTACATCAGCGGCCGTTTGAAACCGGCGGCCTCGATGCCGGCCTTCATGACCTCGGACTTTTCGGTCATCAGGATAAGGTTGAATTCCGATTTTTCGGCGATCGTCTTGGCGGCCTTGGCAAAGGCGTCCTTGTCGCCGTTGACATCCTTGAGCGCCACCAGTTCCGGCCGCAGGTTGAGGCCGACCCGCTCAAACTGAAGGGCGTTCCATCCCTTGAGCTTGGTCTCGAGATCGGAGTCGGAAATATCCGATTGGATCACGGCCGCATAGGCGGTCGGATTATAAAAGGTCTTCTCGTGGCGGTGCAGCACGGTCTCTCCGCCCACGGTCCGTTTGCGAACACCCTTGCCGATTTCCACCGGCAGAATGGGCGGCGCGGACGCCTCGGCCAGCTTCTCTCTGGCCTCGTCCGATACATACGGGCAGTCGTCGAGGCTCGCCTTTCCGGATGCCAGGTTCATGGCAAATGCGAGACAGGTAGGAACCCCACATTCCTTACAGTTGGTTTTCGGCAGGAGCTTAAAGATCTGAATACCGGTTAATGCCATGTTTGTCTCCTTATACGGTTCGATGCCGGGCGGGGGCGAGCGATGGGATCTCCATCGTTCACCGTCACCGCCCGGCCGTTATTCGATTGGTCGCGGAGCGGAAGACATCGATCGTCTTCCGCTCCCAAAGGCCCTGAAGCGGGACGGATTACCCGACGATGGGTTCCATATCGAGGGCCGGATGGCCTTTCTCCTGAAGCCAGGGCATGATCTCCTCTTCAGTCAGGCCCACGGTTTCGTCGGCGATCTTGTCGAGCAGATCGGGATGTCCGATTTCCTTGGCCCGGGCCTCGAATCGTTCCCGAATTTCCTCCTTGAGGGCCTTGGGCATCCAGACCATTCGAAGCAGCCCGCCATCCCCTACGATGAATTTTCTCTGGGTGATGTTGAACTTGGAGTGGCCTACGAACCCCGGCGAGGAGGCTCCGCCGCCCATGACCCCGGCCAGGGTGGTGAACTTCATGCCGCAGGGGGTCTCACCGGTGTACTCCCGGTTGACGGTCATGACCCCGTTGCAGGCGGGGAGCAAGGCCGCGATGGCCTCGCAGCACCCGCAGGTGGTCATGGGGTCCACGACCATGGAGTAGAAGTTGTAATGGGTAACGGCCCCGCGGGAGGCTTTGGTGATGAACTCATTGACGCCCTTCCACTGGCCCATTTTCGAGTCCAGGCATTCGCCCTTTTCAATGGGCTGGTTGGGGCCGGTGGGGTTGATCTGAAAGGCCGCCTTGCAGTCCATCCAGTTGTAGGCGCCGCACAGACCGGTCCGTTCGGGACTGACGGTGCAGACATGGGCCGGGGCGAAGGACTGGCACAGGGTGCAGGAGTAGTAGGTCTCCACATCCTCGTCGGTCATCTTGTCGACCCGTTCGTCTCTGTACTTGTAGGCATTCCGGGCCTTGTTGGTGATCTTGTCCACATCTTCCTGCTTGGTGTAGATGGTGACTTCGATCTTGTCGAGAATGGCGGAAAAATCCTGATGGAGCTTGGCGTGAAGCACCACGCCCAGGTCCTTCAGGGTAAACCCTTTTTCCACCGCCGTCTTGCTGATCCGGACCCAGGCGATGTCGCGCTGGCCGGCATGCATGACGCCCTGGATGTAGTTGATCAGGTGATGAATCTGCCGTTCCAGGATCGGCTCGAAATCCTTCTGGAATTCGCGGCCGGCCACCTTCACGAAGATCGAGAGCGGAAAGACGTCTCGTTCCTTGATCTCTCCGATGTCGGGGCCCACAACGGTCACCTTGCCGTCGTCGATTTCCTTCAGGTCGGCGATCTCCAGGTACTCGGTGCACTGGGTCTTGCCGCCGCCCGCCTGGGCGTACAGGTCCTTGCCCCGGACCCGCTCACCCTCGTAAGCCGGACCGAAGGAACAGGGAATGTCGATTTGGGAAACCGCCACTTTGAGGCCGCGGACTTCCACCGATTTGTCGACGATCTCGTCATGTGAAATATTGCCGACCACGTGCTCGTAGGTACAGATACCGGTCGGCAGGATGGACGGAATGTCGGTGTCGGCGATGGTGGGAAAACCCCAGTTGACGGCACCGGCGGCCGCAGCCGCCCATTCGGCGTTGACCTCGCCCAGAGCGTTGATGAAGGCGAAGACGCGGTTCTTGTTGTACATCAGGATCTTCTTGTAGTCACCTGCCGGGACGCCGCCGAAGGCCATGGCCACGCGGTTGGCGAAACCGAGGGCGAAAATCGCCGAAGAGATTTCCGGGCCGAAAGGCACGATCTTGGTGTGCCAGCCGATATCCACGCCGGCCTCGACCAGCTGCTCGGCGCAGGTGGTGCCGAACTGGTTGGCGGCCAGAAAGACGTAGATGGAGCGTTTCTGGTATTCTTCAATAATCTTTTTAGCGGTTTCCGAATCCGGCGCAGCGCCCACAATGGCCACGAACCCGGGGGCGGAACCGTCCACGAACTCGACGCCGCGCTTACGGAAGATGGTATCCTCGGCGGCACCGAGCCAGATTTTGCCGTTGTCCAGGTCGGTCTCTTCCGAAACGTAATAAAAATCCGGTTTTTCCAGATAATTGAGCGCTTCGTCGATCTCGAAGGCGAAAAGAGCGGCCATACCGGCATCCAGCAGGGGTCCCAGGTAGGGCAGATGGTTGGAACCCTTCACATGGGGAGGCAGCAGTTTGCGGGCCACATCCAAGGGTTTCTGCATATCCTCGAGGGTTTCCACCTTGATCCCCAGCAGGGAATAGATGACCGGCAGATAGTAGGCGGTGTTGGGGAAACCGACTTGGGTGGTCGCGTCATAGGACTCCAGGGCTCTTTTGAGACGCCCCTGAACCTTGGATACGATATTGTAACCGCCCTGAATCGCGGCAAATGCAACTAATCTCGACATACGTGATTCCTCCTTCGTTGAGGATTTATTTTAAAAACATTCATTGTTTCTTTCAAAACCGATCAGGCTTCCAGTGCCTGCCGGTCCGCAAAGTCCATCATGACCCGATCCCGGGCCTTGTCGATGCCCAGTGCCTTCCGCTTCTTGTCGATATGAGCGATCATCTTATGGGCGTGCTTGATCGGATCGGCTTCGAAGTCCCACATGCCGCCGTAGATCTTTTCCATTTCTTCGAAAAGATACCGCTGGAAAACCGGAGCCCCTGCGGTGGGAAAGACCGCGCCGAAAACGGTATAGATGCCGGAGGCGACGACATATTGCCCGATGCTGATGGCTTTTTCGCTCATCCACTCGGGAGCGCTGCCGGCTACCGGCAGGTCGCTGATGTCGTTGCCCAGGCCGCCGGCCTTGACCACTTCTGTGGCCGCCAGCAGAATACGGCTGTTGTCGACGCAGGAACCGAGGTGAAGGACCGGGGGAATACCCACCGTCTCACAGATCTCGGCCAGGCCCGGACCGCAGAATACGGAGGCCGATTCGGGCGTCAGCAGGCCTTCCATGGCGCAGGCGATGGCGTTACATCCGGTGGTGAGAACGATAACATCGTTCTTGATCAGCTCTTTCACCACCGCAATGTGGCCCTCGTTGTGTTTCACTCGGGCGTTGTTACAGCCGACCACGCCGGCGATGCCTCGAATCCGGCCGTTGATGATGTTGTCGTTGAGGGTGTAATAGGTGCCCCGAAAAGAGCCGCCCAGATGGTACTCCACGGATTCCACGCCGAATCCGGCCACAATCGGGGATTTCTGCGGCGGAATCATCACCTCGGCGCCCCGATTCTGGAAATTATCAATGGCCAGCTTCACGATCCGCTCCGCATCCTCAATGGCATGATGCTCGTCGAATTCAATGTGAAGCACATTGTCCTGTTCCATCTTGGCGATGGGATGGGTGGTGATCAGCTTGGTGTGAAAGCATTTGGCCACATTGGCCACATTCTGGAAAATGCATTGAATATCCACCACCATGGCATCCACCGCGCCGGTGATGATGGACAGTTCCTGCTGCAGGAAGGTGCCGCAAAGCGGAACTCCATGTCTTTCCAAAATTTCGTTGGCGGTGCAGCAGATGCCGGAGAGCTGAATCCCCTTGGCGCCTTTTTGCTTGGCATATTCCACCATTTCGGGCTTCTGAGCCACGGCCACGACCATTTCGGACAGGATCGGCTCATGGCCGTGGATCACGATATTGACGTGGTCCTCTTTCAAGACGCCGAGGTTGGCCTCGGACACCCTCGGAAACGGCGTTCCGAACATGATGTCCTGAAGGTCGGTGGCCAGCATGGAACCACCCCATCCGTCGGCCAGAGAGGCGCGAACCCCCTGCTTCATCAAGTTCTTGTAATCCTGATCCACACCGATGTGGGTCCGATGCATGATCTCAACGATCTCCCGATCGATGTTCCGGGGCAGGACGCCCTGTTTTTTCCAAATCTCATATCGGGGTTTCGGAGCCCGTGTGAGATATTCCAGCTCACCCTCGGTCTTGCCCCATTCGCTGAAGGCTTTTTCTCCGACTTCCAGGGCGATTTCATCGAGATCCCGATCCAGGACTTCCCCGTCTTTTTCCACCGTGGTGGCCACACCCAGCAGAGGTGCGACCTCCAGGAGCTTGCGGGTGTCTTTGATCTGGTAGGCTTCGGTTTCTTTTCGAGCCGCCGACAGAAAAACTTCAGCCACGCAACGGCCGTGGTCCGAATGGGCTGCGGCTCCGCCGGCGATCATGCGAATGAAATTTCGGGCGGCGATGGTGTTGGGCGTGGCCCCACAGATGCCCTTCCGGTCGTCGTTGGCTTCGTCATAGTCTTTGGGCAGCGGGAGACGGCAGGGCCCCATGCCGCAGTTTTTGCAGCAGGTCCCCTGATTCCCGATATTACACGGCTTGAGGGTAAGCGCCCTGTCAAAGCAGGTCTCAATGCCCAATTCCTGAGCCCGCATGATCATCTGCTGGGTGGCTTTGTCCACCGATGCGGCCATGGGATCGACCACTTTTTTGCTCGCCTTGGCCGAGGCCTTTTTTTCGACCTTAGTTACTTCCGCCATTTGAGGTTCCTCCTCGAATTAAATGTTTGGTTGTATCTGATTCCCCAAAATCTTTATCTGCCGTTCACCCAGTCAATTCGTTCGACCAGCCGGTCCAAAGCGCTTTTCTGAATCTCGGCGGCGGTCATTTCGCCCTGTTCGGCGACCCGCTCGGCGCGTTCCTCCGCCAGTTTTGACAACCGCTCTTCGCGCTCTTTGGCCCGCTTCTGACGGATATCTTCTTCTTCTTTGTCCCGTTTGGATTTGGCTTCGGCCTCGGCCTTTTTCTCGGCTTTTTCCTTGGCTTCGGCTTCCGCCTTGGCTTTCGCTTCCGCTTCGGCTTCCGCCTTGGCCTTGGCTTCTTCTTCTGCCTTCTTGCGGGCCTCCGCCTCGGCCTGCCGTTTGGCGTCTTCCGCCGCCTGGTCGATCGGTTTGGCTTCGGCCTGGGCCTTGGCCTCCTCGGCCGCCTTCTTGGCGTCTTCTTCCGCTTTGGCCTCTACTGCCGGGTCGGGCTTGGTCTCGGCTTTGGGGGCCGCGGCTTTTGCGGCTGCTTTGGGTTTTTCCGCGGCTTTCGGCGGGGCCTTCTTGGCAGGCGCGGCCTTTTTCTCTTCTTCCTCGATGGTCAGGTCCGGCTCGGGGGCGAGTTTGACCAGATCGATATCGGATTCGGGAAGCTTCTTCTGAATACCGGCCACATCGCCCACGGCGCCGCCGTTGATGCCCAGATCGATGAATGCTTTGACCATGCGAACCGTTTCCGGATGGCGAATGATCAGAACATCAGAGCCGGCCAGAAGGTAGACGACCGCTCCCACCGATTCCATCAAAATGGCGCGGCGTTCGGGATCACCGATGGTGGGATCCTCATCCAGCGGTTGTTTGGCCTCTTTGCTCTTCCAGACCTCGAAGCCGAGATTGTTGAGCAGCGGGTACTGAAGTTTGTCGTCCCCCTGGTTCATGGCCGCCATTCTCAGCCGCTCCATGACCGAATAGGAATACTCCATACCATACCCCAGACCGCCGGTGGTGGGGTCGACGATAACCCGGTCCATGGGCATTCCGAGGTTTTCGAGCAGGATATTGACCTGTTTGGCAAGATTGACGTCGATGGGGGAAGAGGAAATGACGGTATGGCCGAACCCCATGGCCGCAGCCCCGATCCCCTTATGGTTGGAATCCTCCACCGGCCCGAGGATCAGGTTGGCGCCCTGGCAGTCTTCGGCGATCTTCTTGAGCACCGCTTCATCTTTCTGGGGCGCGGCGGTGCCCCAGATGATCAGCGGCACGTCCACCGCATCCAGGATCTTTTTCACCGTCTTGACCGCATCCTCCGGGCTGGTGTCCTTGTCATTGGGATCGGTGCTGCGAAGCAGGAGGGCGATCATATCTGCGCCGTACTCCTCCACGCATTTTTTGGCCCAGGCGGCGGGATCATCGATCACGTCTTCAAAGGGTTTGACCGCGGATTCGGGCCACTCCTCCGGTTTCATGTCCCACACTTCCATGGCGATTTTCGGCTTGTTGGGCATCTCCCCTTCAAACTGGTAGAAAGGATAACAGGTTTCGCCGCCGACCTTCACCGCTTTGTCGCCTTTTCCGAGCGTAACCTCTTTGACGGCACCGGAATAAGATTCCTTAAAGAATTGAAAAGCCAATTTCATACCTCCTCTGAATGTTCGCCAGTTGTCAATCTGAACATTACCTTTAACCCCTAACAGACGATGATAAAAAAAAATGGGCCCGGCTGTCCAGCCGCTGCCCGGAAATCGATCAGCCCCCCTTTCTCTTAAGAATAATATGCCATATAGAACCTTGCATAAGGTTTGAATCCGTGATTATTATAACTTTATCTGGCATAAACAGAATTTTATCCACCTCAGAAGCCTCTATAACCTTCACATTTCTTATTACCACGAAGGAGGTATTATATTGAATGATATGCGGCTTGTCAATATTTAGCTTTCGTCCCTTCAGCACCCTTGATTCCTCGTCCGCTCATTCGAATTTGGGATCCATTAAGAATTTTATCCCGTTTGAATAAAGCGGATGAAAGAGTACCCGCTCCGTCGGGCGGACCGATTCAAACACGTTAACTACTTAAGAAAGAGGATGGATTATGGTTGTCACCAGTTACTGGGCTGATGATTATGTCGAAAAAACCCGGAGCGCAGAGGAGGCTATCCGGCTGATTCGGCCCGGACAGCGGGTCTTTATCGGTTCTTCCTGCGGAGAGCCCCAGCACCTGGTACACGTGCTGTCGGAAACCTCTAAGATCCTCACCGACCTGGAGATCGTTCGCCTTCTGGCCCTGGAGCGGACCCCGCTCACCCTGATCGCCAATAAAAGCAAAACCCAGAACATAAACATCCGCTCTTTCTATCTGGGTTCGGGCAAGGTCAGGGGGGTGGCTGAAAACAAACGGTTCATCACGCCCATGAACCTTTCCGATATACCGCGGCTGTTTAAAAGCCGCAAACTGCCCATCCATGTGGCCCTGATTCAGGTGACGCCGCCGGATGATTTCGGCTGGCTCAGCCTGGGAGTCTCGGTCGACATCACTCTGGCCGCCGCTTTGTCGGCGGACCTGGTGATCGCCGAAGTCAACCCGAAAATGCCCCGGGTGCTCGGCCAGAGTTTTATTCACGTCAACGACGTGGATGTCTTTGTGGAGCACGAGGAGGATGTCCTGACGATCGGGGATCTTCCGGAGATGAAAGCGGCCAACACCATCGGCAAACTCATCTCCCGCCTGATCGATGACGGCTCCACCATTCAGATCGGACTGGGCACAACTTCCCAGGCCACCCTCCTGGCCCTGGCCGAAAAAAACGACCTCGGGGTCCATACCCAGTATCTCACCGACGATATGATGCACCTGGTCGGCCGGGGGGTCATCACCAACCGGAAAAAGGGATTCAACGACGGAAAGCTGGTAGCCAGCAGCGCCATCGGCACCCAGGTACTTTATGAATTTCTCCACGACAATCCGGCGGTGGATTTCCGCCCCTCCGACTACGTCAACAATCCCGGCATCATTTCCCGCCACCACAGAATGGTTTCCATGAACGTGGCCATGGCCATGGACCTGACCGGCCAGGTGGCTGCCGACGCCCTCTCCCACAACTACTATTCCGGGGTCACCGGAATGCTCGACTTTGTCAGAGGGGCGGCCCAGGCCGAAGACGGAAAGTCGATCATCATGCTGACCTCCACCTCGACCAGCGACGGAAAAAGCCGGATCGTTCCCATGCTCGAGGATACGGCGGTGGTGGTGCCCCGGGGAGATGTCCACTACGTGGTGACCGAATACGGTGCGGTCAACCTTTTCGGCAAGAGCCTTCAGGAGCGTGCCATGGCCATGATCAGCATCGCCCACCCCGATTTTCGGGAAGAGCTGTTTCACAAGGCCAAGGACATGGGGCTTCTGGGGGAGGAACGCTCCCTGAGCGAATCGATGCACGGGGTCTACCCGGTGGAACTGGAAGAAACCCGAAAGATCGACGGCCAGACCGTGGCCATCCGCCCCTCCAAACCGGTGGATGAACGGAGGATTCAGGAACATTTTTACAACATGGACACCGACGACATCGTTTCCCGGTTCTTCCATGAAAAACACAGCTTCGTTCGAGACGATCTGGAAGATCTTCTGGAGGTGGATTATATCAAGAACCTGACCATCGTGGCGGTGGTCGGGGAATTCGGTTTCGGAAAGGTGGTCGCGGTGGGAGAATATCTCCTGAATCCGGCCAACAACATGGCCGAAGTCGCCTTCTCGGTCAACAAGGAGTACCAGGGCAAGGGGCTCGGAAAAATCGTCATCAACAAGCTGGCCGAGGCGGCCCGGGAAAACGGCATCGCCGGCTTTTTCGCCTATACCTCCACCGGAAACAAGGGAATGATTCGCCTGTTCAAGAGCCTGCCGTACAAGATCAAGACCAAATTCGAGGAAGACATGATTTTACTCAGCTGTCGATTTGACGAATTGGAATGAGGACTTAGATTGTTTTAATGGGATTTTTTTGCGGAACACCGGTTTCTCACGTGAAAAGCGATGAAGGAGACAGACATGAGAAAACACAGGGTAACATTTCTTCCCCATGAGCGATCCGCCGAGGTGGAGGACGGAGAAATTCTCCTCCGCGCGGCCATGAATGCCGGGGTTCACATCAACGCCTCCTGCGGCGGCGAAGGGGTCTGTGGAAAATGCCGGGTCATCATCGAGGAAGGTGCCGTGGAAGGCGGCACCTCCGAACGGCTCAAGGCGGAAGATCTCGAAAAGGGATATCGGCTGGCCTGCCGGGCCGCGGTCAAGGAGGACGTCACGGTGCGGGTGCCGGTGGAATCGGATATCGACGCCGACGTGCTCAACCTGCAGGCCACCCCCCGCAAGACCGCCCACATCAAGACCTTCAATTTCGAGGAACTGAAAGAAGCGGGCCTCTTCATCCCGCCCATGGAGAAGATATACCTCGAACTTCCCGAACCCAATCCCCAGGACCATCTTCCCGACGTCACCCGTCTGGTCAGTTTTTTGAATCTTCAGCATAACGAACATCGACTGGTGGTGGATCTGCCGGTAATTCGCAAAATCCCGGACATTCTTCGGGAGGAAAATTTTCGAGTGACCGCCACCCTGGCCCGCCCGGTGCGCAAGGACGGCCAGACCCACATCATCAATGTCCAGCCGGGAGACACCACCGGCCAAAACTACGCGGTGGCCGTGGATATCGGCACCACCACGGTGTACGGACAGCTGATCGACCTCAACAGCGGCAAGGTGATGGCCGAATACGGCGAGTTCAACGGGCAGGTCAGCTACGGCGAAGATGTCATCACCCGGCTGATGTATGCGGAAAAGTCGGGCGGCCTGGAAAAACTCCAGCAGGTGGTGGTGGGCACCATCAACAAAATCATCGACAAGCTGGTCAGCCGGGCCTCCATCGACTGCGACGCCATCTCTTCCATGGCCCTGGCCGGCAACACCACGATGACCCAGCTGTTTTTGAAGGTCAATCCCCGGTACATCCGCCGGTCCCCCTATGTGCCGGCCGCCACCATTTATCCGCCGATTCGGGCCAACGACCTGGGCATCGAGCTGCCGGAGCATGTGACCGCCCTGGTCTACCCCCAGGTATCATCCTATGTCGGCGGGGACATCGTGGCCGGAATCATGGGCTCCCGCATGTACCAATCCGAAGAATTGATCCTCTATCTGGATATCGGCACCAATGCCGAGGTGGTGGTGGGCAACAAGGACTGGTTCGCGTGCGCGGCCTGCTCCGCCGGTCCGGCCCTGGAAGGGGGCGGCATCGAATTCGGAATGCGGGCCGCCAAAGGCGCCATCGAGGATTTCTCCATCGACCCGGCCACCCTGGAGCCGATGAACCTGACCATCGGCAATGTTCGGCCCAAAGGCATCTGCGGGTCCGGTTTGATCACCATCGTAGCCAACCTGTTCGAACTCGGCATCATCGACAACAGCGGCAAGTACAACCAGGATCTCGACACCCCCAGGATCCGGGAGCGGGACGGGGTGTGGGAATATGTCCTGGCCTGGCAGGACAATACCCAGATCGATCGGGATATCATTCTGAGCGAAATCGATATCGAAAACCTGATTCGGGCCAAAGGGGCCATCTACAGCGGATGCCAGACACTACTCGAAGAGGTGGGGCTCACTATCCAGGACCTGGACCGCATCTACCTGGCCGGGGGGTTCGGCAGTTTTATCGACCTCGAAAAGGCGATGACCATCGGTCTTCTTCCGGAAATGGATCCGAACAAAATCACCTTTTTCGGCAACGCCTCTCTGATGGGGGCCCGAATGGCCGCCCTGACCAACCGCTTACGGCGGGACGTGGTGGAGGTCACCAAAATGATGACCAATTTCGAACTCTCGGAAACCCCCTCCTATATGGACCACTACGTGGCGGCCCTGTTTCTGCCCCATACCGATCTGGATCTTTTCCCCAAACTCAAATCCAGATTCAAGAACCGTACCGCGGCTCAGAAGGGTTGACCTTCCAGGCACCTTAAGAACGGGCATTATTAAGATAATGCCCGTTCATCTTTCTTTTTTTCAGGCCCGTCCGCTTTTACAGGTTCTATATTTTTTCCGAAGTGGAAAATAATCCGACAGGCATTCACCTTCGATTCAGCATCCTGCTCTGCCCTATTTTTTCAATTCAAACGAATTCATCGTAATTACATTAGCTTGCAAAACGCCGCTGGGGAACTGAAAAGGCACGTTTTTTGCTTAATCAAGTTGAAACGTTCAGGCGAGAAGAACTCGGTTCATTTCTTTGTTGACAATTCATTTGCGGTTCCTTATACAAAGCAATAAGCTTCGTTTTTTGTTGAAACTGAGGCACCCCTGAGTTAACCCGCCAAGACATACTGCTGATTCACGAATTTCACTCCCGATCTGTTTCCGACACCTCTCCTTTTGCCGATTCGGTGTCGCTGCCAAAAACCTTTTGCCTTCGGTCCTTCTGAGGGTTCGCCCGTATATCCCTCCGAGGGTCCGACCGTATATATGGCCCCATTATCACCTGAGGAGGTGTACTCATGAACGCCATAACCCAACGGGCTTTTTCCCGCAACCGGTATGTCGCCCCGATTCTTTTTTCCGATCGCAATCAAAGGCAGTTCCGGGAGGCTGTAATGTACAACAGCAGCGTCGGCGGAATGTATTTCGAAAGCCGCCACCCGGTCTTTCCCGGCACCGGCCTGGTCATTCAGCTGGTGGATTTCGCGTCCGACCCCTACTGGCCCGAGGCCTGCGACAGCTACCTGGCCGATACCCGCTGGTGTATCGAACAGATGGGAGACGATCACCCGATCTACGGCGTCGGGGTTCGGTTCGTCATGTCCACCTGCACCCAATGCGGCGCCCGAATACGACACTGCTGCATAGACGGGGTCGATCTCTGCCCGGAGTGCCGGGAAGATATATTGGCCATTTCCGATACCAAGTTGAAATGCTGTCTGGAGAACTATTTTCTAGGCAATATACTCTAGTGGATGAGGATCGTGCCGGAGGAATGAACGGCGGGTCTGCCGCACGAAGAGCGGGACGATCGGGGAAAAGAAAATCAGATGCCTCCGCCCCTCGTTCGGAAAATCCGAAGCGGCTATTTGGGCGACTTGGGCGGACTGACCATAGCCTCGCCGTCCAGCACCTGAGCGCCGTCCTGATTGGTGCAGGTGGTTTTCAATCGAATTCTGTTTTTTTCGGCCATCACCTCGATCACCTCGGCATGGGCCGTAATGGTGTCGCCGATGCGGACCGGTGCCAAAAACTTCAGCTCCTGCTTCAGATAGATGGTTCCCGGCCCCGGCAGATGCATGCCCAAAATGGCTGAAATAAACCCGGCGGTCAGCATTCCGTGGGCGATCCGGGTTTTAAAAAATGTTTTTTCCGCATACGCTTCATTGATATGGGCCGGATTCAGATCACCGGTCACCCCGGCATACAGATACACATCCGATTCCGACACGGTTTTGGAGAATTCTGCCGAATCCCCCACCTGAATTTCACTGATGGTTTTTCCGATCATGGGGCCTCCTTTTGCGCCGGGTATCCGTTTAAAACCACATGCGATGGCTGAAAACATCCTGTTCCAGGTCCTTTTTGTCTTCTTGCAGGCTCAGGTACATGGAAGCGTTCTGGATGGCGATGCCGCCCTGGCTGGCCAGAGCCTCCACCAGAATGATCATGTCTTCGGGAAATTCCCGTTCCGTATCGCTGCACAGCCGCATCACCCCGACGACCTCTTCTCCGACCTTGAGGGGAACGCAGAGCATGGAAACGATTCCCTCTTCTTTCATGGCCTCCCGGTACTGCACCCGCTCGTCGGTCTGCGCGTTTTTGATGGCCACCGTCTCTCCCTGCAGGGCGCCGCTCACGCTTTTGTCCTTGCTGACGGTGCCCTTATTGAGAAATTTTTCGCTCAACCCATAGGTGGCCACCAGGTCGAGGGTGCCGGTCTCCTTGTTCAAAAGACGGATATTCACCCCTTTCATACCGAACGTCTCGGCCAGATCGGCGGTCAGGATGTGAAGGATTTTCTGAATATCCAGGCTGGAATTGATGCTGTCGGCCAAATCGTGAAACAGCAGGGCATTTTTGCGCATCCTTTCCACCAGTCGTGCATTCTGAATGGCGATGCCTCCCTGTTCCGCCATAGCGCTCAAAAATTCGATCTCATCCTCTGAAAACTCCCGGATCTCGGCGGC
>JBEPWQ010000056.1:0-16924 GCA_041642315.1 Desulfobacteraceae bacterium | reverse complement strand
GAGCTTCAAGCCGAAGGGGTGAAGTCTGCTGAAGCGCCCGGTCTGCTTCAGGGCGGCCGGTTGGACGCTTTCTTCTATACGGTGGGCCATCCCAGCGGCGCCTTCAAGGAAGCCACCACCGGGGCGACGAAGGTTCGCTTCGTTGCTATCGACGGTCCGGGAATTGACGCCTTGATCAAGGTCAAACCCTACTATGCCAAATCGATCATCCCCATCGAGCTGTATCCGGGTGCGGAAAATGACGGCAATGTCGATACATTCGGCGTGAAGGCCACCTTCGTCACCTCTGCGAAAGTTCCCAATGAGGTGGTTTACGCCATCACCAAAGAGGTGTTCGAAAATTTGGAAGAATTTAAAAAGCTGCATCTCGCCTATCAGGTTCTGACGAAGGAAGGTATGCTCGAAGGGCTTTCCGCGCCGATTCATGAAGGTGCGATGAAATACTACAAAGAGGCCGGTCTGAAATAAATCCGGTCGACCGCTTTTTTCCGGCGGCGGGTCTGCCCTCCTCCTACTCGATCCGAGTTGCGGATTCACCTGCAGAGAATAAACAGATGTAAAAGAGGTTATCCATGGAGGAGATACGCAAGATTTTGGTGCGGGTGGTATGGATGAAAGCCCCCCTTGCATTGGGATATTGATCATCGGGAGAGGGGAAAGGTTTCTATGAAAATATATACAGGCGGAGGAGATCGCGGAAAAACAAGTCTTTTCAGCGGTGAGCGGATTGCCAAAAGCCACGATCGAGTCGAAGCCTATGGCGATATTGACGAATTGTGCTCCATTCTGGGGGCGGTAACGGCCTCCATGGCGGGGAAACATCAAGAGGTCGAAACGGAAATACACCGCATCCAATCCGATCTCATGAAGGTGGGCGCTCTGTTGTCGACATCACCCGATGCGCCCGCTTTTGCCGAGTTGGAGAAAATTGAAGAACGCACCATTCGAAGAATAGAGGCAAGCATCGATCGGATGGACGCGAATCTGCCTCCTTTGCGGGGCTTTATCCTGCCCGGAGGAGGCGTGCCCGCCGCATGGGCGCATATTGCGAGGACCGTGTGCCGAAGGGCGGAGCGGCATGTCATCGCCCTGGTGGATTCTTTCGCCGGCAACGGACACGGCACCGAGTATTCCGAGGTTCTGGCCTACATGAACCGTCTTTCCGACTACCTGTTTGTTTTGGCCCGGTACTGCAACCACCTTTCCGATCGATCGGATATCCTCTGGAAACCGTAGCATGTAAGCCGATGACTTCGGAAACCGTTCAAGGATACACCACCGAATTATTGGGCAGAAAAAGCCTTTCCGAAAATACCTGCGAACTTCGGTTTTCTTTCCCGCCCGGATTTTCTTTTACCCCGGGCCAGTTCATTCGATTTGAAAACCACGACCTGAAAAGGGATTACTCAATCACCACCGCTCCGGACGAGCAGGTGATCGAGCTGTGCGTCCGCGACACCGGGACCGGGAATTTTTCTTCGGTCCTGGCTTCGGCGGAGATCGGAACCATATTCCGGTTTTCAGGGCCCCATGGGTATTTTGTCTACCGCCCGTCCACCCGCCCGGATATTTTTGTAGCCACCGGGACCGGTGTCGCCCCTTTCGTTTCCATGACTCGATCCGGAATTTCAGGATATATTTTTCTCCATGGGGTCAAACATACACCGGATTTATACTACGAGAACCTCTTCAGAAACGCCGCCCGTATCTATGTTCCCTGTGTATCCCGGTCCTCTGATGAAGCGATGAGCGATCTGTTTCAGGGCAAAGTGACCGATTACGTGGAAACGGCTCTTGTAAGGCGGCCCTATGATTTTTACCTCTGTGGAAAACGGGAGATGATCAGAGATGTTACTTTCCTGGTGGATGACCATTTTCCCGGCTCCCGCATTTATACAGAGGTTTTTTATTGAACCGACCCCGAATTGCGGTCATTTGAGCACCTTTCATCATCTTTGGAGGAAAAATCCTTGCATTATGTATCCAGGATTCGATCCGTTTATAATACCACCGGAATCCGGTAACGCCCTGCAATTTTCTGAGGAATTCCCCGTCGATCGGCTTTGACTGCCGAAGGGATATTGTTTAGTATGTCCGCGGCGGTGATTCCATCCTCCCCGATGTCATCGGCGGCCAAATCTCCGGCCAATCCGTGAAGAAACACTCCTTTTCTGACGGCATCCTCGACCGATAATCCCATTCCATGCATGGCGGCGATCGTGCCGGTCAGCACATCCCCGGAGCCTGCGGACCCCATTCCGGCGTTGCCGCTCATGTTGATGAAAACCCTTTCATCTGGAAAACCGATCAGGGTGTGTGCACCCTTCAAAACGATCATCGCGTGTAATTCGGCGGCCGTCTTTTGCAAAATCGGAATGCTGTCTTCCAGAATGTCCGCAACGCTTTTTCCGGTTATCCTCGACATTTCTCCCGGATGAGGGGTCAGGACGGTGGGTGCTTTTCTTTGTTTGAGGATGTCCAAGTTTTCACAGAGGGCCGTAATGCCATCCCCGTCTATCAACAGCGGAACTTCAATTGCGGTGGATAACTCCCGGGCCAGTTTTTTTGTTTCATCATCAAGTGAAATTCCCGGCCCCAGGACGACCATATCCATTTGATTGGCCGATTCTACCAGCGCTTCCTTATTGTCAAGGGATATGCTGCCGGTTGCGGTTTCCGATTGGGGAACAAAAACGATTTCACTTCCCTTATTGGCAAGGTAAGGCGTCATGCTTTGGGGCGCCGCCAGACGCGCGTACCCGCCTCCCGCCTTCAAAAAAGACATGGCAGCGTAAAAGGGCGCACCGTAATAACTCGCGGCGCCTGCGATGAACAGCGTTTCACCGAAGGTCCCCTTGTGTCCGGCCGGGTCCCGTTTCGGAAGTGGGGGCGGATCATTCACCTCGATTTTGAGAGTATCCGCCCCGAACATGGACGGGGGAAACGAAATATGGGAAACAAACAATTTTCCTCCATGATCGTACCCGGGAAAAAGCATGTTTCCGATTTTAGGAAGCCCGAAGGTAACGGTGATATCGGCACGCACCGCGACGCCCATTACCCGGCCGGTATCCCCGTTGATACCCGAGGGGATATCCAGACTGAGAATGGGGACTGCGTTTTGATTCAGAATATTGACGAGATCTCGATATGTTCCCTCCACATTGCGCGAAATGCCGGTGCCGAAGATCGCATCAATAACCATATCAAATTGGGGTAGTTCATTTTTAAGTGCCTCCACCGATTCAAATTTTCCCATATCCACAGGCAGCTGCGATAAAGCTCGGTAATTGGTTTCAGCCGCTCCGCTGTATTTTTGTGGATCACTCAGGAGAACGACCTTGACGATTCCATGATTGGAGTGGATTTTTCGTGCGATCATCAGGCCGTCTCCCCCGTTGTTGCCGCCGCCGCAGATCACCAGAAACCGATGATTTTCGATAGCCATATGTGCGGAAAGAGCAGAATAGGCCGCAAGCCCGGCGTTTTCCATCAGGATTTCATCAGCGATTCCATAGGTTTCAATCGCTGCCTTATCCATCCTTCTCATCTCTGATACGCTGCTGATTTTCATAGGTTTCCTCCTCCCAGAAGATAGTAATTCATCCACCAGATCCGGCCGCCCCTGATCGGTCCGGGTCTTCTACATCTCCGCGGCCAGTCGTGCACCCTGATCAATGGCCCGCTTGGCGTCCAGTTCGGCGGCCACATCGGCGCCGCCGATGAGATGAGTTTCGATCCCTTGCTTTTCCAAATCCGGCACCAGATCTCTGAGCGATTCCTGGCCGGCGCAGATCACCACCGAATCGACCTCCAGAAGTCGATCCTGTTCCTCCACCGTGATGTGAAGGCCCCGGCCGTCGATTTTGCGATAGGTAACTCCGCCGATCATCCGCACCTTTCGTTTTTTCAGGGTCAGGCGGTGAATCCAGCCGGTGGTCTTTCCCAGCGATTTGCCCGGCTTCGACGGAGCACGTTGCAGGAGGTAGACCTCGCGATTCGCCGAATTCGGCAGGGGGCCTTCGGGATGGAGTCCGCCGCGGCGCCGATATTCCGGGTCAACCCCCCATTCCCGCAAAAACGCCTTTGCATTCAAAGCGGTGTCAGTATCCCCGTGGGTGAGGTATTCGGCCGTATCAAATCCGATGCCCCCGGCACCGACGATGGCGACCCGGCGGCCCACCTCCATTTTCTCCCCCAGCACCTGTATATAATTGAGCACCATGGGATGATCGATCCCCGGCATCCGGATCTTACGGGGGACCACACCGGTGGCCGCAATGACCGCGTCATACCCTTGCTGAATCAGCTCTCGAGTCGATACGCGGTGATTGAGTTTGACCGCCACGCCGGTCATCTCCAGCCGTTTTTGAAAATATCGCAGGGTCTCACGGAACTCCGACTTGCCGGGGATTCGAACCGAAATGTTGAGCAGCCCGCCGATCCGGTCCTCAGCCTCATAAAGAACCACCGAATGGCCCCGTTCCGCGGCTACCGTGGCAAAGGAAAGTCCGGCCGGTCCCGCCCCGACGACCGCGAATCGGCGCGGTTCGGCAGCGGGGGTGTAATTGAGGATGGTTTCGTGGCAGGCCCGGGGATTGACCAGACAGGAGGTCATTCGTCCTTCGAAGATGTGGTCGAGACAGGCCTGATTGCAGGCGATACAGGAGTTGATCTCGTCGGACCGATTTTCCGCCGCCTTGGCTACAAAACGGGGATCGGCCAGAAAAGGGCGGGCCATGGAGATGAGATCCGCGTCTCCCCCCGCCAGGATCTTTTCGGCTGTTTCCGGTCTGTTTATGCGATTGGAAGTGACCAGGGGGACCTCGACATGATCTTTCAATCGGCGGGTGACCCAGGTGAAGGCGGTGCGAGGCACCATCATGGCGATGGTGGGGATGCGGGCCTCATGCCAGCCGATGCCGGTGTTGATGATATTCGCCCCGGCCGCTTCCACCGCCTTGGCCAGGGTCACCACTTCGTCCCAGGTGCTGCCGTCTTCCACCAGATCGAGCATCGAGAGCCGGTAAACAATGATGAAATCCTCTCCGGCGGTTTCCCGGACCCGGCGCAGGATTTCCAACGGAAATCGAATGCGGTTTTCAAAACTCCCGCCCCAATCGTCCTCGCGATGATTGGTGCGGGGGACGGTGAACTGGTTGATGAGATAGCCTTCCGAGCCCATGATCTCCACCCCGTCATATCCGGCCGATCGGGCCAGCGCCGCGCACCGGGCGAAATCGCTGATCTGCGCTTGGATATCCGCTTCGGTCAGGGCCCGGGGGGTGAACGGATTGATGGGGGCCTGTATGGGGGAGGCGCTTACCAGTTCTTCATGATAGGCATACCGTCCGGTATGGAGGATCTGAAGCGCGATCAGACCGCCGGCCTCGTGAACCGACCGGGTGATGAGCTCATGGGGTTCTGCTTCCGCTTCAGAGGCCAGCATGGCGGCGCCTTCGTAGGCCCGTCCCGAGGAGTTGGGCGATATGCCGCCGGTGACGATCAGGGAGGCGGCGCCCCGTGCCCGTTCTTTGTAGAAGGCGGCCATCCGATTGAATCCTTCCGCCGCCTCCTCCAGCCCTGTGTGCATGGATCCCATGATGATGCGGTTTTTCAGGGTGACAAATCCCAGATCCAAAGGGGCCAGGAGATGCGGATAGGGTGAATCGGAGGTCATTTCGAATCCTTTCGGTAAAATTCAGAACCGGTGTATCATGGTATGTTCATAGCAGATGCCGTCCTGTTTTTAAATCCAATAGTGGATCGGTCATTTTGGACGTGTTCATGACATCGGCTCCGGTTTTTTGTGACTGCTCTTGGGATTTTCTTTGCTGAAAACCCGATTTTTGCGTGATGGTTTCAGCTTATGTTTCACGAGAGGTTCCGTTTATCGTTTGCATTCTATGGAACAAGTATATTAAGAAAGAGGCCGATCCGGGGGGCTTTTCTTTCCGGATTTGAAACTGAGATCAGGCGTTTCGCCGGGAGGGGTTCCATGAAAGAAGGTGGCTGCCGAATCCTCGCATCAGGTTGCCGGCAAAAGTCGTACCTTGTAAGAACCGTATGGGTCGGTTTGGTGATCCTGCTTTATTTTTCGGCTGGTGCGGGTTTGAAAAGCGCCGAGGGCTCTGTTCCGGAAATCGATTTTACTCAGTTCAGCCTCGAAGAGCTTAAAAACGTCAAGATATCCTCCGCCTCCAAGATGCCGGAGCGGCTTTCCGAGGTCCCTGCCGCCGTTTTCGTGATCACACAGGAGGATATCCGCCGGTCGGGCGCCACCAGCATTCCCGAGCTTCTGCGAATGGTTCCCGGGGTTCAGGTGGCCCGCATATCCGCTACTGAATGGGCGGTCAACATCCGGGGCTTGAACGAACTCTTTTCCAACAAGCTCCTGGTTCTCATCGACGGTCGCAGTATCTATACCAATGTTTTTTCCGGCGTATTCTGGGATGTTCGGGATACGGTTCTGGAGGATATCGACCGAATCGAGGTGATCCGCGGCCCCGGGGCTTCCATCTGGGGCAGCAATGCGGTCAACGGGGTCATCAATATTATTACCAAGAGCGCCCGGATCACTCAGGGAGGGGAATTGACCGCTCTGGCCGGCACCGAAGAGGGGGTGGGGACCGTCCGCTACGGCGATGTGATCGGGGCGGACGCTTTTTACCGGATTTTTGCCAAATACTTCGTTCGGGGCAAACTGTTCGAGGATGAACGGGATATTCAGAATGACCCCTCCAAAAGCGACTGGCATTCCGGCCGCGGCGGCTTTCGAATGGACTGGCGCCCTAACGATGGGCCGGATACCTTTACCTTTGAGGGGGGCGCCTTTTACAATCGATTTGAAAATGAACTGGAGCGAATCTCCTTTTCTTCAACCGATCTCATCGAGGAAGAGGAAACCTCCAGAGCCGAGGGCGGCCATTTTCTGAGCCGGTGGCAGCATCGACTTTCTTCAACATCCGCGACCGTACTTCAGTTCTTCTACGATTACCTGGACAAGGATTTCGACGGCGGAAATGTCCGGACCCATACCGCCGACATCGAATTTCAGCACAATTTTAATTTCATGAGCCGAAATGAACTGGTCTGGGGCCTGAACTGGCGGTTTATTTCCGATCGGTTCGATGAAAGCTTCGATATCAGCACCGATCCGACATCCGAAGATCAGAATCTCTTCAGTGCGTTTGTGCAGGACAGAATTGAGGTTTTTCCCGATCGGTTCAGTCTCGTTTTCGGGGCCAAATTTGAGCATAACGAGTATACCGGACTGGATGTCCAACCCACCGCCCGTTTTTTCTGGACCCCTCGACCGAAGCATTCATTCTGGGGAGCGATTTCCAGAGCGGTCCGGGTACCGTCGCGGATCGAGCACGACGGTGTGATCAGCGGGTTCGTGTTTCCGCCTGAGGATTCCGGGTTTGACCGCCCGGTGATTCTTCAGCTTCGGGGAGAAGGCGGGCTGGAGCCGGAAACCCTGATCGCCTATGAGCTCGGCTACCGGTTTCAACCGGCCAAGCCCTTTTGGCTCAATATCGCCACTTTTTATAATGATTACGACCGGCTGATCGCGGTTCGGCTGGAAGAGCGGGTGTTACCCGAAATCGGGGCCGACAACCAGGTCGTCATCCCCACCTATTTCGACAACAATTTCTCCGGCGAATCCTACGGATTTGAGGTCTCGGCTTTCTGGCAGGCGACCGATTTCTGGCGTCTGCAGGGATCTTACACCTTTTTGGAGACCGAACTTCACCAGAAGATCCCCGAGGTCGAAGCTGGATTTCAAAATATTCTTCTCTTCGAAGGCGCCAACCCCCGAAACCAGGTTTCGCTTCGCTCCGATATCGACCTGACGGAACGATTGGAATTCAATCTCTGGTACCGGTATGTGGACCAGCTTTCTGAAAACGACGTGGACAGCTATTCGACCCTGGATGCCCGCCTGGCCTGGTCACCGCAGCCCGAGCTGGAGCTGGCGGTGGTGGGCCAGAATTTGTTTGAACAGCGGCATTCGGAATTTTCTTCCCTGGAAATCGAACGAAGCGCCTATTTCAAAGTCGATTGGTGGTTCTAAGAGAGGATTCGATGACAGCACTTCATACCGTGCGGTTTCAAAAATCGGGGAGATTTTTGCTTTTGTTGATGGTGGTTCTGTTGCCGGCGACCGACATCCAGGCCCAACCAACGGCCGGTTCGGAATATCAGGTGAAGGCCGCCTTCATCTATCATTTCGCCCGCTTCACTCAATGGCCCGAGGGAACCTTATCCGAACCTGACAGTCCGCTGGTCCTGTGCATCATCACTTCCGACCCGGATGCGGATGTGCTTTTGTCTCTCAGAGACAAAACGGTTCGTGACCACCGTTTGGTGGTTCGGAAACCGGAGTCGGCGGCGGAGGTCTCAAATTGCCATCTCCTCTATCTGGCCACCGATGATATGGAAGTGATCCGCAGAGGGCTTGCATTCGCCCGGGGGCGACCGATTTTGACGGTGGGAGAAACCAGCGGATTTCTTCAACTTGGCGGGATCATCAATTTTTTCGAACGAGAGCAGCGGTTGCGCTTTGGCGTGAATCTGGATGCGGCCGAGGCGGCAGATCTGAAATTCAGCTCTCAGCTTCTCATGTCCGCTGAAATCATACAGGAGGGTCCCTGATATGCCGTTTTTCAGCCCTTCCATTAAACAGAAGCTGATCTGGATCATCCTGTTCACCACCGGCATTACTTTGCTGCTGGCTTCCATCGCCTTTGTGACCAAAGAGATTCTCACCTTTCGGCAGAACCTCGTGAAGGATCTCTCCACCCTCGCTCAGGTGGTGGGAATGAACAGTGAAGGCGCACTGGTCTTTGATGATCGATTCACGGCGGAGCGGCATCTGTCCGCTTTTCGAACCCGCCCCGGTATCGTCTTCGCCTGTATCTACAAGCAGAATGGAACGGTTTTTGCCACCTATTCCGCCGCCGGCAGGCAGAAATCCATTGCTCCGCCGAAGGTTCAGCCCACCAGCCATTTTTTCGATCCCCATTTTCTTCATCTGTTTCAGCAGATTTTTGTGGACCGGGAAATGATCGGCACCATCTACATTCGGCACGACCTTGGAGAGATGCGTACCCAGCTTCAACAGTATCTTGCAATTGTCGGGGTGATCATATTGGTCGGCTTTTTTGTAGCCCTGATCCTCTCTTCTTTTCTGCAGAGGATCGTCTCCGTTCCCATTTTGAACCTGGCCCAGACCGCATTGACCATTTCCCAGGAGAAGGATTATTCGGTGCGGGCGGAAAAACACAATCGGAATGATGAAATCGGAGTGCTCATCGACGGGTTCAATGAAATGCTCAAAGAGATTCAGTCTCAGGAAAAAGAACTCAAAGAGCACCGAGAACATCTGGAAGACCTGGTGGTGAAGCGGACCGCAGCGCTTCGAAAAACCAATACCGCCCTTCGGGATGCAAAGAATGCGGCGGAAACCGCGAACCGCGCCAAGAGTGAATTCCTGGCGAATATGTCTCATGAAATACGAACCCCCATGAATGCGGTACTGGGGTTTACTGAAATCCTTTACGGGATGGTAACGGATGAACGCCAGAAGAATTATCTGGTGTCGATTCGAACCAGTGCCAAAAGCCTTTTGACCCTGATCAACGACATACTGGATCTCTCCAAAATCGAAGCCAGAAAGATGGAGCTTCAATACGAGTCGGTAAACCTGCGGGCCGTATTCGAGGATATCGAACAGGTTTTTTCCATGCGAATCAAAGAAAAGGGTCTCAAGCTGATCATCGATATCGCCCCGGATATTCCCAAAAAACTGCTGCTGGACGAGGTCCGTCTGCGTCAGATCATTTTTAATCTGGTGGGTAACGCGGTTAAATTCACGGAGGCGGGCTACATTCGAATTGCGGCCCAGAAGATTCAACGGCCGAATCAGAAGGAAAATTCGGTGGATCTGATGCTGACGGTGGAGGATACCGGTATCGGCATCGCACAGGATTCCCTTGAGAAGATCTTTGAGGCGTTCAAACAGCAGGACGGTCAAAGTACAAAACGATACGGCGGTACCGGTCTGGGGCTGACCATTACCAAACGCCTGGTGGAAATGATGGACGGGGCCATTTCCGTGCAGAGCCGGATCGATAAGGGGAGCCGGTTTCTGGTGGTGCTCAGGGATGTGAGCGTGGCCGAAGACGGGGGAGAAGGCCGCGGGATCATGGTGTCGGAAGATGAAAAGATCGAATTCGAACCGGCCACGGTGCTGATTGTGGACGATATCGAAACCAACCGAAGCCTGGTGAAAGCTTATTTTCAGGATACCCCCCTGCGGTTTCTGGAGGCGGACAACGGCCAAGAGGGAATTCGCAAAGCCCGGGAACATCGTCCGGATCTGATCATTATGGACATCCGCATGCCGATCATGGACGGATGCGACGCCACCGCCCTGCTGCGCTCCGACGATATCCTTCGGGAAATCCCGGTGGTGGCCCTGACCGCTTCGGGAATGAAGGGGGATCATGAACGCATCATGGCCTGCGGCTTTGACGAGGTGCTGACCAAACCGATCCGGCGGGTGGACATGATTCGCCATCTGGCCCCCTTTCTTCCGCACCGCATGGAGGCGATTGAACCGCATATGCCGGAAAAGGCTGAAAAAGGCGAGGCGCCCGAAGTTCTGTCGCCCGAAGTACTGGAAAGAATACCGCAATTGATTCAGGTGCTGGAGACCCGATGCGCCAAATTATGGGATAGAGCTCGTCAGACCGGATTTTTCGATGACATCGCTGAGTTCGGTCAGCTCATGAAAAAGCTGGGCCACGCCTACTCAGTGGGCCCGCTTCGGGAATTCGGAAACCGCCTGAACACCCAGGTGAGCACTTTTGACATTGAACAGATCAACAAAACCCTCGAAGCGTATCCGGACCTGATTCAGGAGATCAAATCCATGCACCGCGAACATACGGAGGCGCCGATCAATGGCTGAAGAAAAGGAGAAAAAATACAAAATTCTCATCGTGGATGACGTCCCCAAGAATATCCAGGTGGTGGCCAACATCCTTCAGGGAGAAGGATTCAATATGGCCTTTGCCCAGAGCGGCTCCGCGGCACTGGAGATGACCCGCTCCACCCCCTTCGACCTGGTGCTTCTGGATATCATGATGCCGGAGATGGACGGCTTTGAAGTGTGCCGGCGGATTCGGGAGTATCCCGGGACCCGGGATATTCCGGTCCTGTTTCTCACCGCGAAAACGGAAACCGAATCTCTGGTAAGGGGATTTGAAGTGGGGGCCATGGATTATGTCGTCAAGCCGGTCAATGAGGCGGAACTGCTGGCCCGGGTCAAAACCCATCTGGAATTATACCGCTCCAGAAAGGCCCTGGAGACGACCAACACCCGGCTCAAGGCCGAGATTATCGAACGCCGCCGGGCCGAACAGCGGTATCGAAGCATGTACGAGAATGCGGTGCAGGGAATGTTTCAGAGCACCATTTCGGGCCGGATCACCAGCCTCAACCCCTCTTACACCCGAATTCTGGGCTACGACTCCCCCGAAGAGGTGCTGGCGGTAGAGGATGTGGCGACCGCCTTCTATGAAGATCCGGAGGACCGGGTCCGCATGGTCGAAGCCCTGAAGCGGAGGGGCATACTGACCGATTATGAAATGAAAATTCGCCGAAAAGACGGCACCCCGGCCTGGATCATGGTCAACGCCCGTCTGACCCAGGACCATGACGGCCGGCCAATGATCGAGGGCATCGTCATCGACCATACCGCCCGAAAAGAGGTGGAGGAGGAACTTCGAAGAAGCCGGGAACAGTTCCGGTTTCAGGCCATCCACGACAATCTGACCGGGCTTTACAATACCCGGTATCTTTACCAGGCCCTTAAAAAACTGGTCGCCGTCAGCGCCGAAAAGAACCTCCTTTTTTCATTGATTTTCATGGACATCGACAACTTCAAGCGGGTGGTGGACACTTACGGCCACCTCAAGGGCAGCCAGACCCTGCAGGAGCTGGCCGGCACCATTCAGGGGGCGCTGACCGCACCGGCTTACGGGGTTGCCTACGGCGGGGACGAATTCGTGGTGGTGCTGCCGGGTTATGACAAAGATCGGGCACTGGAAAAGGCGGAGGACTTGCGGGTTCGGATTCGGGAAACCCCCTACCTGACCCACCACGGGCATGAGATCTATATTCGAGCGAGTTTCGGTCTGGCGACCTATCCGGAAGATGCCCAGGACGTCAACGGTCTGCTGGCGCTGGCGGATCAGGCCATGTTCCATGTCAAAGGAGAGGGCAAGGACGCCATTCGGGTCAGCAATCCCGCCGAAGCGGCCTCTTGATATCCACTCGATTATCTAAAATTCCGAAGGAGAATCAGCCTATGAAGAGGATACGAACGGCGGTGGTCATCAGCCTCTGGATCTGTCTTCTGATCTCGATGAAACCGGCGGCTGCCCGGGCCGCCGACCCCGATTCGAAAGCAGCAGACGCCCCCTACGTGAACCGGGAAGTCCTGGTCAAATTCAGGCCTGGCACGGCCGAATCCGACAAGGACCGGGTGCGGAGCCGGTTCGAAGCCGAGGTGATTAAAACGGTGCAAAGCATCGGCCTGGAACACTGGCGCCTCCCTGAACCCATGACCACGGACGAGGCGCTGAAGATCCTCGAGTCCATCCCGGAAGTGGAACATGCCGAACCCAATTATCTTTACAAGCCGATGGCCGTTCCGGATGATCCCGATTTCGACCGACTCTGGTATCTTCACAACCGGGGCCAGACGGTAAACGGAAGGGTGGGGCTGCCCGGAGCGGATATCGCGGCCCCCGAGGCCTGGGATATTGCCACCGGCAACCCGGATATGGTCATCGCCGTGATCGATTCCGGGGTGGCGTTCGAGCATCCCGACCTGATCGACAATACCTGGATCAACCCGGGCGAAATCCCCGGCAACGGCATCGACGACGACGACAACGGGTATGTGGATGATGTCCATGGATGGGATTTCGTGAATAACGACGCCAATCCATCGGACTACTCCCGGGATTTCTCCGGCGACGGTCACGGCACCCACGTCGCCGGGATCATCGCCGCTCACGGGGGCAACGGGCGGGGCACCGCCGGGGTGATGTGGCGGGCGAAGATCATGGCCCTGCAGATCTTCGATCTGTTCGAGACCAGCTCGTTTCTGGACGCCATCATTCAGTCCATCAACATTATCAGCGCCATCGAGTATGCGGTGGACAACGGGGCCCGAATCATCAACTGCAGCTTCGGGGGGCCGTCCCCCAGTCAATTCCAGCGCGACGCCTTCCGCTATGCCGACGACAAGGGGGTTCTGGCGGTGGCGGCCGCGGGAAACGAAAACAACGACAATGACCGGTTTCAGACCTATCCGGCGGGATATCAGCTGCCCAACATCATCTCCGTTGCCGCCACCAACGAGAACGACCACCTGGCTTCCTACTCCAATTTCGGCGCCGCTTCCGTGGATGTGGGGGCTCCGGGCGGCAGTATCGTCTCCAATATCTTCAGCACCGTGCCTCCCGATCGTGTGGAGCTGTTTTTCGAGGATTTCGAATCCGGGGACGACCGCTGGATCAAGGAGGCGGTGCATGAACGGTGGTCCCGGGTATTCGATCCCGAATTCGGCTCCTGGGTTATGCAGGACTCCGAGGGGGATTACGCAAACAATGAAAATTCATCCATTCAGACCCGAAATCCCATCGAGGCCGATAATTTTCGCGGCCTCCACATTCAGTTCCGGTCCCGGTTCCGGCTGGAGGAAAACGTAGATTTTCTATTCATGGAAGGCTCCACGGACGGGATCAATTTTTCCATCGATTTTCCGGTAACCGGGTTCGTTACCGGATTTTCCGATGGCATTGAAAGAATTCTGGGGTGGGGAAGCGAAGACGAACTGGGGGATGCCTTTTACCTGCGGTTTCGACTGGAGTCCAACGAGTCCAGAACTTTTGCCGGGTCCGCCGTGGATGATATCCTCCTCACCGGAATCCGATGGGAATTCGAAGGGGATGAATACGGATTTAAAAGCGGCACCTCCATGGCCGCACCGGTGGTGGCCGGCATCGCCGGTCTGGTCTGGTCCCACCGGCCGGAGCTGACCCACCTGGAGGTGAAAAACGCCATTCTCAACGGCGCCGAACCGCTTGCATCCCTGGAGGGGCGTGTTTTCACCGGGGCCCGGGTCAATGCGGCCCGGGCCCTGATCGCCTCCACCCAGGAAATTTTTGTGGAGCACGAGAGCGTGGCGGAAGAAGACGGAGGCGGCGGCGGGTGTTTTGTCGAATCGCTGATCCCGTGAAACGGATATAAGAAGTTGCATTCAATCCCACCCCCAGTCCTTGGAGTGAATGAACATGCAAAGACATATGATCTGTCTGCTGATCTTTCTGACCGGGTGCAGCCGTTATCAATACGAAGAAATCACGGCCTCCCGGGCCGAGTTGGTGCGCATCGGCCCGCTCGCGGTTGAAGAAGCCCCGGGCCGGGCATCTTCATCCACCGCCGCCGAAAAGATTTCCCTGGCAGAGGCCATTCGCGTCGCATTGGAAAACAACCCGGAAAACCAAATGGCACTGGCCCGCCTCATGCAGGCCGAGGCCGCCATTCAACAGGCCAATGCCGCTTTTTATCCGGCCCTCGGCCTTTATACCGAATACACCCACGCCGACGCTCCATCGGTATACCTCTTCAAAAAAATCGACCAGCGGGAACTGCCGCCCGACGCCGATTTCAATTCTCCCGGTGAACTGGACAATTTCGAAACCGGCTTCACCGGACGGCTGAACCTTTTCAGCGGGGGCCGGGACTACCTCAACCGCCGAATGGCCCGGACCGGCCTGGCCATTTCTCAGCTGGACCGGGAGAGTGTGGAAAACGGCCTGATCGCCTCGGTGATCGGCGCCTACTATGATGTCCTGGCGGCAGGGGAGTTCATCCGCATCTCCCGGGAGTCCATCGCCACTGTTCAAAAGGAGCTGGAGATGATGCGGGTGCGGCTTCGCGGCGGCAGCGCCCTGAAATCGGATGTTCTTTCGCTGGAAGCGCGGCTGGCTCAATCTCAGGAAGAGCTGGTCCAAAGCCGAAACCGGTATCAGACCGCCGTGACCGCCCTGGCCACCCTTCTGGGGATCGATCCGAATGCGAAACTGGTTCTGGAGCAGCCCGACGGGTTGCCCGCCGCATCCTTTCCACAGGTATACGACCGGGGCATCGAGTATGCCCTGGCCCAGCGCCCCGATCTGAAACAGATTCGGGCCCGGGTGGAAAAAGCGGCCATGGCCGTGGATGCGGCCCGAACCGAGTATCTTCCCCGGCTGGATATGCAAGCCAAATACTACTTTGACGACGAATCTCTGGGTTACGATACCGACCGGGAAAACTGGATGGTGGCGGTGATTCTCAACTGGGACCTCTTCACCGGGTTCAGCACCCGGGCCGCGGTGAATATGGCCTCGGCCCGACTGGCGGAAACCCTGGCGGCCGACCGGAATTTACGGTTGTCGGTGCAGATGGATGTCAAAACCGCCTATCAGAACCTGGAAGCGGCCCGGGCCCGGCTGGAGGCGGCCCGGCAAAGCGCGGCGGCCGCCGAAGAATCCCTGGACCTGGTCCAGAAGCAGTTCGAAGGCGGATCGGTCACCATCACCCGGTATCTTCAGGCGGAGCTGGACCGGAATCGCGCCCGCATCCGCGCCACCGCCGCCTATTATGACCGGCAGAAAGCACTGGCGGAAATCGGCCGTGCCCTCGGATATTGGGCCAAGGCCAAAGGAATCGGGATCGAATAGAAAAACAGGAAAAATTTTCATGAAATCGACTATCTATTGTCTAATTTCGGTTCTGGCGGCCTGTCTGATTTTCGGGCCGGCATTCGCCTCCGAATCCGATCCGGTGAAAACGGCGAAAGCGGAAAATCAGAACATCACCGAATATTATGAAGCCGTCGGCACGGTGCGGCCCCGGGTGGAGTCGAACATCGAGGCCCGGGTCACCGCCCAGGTGCTGGATGTCACGGTGGGTCCTGGGGATACGGTCAACAAAGGGGACCTCTTGATCTCCCTGGACAGCCGGCAGTCGGAATCCCGGCTGGACCAGGCCCGGCAGGGGCTCAAAAGCGCCGAGGCGGCCCGGGAGCAGGCCCGCCAGTCGGTCATCGCCGCCGAAGCGGCCTTTAAGACGGCCGAGGCCGATTTCAAACGCATTCGGAATTATTTTGAAAGCCAGGCCGCTACCCGTCGGGATCTGGAACAGGCCCGGTCCGCCTATCTTCAGGCGAAGGCCAATCTTCAGAGCGCCAAAGACGCCCTGGCCGGAGCTGAAGCCGGGATTCAGCAGGCCCGGGAGGTGATTCGTGAGGCCGAGATCTCCCTCGGCTACACCCAGCTGCTGGCGCCGGAATCGGGGGAAGTCCTTCGGCGCCTGGTCGACCCCGGCGACATGGCCATGCCCGGCAAACCGCTGCTCAAGCTCCAGACCGCCGGCAGCCTTCGCCTGGAGGCCTATGTGCGGGAAGGACTGATTCGAAAGGTCACTCCCGGAACACGCCTCCGGGTCAACATTACCCCGCTCGAGGAGACGGTGGAGGCCGAGGTGGAGGAGATCGTCCCCTATGCCGATCCCCAGACCCGCACCTTTCTGGTGAAGGCATCCGTCCCCAGAATTTCCGGGCTGTATCCGGGGATGTTCGGTAAGCTCCTGATTCCGGTGGGCGAGCACCAGGTGGTGGTGATCCCTCGGGAAGCGGTCCGGCGGGTGGGGCAGCTGGAGCTGGTCCGGGTCAAAGAGGGGGATGTCTGGAAGCGCCGGTTCATTCAGACCGGAAAGCGGATCGACGGAAAGGTGGAGGTGCTCTCCGGGTTGTCCGGCGGTGAGATTCTCTCCCTTGAAAAGTTGTCCGCGGGGG
>JBEPWQ010000055.1:0-17115 GCA_041642315.1 Desulfobacteraceae bacterium | reverse complement strand
GAGGTCGATTATTACAACAGCGCCTTTTTCATTCATCCGAAAGGGGAAGTCGCGGGCAAGTACGACAAGGTTCACCTGGTTCCCTACGGGGAGTATGTGCCGCTCAAGCAATGGCTTCCATTTGTAGGCAAGATCGTGGAACAGGTGGGCGATTTCAAAACCGGCAGAATGGGGGAGGTGCTGATTTCCGAAGGGCACCGGCTCGGAGTGCTCATCTGCTACGAAGGGATCTTTCCGAATCTCTCGTCGGCCATGGCGCGAAACGGGGCCCGGTTGCTGGTCAACGTCACCAATGATGCCTGGTACGGCGCCACCAGCGCCCCTTACCAGCATTTTTCCATGGCGGTGTTCCGGGCCGTTGAAAACCGACGGGCGCTGATCCGCTCGGCCAATACCGGCATCAGCGGGTTCATCGATCCGGCGGGACGGATCATGGCGACCACCCGGCTGTTCGAGGACGCAGTCATGACCCGGGAAGTCCCGCAACTTGATATTCAAACGATATACTCCCGGTATGGAGACTGGTTCGCCCGCCTCTGTCTGGGAGTGACCCTTATTCTGATCACATTCAATGCATACAGGAGGAAAAAACAATGAATTCAGAACTGAAACAGACCGTCAAAGACCTTCATCAGCAATTAGAACAGCTCCGGGGTTATCTTTGACCTGGCCGAGAAGGAAAAACGGCTCGCGGAAATCGAACACATTCTCTCCCGGGAAGGATTCTGGGACAATCCGGAAGAGGCCAAATCCATTCTTCAGGAGCGCACCGTTCTGACCGACAAGATCGACGCCTTCAAGGCCCTGGAAGCCGATCTGGAAGACAGCCAGGTGCTGCTGGAACTGGCCGAGGAGGAAGGCGACGGCGGCGTCCTTCAAGAGGTGAAATCCCAGGTGGACGCCATTGAAAAACGGATCAATCAGTTCTCACTGAATCTGATGCTGGACGGCGAAAATGACGCCAACAACGCCATCATCTCCATCAATGCAGGCGCCGGGGGGACCGAAGCCCAGGACTGGGCCGAGATGCTCTTTCGCATGTATGCCCGATGGGTGGAGAAGAAAGGGTATGACAGCGAAATCATCGACCTTCAGCCGGGGGATGAGGCCGGCATTAAAAGCGTGACCTTTACCGCATCCGGAAAATTCGCCTACGGGTATCTCAAATCGGAACGGGGGGTTCACCGTCTGGTCCGGATCTCCCCCTTCAATGCGGGCGGAAAGCGCCACACCTCTTTTGCCTCGGTGTTCGTCTATCCGGAATTGGACAATGAAATCGTGGTGGATATCGATGAAAAAGACCTTCGCATCGATGTCTTCCGGGCCAGCGGCGCCGGCGGTCAGCACGTCAACAAGACCAGCAGCGCGGTGCGGATCACCCATCAACCCACCGGTATCGTGGTCCAGTGTCAGCAGGAAAAATCCCAGCACCGGAACAAGGACCTGGCCATGAAGGTGCTTCGGTCCCGTCTTTATGAACTCGAAAAACGGAAGCAAGATGAAAAATGGGATGAAATCAATGCCGCCAAGGAAGAGATCGCCTGGGGCAGCCAGATCCGTTCCTATGTCCTGCATCCGTACCAGATGGCCAAAGATCACCGAATCGATCTGGATATCGGAAACGTGAACAGCGTGCTCGACGGCGACATCGATCCCTTTATCGAAGGGGTTCTGCTGGCCGGGAAAACAGCTTAACCCCGAACCGAAGATCACGAAAGATGGTCAATCCCCAAGAAATCTTTTTGGCGTACTATAATCCGGATACGGATCTTTTCCGAATGCTGATGGCCCATAACGAACGGGTCGCCGAAAAAGCGCTGGAAGCCGCACGCCAGGTGGGCCATCTGAATCCGGATCTCACGTTTATTGAAGAGGCGGCCCTGCTCCACGACATCGGCATCTTCATGACAAACGCCCCCGAGCTCTGCTGCCACGGGCGACACCCCTACCTGTGCCACGGAATTCTCGGCCGCTCCATCCTTGAAAAGCACGGCCTGCATCGCCACGGCCTGGTCTGCGAGCGCCATATCGGGGTGGGTATCACGGCCGAAGAGATCGAAAGAAATCGGCTCCCTCTGCCCGTTCGGGACATGCGGCCGACCACGGTGGAGGAAGAGATCATCGCCTACGCCGACAAATTTTTCTCCAAAGATTGCACCGACCTGGTCCGGGAAAATTCGGTGGAGTGGATCGTCCAGGGGCTGGAAAAACACGGGCCGGACAAGGCCGGAATTTTTCATTCCTGGGTCCGGCGTTATGAAAGCGGCAAAGGGCGCCCATGAACCCGCTTACCGAGGCACTCCGGTTTTATTTCATTACCGATGACAGCGCCCCGGAATATGCTCCGATTGACCAGGTTCGGGCAGCGATTGCAGGCGGGGCCACCCTGATCCAGTACCGGAATAAATCCTATGACGATTCACTTTTTCGGGAAGTGATTCAGATTCGGGACTTTTGCCGACAAAATGGGGTGGGGCTGGTGATCAACGACCATATCGATCTGGCGATACAGGTCGGGGCGGACGGGGTCCACCTGGGCCAGTCGGATGATCCGCCTGGCCTGGCACGTCAGCGGTTGGGTCCTGAAGCCATCGTGGGGACATCCGTCTCCGACCTGGCGGAACTGGCCGCCACCGACCTCGCCCCCTGCGATTACATGGGGACCGGTCCGGTCTTCGCCACCGGCACCAAGGCCGATGCCAAAACGGTCAAAGGCCCGGCCGGATTTAAGGAAATCGTCGAAAAATCACCGGTACCGGTGGTGGCGATCGGCGGCATCACCGCCGATAATGCCCGGTCATGCTTTGAGCACGGCGCGTCCGGAATCGCCGTCATCAGCTACATCTCCCGGACGAAAAATCCCCTTGAAAACGCTCGAAAACTCGGGGATGTCTGTCGGGATTGGTTCGGGTCCGAATCCCGGTCTTGAAAAACAACTTGCAATTCAAAAAGATTCCAGATCTAATTCCTTCTGTTCCGATCGGGGTGTCCCGCGCACGGGCGCGGGGCTGAGATCACACCCACCGAGCCTGATACAGTTCAGACTGTCGTAGGGAACTCGGAAGCCGCCGGTCAACGCTTTTTTTCCGTTTATCCAACCCGCTTCCCTTCTTTTTCGGCCGTCTGTTTCACGCGTTCGCCAAAGGAGATGCTTATGAAAACCGCCCTCACCATCGCCGGCTCCGATTCCGGCGGCGGCGCCGGCATTCAGGCCGACCTGAAGACCTTTCAGGCCCTCGGGGTCTACGGCATGAGCGCCGTTACCGCCGTCACCGTTCAGAATACCCAGAAGGTCTACGCGGTTCAGGAGATGGATCCGGAGATCGTCCATGACCAGATCGCCTGCCTGTTCGAGGATATCGACATCCATGCGGTCAAGATCGGCATGGTCTCCAGTGTGCCTTTGATCGACGCCATCGCCCGCGCCTTGTCCTCCGTTCAACCGCCCCCGGTGGTTCTCGATCCGGTGATGATCTCCAAAAGCGGCTATCACCTTCTGCAAAAAGATGCGCAGGAGGCCCTGGTCAGCCGGCTTTTCCCGCTGGCCGAAGTGGTCACACCGAATATTTTTGAGGCGGAGGTGCTGATCGACCGAAAAATCATGAATCTGGAAGGAATGAAGGCGGCGGCCCGGGAAATACTGGAACTGGGCGCCAAGAACGTGGTGGTCAAGGGCGGCCACCTGGGGGATGCCGACGCCACCGACGTGCTCTTCGACGGCAGCGCATATCGGGAGCTTCGTAGCGACCGGGTGGAAACAAAAAATACCCACGGCACCGGGTGTACCTTTTCCTCGGCCATCGCAGCCCATCTGGCGCTGGGGTATTCCTTTTTCGATGCGGTGGAAGCAGCCAAGGTCTATATCACCGGCGCCATCGCCCATTCCCTCCCGATCGGAAAGGGGTATGGTCCGACCCATCATTTTTATGATCTTTATAAAAGGGCGGGAATGGATCAGTCCTTCTGATTTCCGCTCTCTTTACCCGGCATCCGTTCACTCCCTTCGGCCGGGAAGCGACTCCATTTCTTCCTGAGAATTTCGATACCGAAAAGCGGACCATCGAGGACTGGCAGTGCAAATCTATGGAAGAATGCGAGGGATGAGGATGGGGCGGCCTCAATTGCCGAAAACCGAAATCAGATTACCCCACAGGCCGATGGTGTAAAACAGGGTTTTCAGCGGAATACAAGGGATTGGAAACTCGGCGAGGGGTTTAAATACGGCTATACTGCCGGGCCGGTGGGCCGGTCCCGTCAATGGCTCAGGATCTTGCTCAAAAACAGCCGGGTCCGTTCATTTTGGGGATTGGTATAAAATTGCTCGGGATCGCCTGTTTCGATGATCTTGCCGTCATCCATGAAGACCATCTTGTTGGCGACCTCCCGGGCGAATCCCATTTCATGGGTGACCACCGCCATGGTCATGCCTTCGAAGGCCAGTTTGCGCATCACGTCGAGCACTTCGTTGATCATCTCCGGGTCCAGTGCCGAAGTCGGTTCGTCAAAGAGCATGATTTTCGGCCGCATCGCCAGACCCCTGGCGATGGCCACCCGCTGCTGCTGCCCGCCGGAGAGCTGGGCCGGGTAGGCTGAAGCCTTTTCCTGAATGCCCACCTTTTCCAGCAGCTCCCGCCCGAGATCATCGGCTTCCTTTTTGTTCATCTTTCGAACCTTGAGGGGCGCCAAGATGACGTTTTCCAGGGCGGTCATGTGCGGATAGAGATTGAACTGCTGAAACACGAACCCCACCTCGGCCCGCAGCCGGGTGATATTGGTTTTTCGGTCGGTCAGGGACATGCCGTCCACTACGATATCGCCCGATTGAATCGGTTCGAGCCGGTTGATGCACCGGATCAGGGTCGACTTGCCCGAACCGCTGGGACCGCAGATCACCGCCACATCCCCGGCCGCCACATGAAAATCGATATCCTGGAGCACATGGTGCCTGCCGAACCATTTGTTGACCTTTTCAAATCGGATCATACCGAATCGCCTTTCAACCGCCCTGGGCCCGCAGCCGCCGTTCAAACCAGTTGGACAGCAGAATCAACGGATAGCAGATGGAAAAATAGAGAGCGCCCACCAGACCGAAGACCATGATGCCCTCGGGTATCCGCTGAACCGTTAGCCAGCCGACCCGGGTGATGTCGGTCAGCCCGATCACCGACACGATGGACGAATCCTTGATCAGCAGCACATACTGGCCCACCAGGGGCGGCAGAATGGTCCGCATGGCCTGGGGCATGACCACATACCGCATCCGCTGGAACCGGTTGAGACCGGTGGCCATGGCCGCTTCGGTCTGGCCCGCGTCCACCGCCTCGATGCCGCCGGCCACGATTTCGCAGATATACGCCCCCGCATAAAGGGTCAGGCTGAAGACGGCTGCAGGAAACGCCGCCAGCTGTATTCCCCATTCCGGCAGAATGAAAAAGACGATGAAAATCTGGACCAGGTAGGGGGTCCCCCGCATGAAATCGACATACACATAGAGTAGATACCGGAGCGGCTTGATCCTGCCCGCCCGGGCGATACCGACGCAGAATCCGAGAATCGTCCCCAGCACCAGACTGATCCCCGAAACCTTGAAGGTCATCCAAAGGCCCTTCAGGAAAAAGGGGATGCTGTCCGTCAATTGAGAAAAATAAAAACTCCACATGGCGTATCCGGTCTCAGGCCTGCCGGTGAATAAGATGCCGCTGCCACCAGGCGGATAAGGATTTCAGAATATAATAGAGCAGGAGATAGAAAACCGCCACCGTCAGAAACCCTTCGGCCGGCATGAACCGCTCCGAGGTCAGAATCTGACTGGCGCGGGTCAGTTCAAAAACCGAGATCAGGGAAAGCAGCGCGCTGTCTTTCACCAGGACGATGGTCTGGCCCAGCATGGGCGGAATGGTGACGCCGATGGCCTGGGGCAGAATGATATAGCGCAGCCGCTGAAGATAGTTGAGCCCGAAGGCGATGCCGGCTTCGATCTGTCCGCCCGGGATCGACTGAACCCCGGCCCGCAGAATTTCGGCCATGTAGGCCCCGCTGTTGAGAGACAGCGCAAAGATGCCGGTCTGGTATTCCGTGAACCGAATGCCCAGAGAGGGCAGCCCGAAATAGAAAAAATAGAGCTGGACCAGAAGCGGGGTGGACCGGATCAGTTCGATATAGGCGACGGCCGGCCCGGACATCAACTTTTTGCCGGAAATGCGCATCATACAGGCGATGATGCCCACCAGCAGTGCCCCCGACAGCCCGATGGCGGATATCCAGGCGGTGGCCCAGAGACCTCGTAGAAATAGATCCATGTAATCCCAGATTACCCGAAAATTGAAAGCGCTCAGCATGGGGGATCTTCAGGTCTGTCGGAGCATTCGAAGGGGACGGACGCCGCATTGCGCGGCGTCCGAACAGAGGAATCATCCAATTAATGGTCTTCTTTCCACTTCATGGATTCGACCCAGTAATTGATGTTTTTGTCGTATCGACCGTCTTCCTTGATCCAGGTAAAAAAAAGATTGATCCATTCCTTGAGGTGCTGGTCCTCGGGTCGCACCGCAAAGGCCAGCGGCTGGGCCGACATGTCCACATCCAGAATCTTGATGCTGTCGGGCGGAAAATTCGCCAACTGGCCGCGCACCGCCGATTTGTCATTGACCCCGATATCCGCATGGTCCTGAAGGACGGCGTTGATCAGGAGCGGTCCGCCGCCCTTGTAAGTCTTCTGCTCGGCTTTGGGCAGAAACCGTTCCGCGTCGGCCACACCGGTGGAGCCCAGCAGCAGAGCAACCGTGACATCTTTGTTGTTGCAATCTTCAATGGTCTCGTATGGGGCGTCCTTTTTGGTGAAGATGATGGTGCCCGACTCATAGAAGGGTTCGGTGAAAGAGACCTTGAGGGCCCGCTTGAGGTTGGCGGTCATGTCGGCGGCCAGCACATCGGCTTTGCCCGAGAGCAGGGCCGGAATCAAACCGTCCCAGTCGAAATCGAGGAATTTGATTTTGACCCCCATCTCCTCGGCCATCAACCGGCAAAATTCCACGGAACTGCCGGTCCGCTCGCCGTTTTTGTCGATAAAGCTGAAAGGAGGGCCCTGGGTCTGCACCGCCACCCGCAGTTCACCGCGCTTGATGATCTCCTCCAGGGTAGACGCCCAGGCTGCGCCCGCGAGCAAAAAAACAAAGAAAAGGGACAGGACAATGGAAAGGGTTCTGTGCCGAAGCTTCATAAAACCTCCTTCTGAAATGGTTCAACCGCAAATGGCCGCAGGAAAATCGATGTTCGAATCATATCATTTCCCGCGCCGTTTCAAACCTTCTTTCAAATACCGCGTACCGCTTCGGAACCCCCGAATACGGATCATTCAAGGGGTATACGCACGGGAAGAATGTGTCAAGAGGTGAAATGCGGAAAGCTCATCCATTGACGATTCGGCCCCCGTTGGGGTGCAGCACCTGGCCGCTCATGAAAGAGGCGTCCTCACAAGCCAAAAACAGGTAGCTCGGGGCGATCTCCACAGGGTCTCCGGAGCGTCCCATCAAAGTGCTTTTCCCGAACTGTTCGACCTTTCCCTCACTGAAGCTGGCGGGAATCAGCGGGGTCCAGACCGGCCCGGGAGCGACCCCGTTGACCCGAATGTTTTTGTCGGCCAAACTGACGGCCAGGGAACGGGTCAAGGCGGTAATGGCCCCCTTGGTGCAGGCGTAGGGAATTAATTTGGGATGCCCCTGATAGGCGGTGACCGAAGTGGAATTGACGATCACACCGCCATCTTCAAGGTACGGAAGGGCGGCCTGGACGAAATAGACCATTGAAAAGATATTGGTGTGAAAGGTGCGCTCCAGCTGTTCCGGGGTGACATCGGCGATGCTCTCGTAAGCATGCTGCTCTCCGGCGTTGTTGACCAGGATATCCAGTTTCCCGAAGGCAGCCACCGTCTCTTGAACCACCTCTTTGCAGAAATCCGGATTTCCCACATCACCGGACAGGGTCAGGCATTTGCGACCTGCTTTTTCCACCCGTCGCTTGGTGTCCCGGGCGTCCCCATGTTCATCCAGGTAGACGATGACCACATCGGCCCCCTCTTTGGCAAAGAGAATGGAAACCGCCCGTCCGATGCCGCTGTCTCCGCCGGTGACGATGGCGACCTTGTCCTGAAGTTTTCCGCTGGGTCTGTAGTCATCCCGCTCCGTCTTGGGCACCGGGGTCATTTCAGAGCGCTCTCCGGGCTGTTTCTCCTGATGCTGGGGCGGCTGCAATGGTTGATCCTCATTTCCCATATCTGTCTCCTTCGGCATGAAATGAAATCGAAAAGCGGATTGCAGGCTGCCTGCCCGGCTCGGTTGAACCGCTGACTACAGCCTGCACATCCTGTTGTATTTAGCGGATCACCTGATCCCGCTGGCGGAACCGCTCAACCGGATGCGGCCCTTTCACCTCCAGGCGGTAGTCCTTCCCGTTCTTCTCGATGTATCGGCGAATCACCTCCTGGGATGGCACGCTGTCGCCGTTGACCGCCTTCTGGTAGTCATAATATCGGTAATCCGAGGGGATCCGGTCTCCGGGCACATACTCGGTCCCCTTGGCGTTCCAGTCGGTCTGCTCCGCCTGGACCTTTCGCACATAGTCGATACTGCTCTCCATAATGAGCGGGTCGGGTAGTGCGCCGGACAGCTTTTCGGCCGGATCGACCTTTTCATAGGCCTTCATCATCTCGCAGGACTCCTTCAGATGGCCGATCTCCATATCCAGGTGCTCTTCCCAGATCTTTTTCACACGGGGGTCTTCTTCCTGTCCCATAAAGGAATGGTAGAGATAGCATTCGGTGTAATGGTGCATCACATCCCGCATGAACCAGGAGAGGGTCGGGTCCATAAGGGATTCGTAATGGGTGACGTGCTGCTCTTCGATCTGCGCGATCTCCTGATACAGACCGCGGCCGATCTCGGTTTCCGCCCGGTTGCCGATATTGTTGTAAAAATTCATGGTCTGCTGTTCGGCGGCGACGATGATCATGGTATTTAATTTGGTCTGGATATCCGCCGTTTGATCATTCCAATGGGGTCGGATTTCATCAAACGGATGCCGGTGTTCAGACACCGTGGGCCTTCCGATGGTGATTTCGGTCATGTTCCCGACCAGATTTTCCGCCTTGATCCCCTTGGTCATCTCCAGCAGATCGGCATACCGGTATAGATGGTCGAAGTCCTCGAGAAGTGCAAAATCGAGGGCCGCCTTCACCACCGGGTCCGACTCTTTCTTGGCCAGTGCCGCGGTCAAATCGACCGCCACCTGTTCATAGCCGATGGTGACCTCAAGCGCAGACTCGTTGGCCGGGGTCAACCAG
Source organism: Desulfobacteraceae bacterium (assembly GCA_041642315.1). Lineage (GTDB taxonomy): Bacteria > Desulfobacterota > Desulfobacteria > Desulfobacterales > Desulfococcaceae > JAABSQ01. Next base: position 7,778 of record JBEPWQ010000055.1, on the reverse strand, counting down.
TTGATCACCTTTTGCTGCTGCTGTTCGATACGGCGCGTCATTGCCATTTTCCGCTTCAGTTCGGTGTCGGTGCAATGGCGTGCGAATTGATGGCCGAAATAGGCACCCTCGATTTCCGCACCGTTCATGATAATGATTCTGCACTTGGTATAAGGCGGCACCGCATTCTTGTCATACGGTTTGACGTTCAGCGTCGACCAGTCCCGCAATTGTTTTTCGACAGGGATGCCCTTCTCCTCAAAAGGATTAAACCCCATTTTACTACCTCCCTTTTGTGAATGGTTATCGTTTTTGAAGATCGGTATTGTCCGACATTACAGGCAAACTATCACGACAGAAATCATGGCCTCTATAAGGAAAACCGTGTAAATGGAAATTCCTACGGCAGTAGGTGTTTGTCATGAACTCTGAGTACCAATGAAAACGGCCGCAATCCGGCGGATTACCTTCACTCGAATCCTCAAAGGGAGGCAGGATGGGCGAAAAAAACGATTAGGAATGATCGAGGGAAACGGGAAAACAGCTATTGAAGGCCGCCGAAAGAACGAAAACGTTCCGCCGGCGGCCGAGAGGCGACATCGGTCGGGCTCGGTTTACCACCCCAACGTCAAATAATCATGCATCGAATCGGCGGCGATTCGGCCGGCGCCCATGGCGAGGATAACGGTGGCGGCGCCGGTGACGATATCGCCGCCGGCCCAGACGCCTTTTTTGGTGGTTTTGCCGGTCTTGGGATCGGCCACGATGTAGCCCCATTGATTGAGTTCCATCTCCGAATCGGACTGGGTCAGGAGCGGATTGGCACCGGAGCCCACGGCCACGATCACCAGATCGCAGTCCAACCGGTACTCCGATCCTTCCACCGGTACCGGCCTTCTTCGGCCGGAGGCATCGGGTTCGCCCAGCTCCATCTTGAGGCATTCCATTCCCACTAGACGCCCCTTTTCATTGCCGATAAATCGTGTGGGATTGGTCAGCAGATGAAATTCGATCCCCTCTTCTTCGGCATGATGCACCTCGGCGACCCGGGCCGGCATCTCCTCCCGGGATCGCCGATAGACGATTTTGGAGCTCTCGGCACCCAGGCGCATGGCGGTTCGGGCCGCATCCATGGCGACATTGCCGCCGCCGAGGACCACCACGTTCTTTCCCCTCGGGATGGGCGTATCCACTTGGGGATAGAGGTAGGCCTTCATCAGGTTGGCCCGGGTCAGATACTCATTTGCCGACAAGATGCCCACCAGATTCTCCCCGGGGATGTTCAGAAAACGGGGCAGTCCGGCGCCGACCCCGACGAAGACCGCATCATATCCCTGCTCGAACAGTTCATCCACGCTGACCGTCCGCCCCACCACCATGTTGGTCTCGACCTTGACGCCCAAGCGCTCCAGAAAATGGACCTCCTGAGCCACGATCTGCTTGGGCAGCCGGAACTCCGGAATGCCGTAGACCAGCACCCCGCCCGGTTTGTGAAAGGCCTCCAGGACGGTGACCTCATGGCCTTTGACGATCAGGTCGCCGGCCACCGTCAGGCCGGCCGGCCCCGAGCCCACCACCGCCACCTTTTTGCCGGTGGGCGGCTGTTTGGGCGGCAGTTCACCGGTACCGTGCTCCCGCTCGTAATCGGCGGCAAACCGCTCCAGGTGTCCGATGGCCACCGCTTCGCCCTTCTTGGCCAGCACGCACTTGCCCTCGCACTGAATCTCCTGGGGGCAGACCCGGCCGCAGACCGCAGGCAGGCTGTTCTTGCCCCACAGATTGCGGATGGCCCCTTTGAAATCCCCGTCTTGGATAAGACCGATGAATCCGGGAATGTCCACACTCACCGGGCATCCATCCACACAGCCGGGGTTTTTGCACTGAAGGCATCGCGTCGCCTCTTCCATAGCCGTTTCCGGACCGTACCCTTCCGGCACCTCCTTGAAGTTCCGGCGCCGGACCTCCGGGGCCTGCTCCGGCATGGGCTGCCGGGGAATCGCTCTTTTTTTCTTCTTTTCCGCCATTTCGTCCTCCGAAAGTATCGCTGCTTGGTCGTCTCCTACCGGATTTCGTCCGGAGGAGTTGTCAATATGATGGAATCAGGCTTGTTCCAACAGACAGTAATCATTGTAACATTTCTGTTCATCTTCGCAGTAAGCCTGCAACCGCATCATCAACTCGTCATAATCGACCTGGTGCCCGTCGAATTCCGGCCCGTCCACACAGGCGAACTTGGTTTCACCGCCCACGCTCACCCGGCATCCGCCGCACATGCCGGTGCCGTCCACCATGATGGGGTTGAGGCTGACCAAGGTAGGCACCTTGTAGTCTGCGGTCATTTTCGAGACGAACTTCATCATGGGCACCGGTCCGATAGCCACCGCCTGATCCACCCGTTCATTCTCCAGGACTTCCTTCAAGACCTCGGTGACGAACCCCTTTCGGCCGTAGGAGCCGTCATCCGTGCAGATCTTGAGTTCATGGGAAGCCCTTTTCATGCGGTCCTCCAGAATCAGCAGGTCCTTGTTCCGGGCCCCGATGATGGCGATCACCCGGTTGCCGGCTTCCTTCAGCGCCCGGGTGATGGGGTGCAAAACCGCGATGCCGGTTCCGCCGCCCACACAGACCACGGTGCCGATCTTTTCGATATGGGTGGGCTTGCCCAGGGGGCCGATCACATCCTGGTACCCGTCTCCTTCCTGGAGGCTTTTGAAAACAGCCGTGGACTTGCCCACCACCATGTAAATCACGGTCAGCGTGCCCTTTTCCGGATCGGTTTCCGCCATGGTCAAGGGAATTCGCTCCCCCTCTTCGGTGGCCTTCAGAATCACGAATTGGCCAGGCTTCGCCTTGTTTGCAATGAGCGGCGCCTCAATTTCATTCAACACCACGGTTCCGCCCGCCATTTCTTCTCGTTTCACGATTGTAAACATGGTATTCCTCCAAACCTTTGAATTTGCAACGGACCCTGAGAATGACACGGCCCATCGAATGTTGTCGACTTTCCAACCTTATGAATAATAGCAATTCATATGCCAGAAATAAACACTCCAAAAAGATAAATTACCCGGCCTTCCGTTTCCGTAGCGCCATTGCGCCGCCGTCCACCAATCCCCTCTAAGATGCCGCCTCAAAAGGATTGATTTCAGGTAGTAACAGTGATAATTAATGTAGACAAGGGCAAAAAGGGGTTGCACCATCTCTCACGCGCAACATTTTCCAAACAACACAGAGCCCCCGATGACCCCGAGTGGGTTATTTTGACCCGGTTCAGGGGCTGATACAGTCATCCTCTTCCGCTTTCCCATCTTCCAACTCACGATGAATTATCAGAAGGAATGGATTCCATGCGATTGTTCGACAGCCATTGCCATTTGAATGATCCCGCCTATGCAAACGACCTGGACGATGTGATCACACGTATGACCGAGGCCGGAGTCGAGGCGCTCATGATTGTCGGCATCACGCCCGAGAATTCCAAGACCGCCGCGGCCCTGGCGGAAAATCGCCCCGGTTTTTACGCATCGGCGGGGGTTCATCCCCATGATGCCGCATCCTGCACCGAAGCAGGTCTGACCGTCCTTCGCGATTTGGCGACCCGGCATTCCAAAATCCGGGCATGGGGAGAGACCGGGCTCGATTTCAACCGCATGTTCTCCCCGCGGAAGGATCAGGAAAAATGGCTGATTCGGCAGATCGAAACGGCGGTGGAACTGAAGCTTCCCCTGATCTTCCATGAACGGGACAGCGAGGGGCGATTATTGAATATCCTGAAAACGCATCTTCCGGACGGACACCCCGGAGTGATCCACTGTTTCAGCGGAACCCGGTCGGAAATGGAGGCCTATCTCGACCGGGGCCTTTATATCGGCATCACCGGCATCCTGACCGTGGAAAGCCGGGGCGCCCAACTGCGCCGGCAGGTGGGGCTGATCCCTGAAAACCGCCTGGTGGTGGAAACCGACGCGCCGTACCTGACCCCGACCCCGGAACGGAATAAATATCGGCGCAACGAGCCGGCCTTTGTCCGGAGCACCCTTCTGAAGCTGGCGGAAGTGCGCCAAACCGAACCCGACCCATTGGCTGAAACGATCTGGACCAACACCTGCCGGCTCTTCAATATCTGAAGGAGGAATCCCCGTGCGTTCAGAAGATCAATATCACAGGCTTGTTCACCCATGAACAGCGGCATTCTGGGCGCCGCCGAAATGCTTTTCACATCGGATATGAACGAAGATTCTCGAAATAATTTTGAAATGATCCAGAAACCGGCCGTTTCACTGCGCAACCGGATCAACGATATCCTCGATTTTTCAAAAGTGGAAGCGGGCAAACCGGACCTGAAGCCGGTCCAGTTCGACCTTCGATATCTGGTCCGAAAAACCCTGGTTCCTTTTGAACCGGCCATTCACAGCCGCGGCCTGACACTGGACGTGGCCATCCATTCGGATGTGCCCGAGGAGGTGATCGGGGATCCGGACCGGCTGGGCCAGATTCTTCGAATCCTGATCGAAAATGCCGTCAAATCGACGGAAGCGGGGCAGATCCGCATCGAAGTCGGTCCCCACCAACCGGCCGGATCCGCATTCATTCTTCTGTTTGCGCTCAAGGATACCGGAATCGGGTTTCCCGAAGCGGATTTCCCCGAACTTTTTCGACGGTTCACCCAGATCGACAGCTCTTACGCCCAGAAATACCGCGGCACCGGGCTAGGGCTGGCCATCTCCAAAAAACTGGTGGAGCTCATGGGGGGGAGTATCCGGGCCGAAAACCGGACCGGCGGGGGCGCCGCGATCTATATCGCCATCCCCTTCGCGGAGGCCACTATGTCCGAATTCCTTTGTTCGGACCCGGACGGAAAGTCGCCCAGAACCGAATCTTTTGAAGAAGAGATCGAAGGCTTTATTCGCCGGGGCGGCTCGGATCTGGAATTTGTCAAACAGATGCTGGCCGGGTTTTCAGAAGAGGTCCCCCGAAGACTGGATCAGCTCAATTCCGCCCTGGCCGACCGGGACACGGCGGCGGCCTCGCGCATTGCGCACACCCTTTGCGGACTGGTGGGGGTTATGGAACTTCGGTCTATGGTGGCGGATTTTCGAACTCTGGAGCAGACCTTGCGCCGGGGAGATCTGGCCGAGGGAAAGCGTCGGTACGAAGAGGCGAAGGTTCTGCTGCAGACGGTGACGACCCACATTCAGAACCTTCCAATAGTAAACCCATAGAATAAATCTTGAATTCAACAGCCGAAACGGCGCTCGCAGCTACACCTCGTCGTCGATGTCAAGGGAATCATCATCGGCGATTTTCAGAGAGGAATTGGAGCCGATGTTGCCGATGCCTTCATCCTCGAATTCCTCGTCCATATTATCCTCATCCTCGAGCAGATCGTCCAGATCGGAGGATTCATCCTCCATGATATTGGTGAGGACATCGGTTTTCTGCTCTTCCCGGGTCAGAAATTCGAGATCGTCGAAAACCAGCTCTGCGCTGGTCTTATCCCCCTGCCCCGTAATTTCCACAATGGCTGCGGCGATTCTCTCGAGGTAATATCCCGGCGGATACATGTTTTTGGTCCTCAGCACATTCATCAGGGCCTGCGGACCGTTTTTGATCGCCTCCTCCACATCGGCCTGGGCATAGGTCTGCTCACATAAAAGGGACATTATGTCTTTGTCGAGTTCGGCATGTTCCCTGAGAACCAGCTGGTTTTTTTCATCGTCTCGCACGATTTCATATTTTTGCTTCATAAAAATCATTCTCCTGGAAAAAAGTCGTATCGGGTTGTGCCCCGGTACCGGTCCCCCCGTGCCAAACGGATGGTCGGCCTTTTTCGAACGGCAGGGAAAATCATAAAACCGGTGGATTGTCAACCATTCCCTTCATGCTGTCCGAATGAAGTCGAAAGTGTAATTCCCAAACGGATAGATTACAAGTATAAAATATCGACTTTTACATCTCTGTCGGTCTTCCAACAGGGGTGTATCGGGTGCGCAACCCGGAATTTTTTCTCGAAAAAGCCGACAAAAAGGATTGACCGCCACCCCAATCGGTGATATGGATATCGACCTTACATCGGGAGGGATGGCCGAGTGGTTGAAGGCGGCGGTCTTGAAAACCGTTGAGTGTCAAAGCTCCGTGGGTTCGAATCCTACTCCCTCCGCCAGACGTCATCCCGCATACCCTACTCGGAGAGATGGCCGAGCCGGCTGAAGGCGCTCGCCTGCTAAGCGAGTATGGGGGGAAACCTCCATCGAGGGTTCGAATCCCTCTCTCTCCGCCACTATCAAGCATCGAGCCGGTCTGAGCATCCCCCGCTCAGACCGGCTCGTTTCGTTTTTGTACTCCTCATTTGTACCCTTTTCCAAAATTTTCACCCTGGATATACTCGCTATGGGGGTGCCATAAACCTCGCATTTTTTTGAAGTTGGCATACCCGCAACCCTGCATTCAGGCATTCCCCCCTTTTTCAAAATCCTCCCACCATTTTTCCGCATCTTCCAGGCTTTCAAAATCGAAAATGGACTCGCCGAAACGATCCAGAATATCCACCCCGGATTCGTTCAGTTTTTTCTCAAGCGCAGGAGACAGATAACCGAAGCGCTTTTTCAGTTGTTTCAGAATGAGTTGAGACTGGCCGTTATGAAAACCTTCCTGTCTCCCTTCCTGTCGCAATTTTTCCGCGATTGTCATGGCCGTCCTCCTTGCATTTTCATTGCCCAGGGCATTCAGCCCGCGGTCAATATTTTCACCCAGATCGTCTTCCCTGGCATGGTAGGCATACCGCAGAATCCATTCCAGGAATTCAAGCTGCGTTTCCTGCCGGTGTATCTTGTCCAGATATTTGATGGCGGATTCGAGATGCCCGCCGAAGTCCTCATCGAAGATATGCTTCATCAGATACAGCACCACGCCGAGCGCCATGGCCTCTCCCAACAGAAGCCGTTCATCTTCGTAATCCCCGAGATTATACAGATCATAGATGAAATGGGGGGGGTAACTGCGGTTGGCGAATTTCAGGTACCGAAACTCGATCTGGCGGACGATCTGTTGAGGAAAATAATGCCGGAAAAAGCTCTCGGCCAGTTCCCGCTTTTCAAATGCCGACTTGAACGCCGCATCATGCGGGTTCTTGACGCCTTTTCTGAATGCCTCTTCGAAACTTTCCATAACATTGATTTCACCAGAAAAAGAGGCGGAAGTCAAAAGTAAAATGTCCTGGATAAACACGGCGGCAGGTACAGTATGAGCAAGCGGGATAAAAATCATCGGGATGCGCAGTCGGCCCATTCATGCATATGATGTCATCGGCTATGACCTGCGCTGTGGTTTCCAAATGATGGTAGAAATTACCTGCCACTAAAACCCGGTTTTACTATCATTGCGCATCCCGCCATCGATGACCAAATTACCAGTCAAGAGCGAACGACGACACGAGTCGTCACTTTGAGAAAAAGAATACCACAAGGAGGTACATCATGGCCGAGAATACAGAACGCAAAGGAAAAGTTCAGAACTACATCGAATCAGAACAGGAAAGAGAAGAAGGACATCAGGATACCCGTCACAGGAATTTCGAATGTGAAACTCCCGATGAAAACCTCGGATGTGATCCCGGGATCGATGTTCCCGGATAACCCTTCGACTCCGGACAGAACCGAAACGGCAGAGATTTGAAACCAACCGGCTTACCAAACAATGAGAGGTGATATCATGGCTGAAAAAGTACAAGATTACATCGAGAGTGATCAGGAAAGAGAAGAGGGACATCAGGATACCCGTCAGCAAAACTTCGAATGCGA
>JBEPWQ010000054.1:0-17777 GCA_041642315.1 Desulfobacteraceae bacterium | reverse complement strand
ATATATGAGCTGGGCTTTGAAATACAAGACACCAAAGACGGGGTCAAGATTTTGAAGCGGTAGCCGATTTTCTATTCTATCAAAACAGCGGCGCATGGCTTGCCGCTGTTTTCGGTTACAGCCTGTCTATCCCCGGGCTTCCCGCTTTTTCTCCTCGCGTTCATGCCTTTCCTGGGCTTCAATGGAGAGGGTGGCGATGGGTCGGGCCATCAAACGTTTGAGACCGATCTCTTCTCCGGTCTCTTCACAATACCCGTAACTTCCCTCACTGATGCGCTCAAGCGCCCTGTCGATTTTCTTCAGAAGCTTTCGATACCGGTCGCGGGTCCTCAGTTCAAATGCGGTGGCGGATTCATCCGAGCCCTGGTCGACCGCCTCGATGTTTCGCTCTTTGCCTTCTTTTAATTTATTCAGTGTCTTTTCAGATTCTTCCAACAGATTCTCCCGCCATTTAAAGAGTTCTCTTCTAAAAAAATCGAGTTGGCGGGAATTCATGTACGTTTCGTCCTCCGTGGGACGATAATCTTCAGGGAGATCATTTTGCATAGTCACCTCCTGACCCTGGGTTAGTAGGATATAAGTTGATTCCGGAGCGCTTTCGACTCCGGGGCAGCCATATTCATGCAAAAGAAGAATTGATTTTTCGTGCAAAGTGTATCGTTCTTAGAGGAAGATGATTTCTTCCGGGAATCGGTTCAATGTGCGAAGCCCTGTTTCCGTAACCACATGGGTATTTTCTATCCCCATCACTCCCGCGCCCGGGATGATCACTTTGGGTTCCAGTGCGATGACCATTCCCTTTTGAAGCGGAATCTCCTGGCCCTTGGCGATGAAGGGATATTCGTCCAGTTCGATACCGACTCCATGACCAACAAACCGGATGCGCTGGTCGTCGGCCCCCATAAACCAATCGCCAAAGCCGAGATCCCGGGCCTGTCGAACCGCCAACTCATACAGGTCCCCCGCTTTGACCCCGGGCGTGGCGGCCCGTTTCAGCATCTCCTGAATCTCCATCATGGCTTTTTGGGCCGCCTTCAGATGCTTCGGAAGTTCTCCGAGCGAAAAAATACGGGTCTGATCCGATATATACCCCTGATACGCAAAGACATAATCCACCAGGACCGGGGTTTCCCTCTGAATAGAAGTGAAGCCGGCGCTCTGGGGGACCGCCGGGCCGGTGCCGGCTCCCCCGGTAGGGGATGAAAGAAAACTGGGCTCGGCAGCCGAAGGCCCGGACATCAGATGGCCGTAAAATAGTTCGCCGCCCCAGAGCCGCATTCGAACCAGCCCTTGATGACCCAGTTTGCGGGCATAGGCCTCCACCATTCCGGCCAGTTCGATTTCAGTCATTCCTTCGCGGATCAGATCCTTCACCCGGGCGAGAACCTCGTCGGCCTTTTGTGCCGCACTTTCGATAATGCCGATTTCATAATCGGATTTGATCGACCGGACCATTCGAACGGGATGGGAGACATCCACAAGGGAAGTTCCTTCGAACAGCCGCTGAAAGTTGAGGTACAGAGCGGCCGGCAGTACATCCAGTTCCAGACCCAGACGATCCGGTAACAGGCACCCGTTGTCCTGAAGAAGATCCGGAATACGCCGGGTCGACTGGAGGGGAATGACCGGCAAAGGAGATTCTGCCGCGGCACGGTCTACATGCTTTCGAACCATCAGGACCGGGTTGCCCTCGGAGGGCACATATAAATGGGCATCCTGGGCGGTTCCGGAAAAATAGAAGAGATCGGCTTTCTGGAGAAGCAATGCCCCATCGATCTTTTCTTCACGGAGATATGCCTGGAGGTCTGCGATCCTTTTCCGGATTTCGTCCGGAGGGGGCTTTTTGATATGATCTTGCATATGGCGTTATTCGATCGACAGCACAATCCGCTCGTTGGCGCTTTCAACTTCGATCAAGGTGCCCTTTGGACCCTGCTTGGCATGGAGGCTGCTCAATTCATTCAAATCGATTCCTTCCCGCTCCAGAGAGGATCTGACCTTTCGAGGAATAATCTTCTCGGAAATGGTGAGTGTGGAAAGAGGGATCTTAATTCGAGTTTCCGGGTCATTTTTCGAAGGTTTATAAATCTCGATCTTCAGTGTCTGCATCATGACCGTATGCCGTCGCCTTTCTATAAGTGAGTTTTTCTGAATACCCCTTTTTATTTTCGGTGCTGAATACCATTTTTTATCTTATCCCGCAAGAGATAACCATTCCGCCCAGGCGTGATCTGTAAAGCGCCGGAGAAGACAACCCAGCGCATCATCATGGCGCGCCGGCAGAATAAAAAAGATGAATGGGCGATTGCTTTTTTGATGATTTCCGTTTAAAAGTTTCCTCGTGTAAGCGAGAACCTATTTACTATAAATGTAAAGAATTGGCTTTACAGATGAGGACCAGAAAAATGAATAGAAAATTTCCCGCCCTGCTCTGTCTCTTCGCAATCTTTCTTATTCCGCCGTCGCCTGGATTTTCAGAACCGGCCCGCCATCAGGCCTTCACACCGGAAGATATGAAATCTATGAAAACCGCCCGTGCGGTGATTCACACCCGCTTCGGAGACATTCAAATCGAATTTTTCCCCGACGCCGCTCCCAATCATGTCGAAAATTTCATCCGGCTGGCCCAAGAGGGTTTTTATGAGGGAACCACTTTTCACCGGGTTATCCCCGGATTCATGATTCAAGGGGGTGATCCTCTGTCCAAATCCCCGGACCGGTCGCTGCATGGAACCGGCGGCCCGGGGTATCGGCTCAAGGCGGAATTTAATGACCGGCCACATAAACGGGGAGCCGTTTCCATGGCCCGGTCTCCTCATCCGGACAGCGCCGGATCTCAATTCTTTATCTGCGTGGCCGATGCCCCCCATCTGGACCGGCAATATACGGTGTTCGGAAAAGTGGTCGACGGGATGGATGTCGTGGATCAGATCGTCGCTCAACCCAAAGACAAGCGGGATAATCCGGTGGATCGTATTGAAATGAAGGTGGAAATCACTCATCCGGAGAAAGAAAAGAGACAGGATTGATTCTTCCCAGGCAGATGTAAGATCTTTTTAGATCGTTAATTTTTTTTATAGTCTTCATTGCTTCCCAATGGAATGAACCGATACATTTTCACCAAATCCTCCCTCCTAAAGTCACAGTAGATACCGCAAAATTCCTCACGGCACGGGTTCGACCATTCCGTTCAACCGGCATATAATTTGCACATTTCGTTGCAAATTACCTTGTCATTTTTACGTCTACCGGTAGGATGCCTTTAACTTTTACGAACCGGCCCACCCGGCGCTTCAATTCTCGATCCGCCAATGGATTGAACCGACTGATAATGAATCCGGAATTCATGCATATTTAATTTCCCAAAAATGGAGGAGAACATGCGGGATCACAGGGAGTCTAGTAGGAAGGAAATCTGGGGAACAATCGCAACCATCATTGGGCTGACTCTTTTACTGCTCTCACTCATTCCGCCGGTTCCGTCAGGCGCCACCATTTTTCCGTTTCATTCACCGGATGGGGAAACGGGGGACTACTTCGGTACGGCTGTGGCCGTAGACGGAAATTACGCTATTTTCGGCGCGACCGGTGCGGGAGAAGAAAGCGGCGGTCGCGCTTATATCTGTAAGTATGATGGAACGAGCTGGCAAATGATCCAGGAATTGAATCCAGGGACGTTGGATGGCGGAGATCTCTTCGGTCAGGCGGTTGATATTTCAGGTGATTACGCTATTATCGGGGCACCGGGTGATGATAATAACGGCGGTGATGCCGGCAGGGCCTATATTTTCAAACGGGATACCTCCGACCAGTGGAACCTGCTCCCGACCAATGTATTACCGGTTTCCAGTTCAGGTGGAGATCAGTTCGGTTCATCCGTGACTATCCATTCAATCTCCACGACAGAAGCATACGCGGCTGTAGGATCTCCCTTCGATACGGCCCTGACCACACAATCCGGTTCGACATACTTTTTCTTTATTAGTAATTCCACCATTTTCACAGAAAATTCCAGAGTCTATCCAAGCGACGGCGGAACATATGATCATTTCGGAAGAGCCTTATCTATTTCTCAAACCAGCGATAATCGAATTTTTGCGGTGATCGGTGCGGAAGGTGCTCTGGTCGGCAATTTATCAGATGCCGGCGCCGCTTACACCTATGAACGGACCGACAACGGATGGGTATGGTTGACGCCGAGACTTGTCGCCGAAAACATCGAAGCAGGGGCATTATTCGGTGCCTCGGTTTCCATGGACGGTAATAATTTGATCATAGGTGCCCCCTCGGAGAATTCGAAGGAATATACAGAAAATTCCGGCTCCGCCTATATTTTCCATTGGGATGGAAGCGCCTGGTCTCGTATGCAGCGGCTGACCGTTACGGATGGAAATGACTATGATTTTTTTGGTGTTTCGGTGTCCATTTCAGGGGATTATGCAATTATCGGCGCGGATGGCAAAGATCCCTCCGGCGGCGCCTATGTTTTCTGGTTCGATGGAACCTCTTGGGTACTCCTCAAAACGATTGTCGATTCCGATGGTACGCAGTTGGGTAGTGCGGTGTCCGTCTATAGTGACGGCACCAATGTATATACTGTCATCGGTGCTCCGGAAGGTACCACCGGTTCGGCCTTGATCGACGATGCCGCCGGAGACAGCTCCGATTTGAACTTCGCACCCGCCATCTCCTTTATTGAAGACCAATCGGTTCTCATCGGCACATCCACCCATTCGATTCCGGTCACCATTACCGACGACGGGACGTTGGTGAATGCCGGCGTGACCTGGCAGCCCACAGGCACCATCATTTCGGATATTGTTCTGTCCGGCACAGGAGACAACCGGCAGATCGACATTACCCTGAACACCACCCAATCGGGCAGTGCCGACATCACGGTATTTGCTGAAGATGATGCGGGCGCGACAAATCAGATGACGTTTACGATCACAGTTTCGGATCCGCCGACCATCAACGGGCTTCCGGAAGAGGTGACGATCAATGAAAACGAGAGCACCGAAAAGATCGACTTTACGGTTACCGATGATACACCGGCATCGGAATTGGATATTTCCGCCGCTTCTTCTGATTCGCTTTTGGTACCCTCAAGCGGCATCGCGCTCGATGAGGGCGATACAACGATATCCATCACTCCGGCCTCCAACCAGTCTGGAACCGCCACCATTACTATCACCGTCGAAGACACAACGAACGGCGATGTTTCCACCGCCAGTTTTCTCCTGATCGTGAACGGCGGTCCCAGCATTACAGGAATTTCTCCCACGGATCCTTCGACTGAAGAAGATACCACCAGCGTTACAATCACGGTGACGGTACAAGATGATGAAGGCGGAAGCCTCAGATTAACGGCCAAATCCCAGGATACAGCACTAGTGGCCAATGGCGAAAACGACACCCCGTTTTTCGACCAAACCGAGACCTCAGTGACGGCGGGTACACCGGTCGACTTTTCTTTTACGATTACACCCGTGCCGAATGCAAACGGAACAGCCTCCATCGTGGTCACCGCGATCGATGGCGAGGGGGGGCAGTCATCGCAAACCTTTGATTTTTTAATTACGCCGGTGGCGGATGTACCGGTGATCGATGACATCATTCTTTCCACCACCTCCGAATCCCTGATCGACGGCATCAATGACATTGTGTCAATTCCGGAAGATACGCAAACCCCTCGCATCGATATTCAGGTGAGCCATGGCGACGGCAAAACCCTGACGGTTTCCGTGGATTCCGGAAACAGCTCATCAAATTTGAATGGCATGAGCACGAACTCTATCAATGTCGGCACCATCCCGAACAGCATCACAACCGTCTCAATGATTCTCACCCCTCCCGCCGATTTCGTCGGAACCGAATTTATCACGGTTACCGCAACGGATGAAACCAATCAAGTTTCGGAAACGTTTCGATTGGATGTGACGGAAGTAAACGACCGGCCGATCATTCACAATATTTCAGATGGCGGCACCTCCATTATCGACAGTACCTTGACCATTGATGAAGATGGGCAGACGAATTTACTTGATATAATAGTCAGCGATCCGGAGGGCGGCACACTGACCATTTCCATCGACTCTTCAAATACAACCTTGCTTCCCATGGAGACCGACGGTAACATCAAGCTCGGGCAAGACGGGGTCACCCGCAATTTGATTACCTACGATATCGACACCGTTGCCGGGGTTCAGGAAAAGGTCAATCTCCAACTCGCTCCGGAGGCAAATCTGAGCGGAATCAGTTTAATTACCGTTACGGTTGCGGACCACGATGTTACCAGCCCCCTGGCGGCATCCGACAGCTTCACGTTGGAAGTCACCGATCAAAACGATGCTCCAACAGTGGTGATCACGGAAACAGAAGCCACCGTTCTGGAAGACGGATCTCTCCATATAAACTTGACTGTGAACGATATTGACGGAGATTTTCCGCTCGCCCTTTCCGCCGAATCCAGCAATCTCGACCTGGTACCGAATGCCAATATTACATTCTCGGGCACCGGCTCCACGAGAACCATGACCATCACCCCTGCTGCGGATGCCAACAGCGACAACACGGGTGGAGACGCCTTTATAACGGTGACCGTCAGCGACCCTGAAGCCGCCACGGGAACCGATTACATCAACATCATCGTCTCGGCGGTGCAAGATTCTCCGACGATCTCCGATATTCCGGACCAAAGCATCGATGAAGGGCAAACGCTCAACGTCGCCTTCGAAATTCGCGACCCGGACAGCTCCGACCTGAAAGTAACCGTCTCAGAAACAGGCCAAACTAGCCTGGTGGAAAGCTTCAATATTCCGGGCGCATACGATGTTTTCGGGAATGAATACAGATTCTCGGTCACCCCCGGACTATGGACCCCCTTAACACTGGAGGTGAATCCGAAGCCGGGTGTAAATGGCCAGACACAGATAATGCTCGCGGTCACTGACGGGATATCGACCGCCGACAGCGATACTTTTGTTCTCACAATCAATTTCGTAAACGATGTACCGGTGATTGAAAACATCAGTTTTTCATATGAAATTCAGGAAGATGAAACATTTGTTCTCACATATGATGATCTTTCAACCGCCCTTCTCTCGTGCGACAGCTTGACCCAGAACTGTTTTAACATATGTGATTACGATTCCGATTTTCTGAAGCTGTACCTCAGCTCTGAAAACAGCACACTTTTCCCGGATCAGAACATCGATATAAGCGACGGTATCAGCGATTTCGGAACCTTTTACATAGTTAATTTAAAAGATGAAACCGGCTGCAAACAGCCGAATAAGGATCTCGAACTCCGCTTCGTACCCGCAGAAAACCTTTCCGGAAGCGCGAACATCACCTTCACTGTTGAAGACAACCAAGGTGGAATTAGCTTTCATGAATTCACCATTTTTGTCGTTTCAAAGGAAGATGCGCCTATAATATCCGGCTCGCCTCCACTCACCGCTTTCGTGGGCGAGGAATACGCGTTTACACCCCAGGCGAGTGATCCGGACACCGGGGATGATACCTTCCTGTTTACTCTCGAAAGGACGGATGGCGGTACATTGCCCGACTGGTTGTCTTTTGATCCGTCTACCGGAGCCATTACCGGCCTGCCGCCGCTGGAAGCCGACAATACCCAAATAGGGCTTCGAATCACCGTCACCAATGACCCGGTGGAGACGGATTCTCAGGGGCAGACATTGCTTGATTTTCTGGAGTACACGCTCACGATCGATAAAAACATCGGATTACCGTCCATTTCACCGATCGATCCACAGAGTACGGATGAAGATACCAGCCTGGATGTTCCATTCTCCATCACTGAATCGAATGGCGAGCCGGTCACCATTACCGTACAATCGGATACGCCTGATCTGATTCCCACCTCCAGAATCACGATTATCGGCGAGGGCATTACTCCCATTACCACCACGGTCGAAAACAACGACTATCTGCTCGAACACGACGGCGGCACAACCAACCTGTTCATCCGCCTGGATCCCATGCCGGATGCCAACAGTGGTATCCAGGGAATCGCTCAGATCTTGATCACCGCGGATGATACTGATGGACCGGCACCGATCGAAACTTTCGATTTTACCGTCTTTGCGCAGCCGGATGCGCCGAAGATCCTGGATGTAACAGATTCCTTCCCCTTCAATCTGGGATACCAGATAGACGAGGGCACTACTCTGGAGCTGTCCACCGAACTGCCGGTAACTCCGAGCGATCATCAAAGTACGCCGGTGGATTTCAGGGTGACAGATGTCGATCAGGACATCCTGACGGTCACCGCATTTGCAGACGACAAGACGCTGATTCCGGATGCCAACATCAAGGTGTTTGAGAGAGGTCAGGATCCGGGATTCGAACCTTACTGGATCGTGACTCTCGACAACAGCAGTGAAGCCTTGATGGACATGACGATCATGCCGGCTCCCAATGAATTCGGTCAGACGATCATTACATTGGAAGTCAATGACAGCGACGGCCTGGTCACTCAGGCCCGATTTCTGGTGACCGTCGGCAATGTTCAAGACGCTCCCGAAATCGTCTCGATCAGTGTGCCTGCAGATCCCATACTCGAAGAATCGCAAACCTCCATCCCCTTTGATGTTCGAGATTTAGATGGGGACCTGCTGACGATTTCGGCGACCGAATTGGATGAAAGCGGCAATGAGGTGGTCGACGGACTGTTTAGTAAGATCAGCATCACCGGCACCGGCGTCACCTACGACGATCAAGGCGATGCTTTGATTCAAGTGCAACCGGATACCATCACCTCATTGAATCTGAATTTAACCGCCACCCTGAATCGAACCGGAACGGCCGATATACGGCTGACGGTCCGGGACGAAAGTGATTCCGATCAGAGCACCTTTTCGGTTACCGTATTCGGAGTGAATGACCCGCCGACCATCGCGGCCATTCCCAATTATTACATCAATGAGGACAAGTCGACCGATCCTCCGCCACCGACGCCGACGCTGCCGGTTCCCATCACCCTGGATGACCCCGACGGCGACAGTCTGGAAATTTCGGTCAACTCCGGGAATCAGGACATCGTCAAAGACGGCGCATTTTTCCTGAGAATCGGTGACAACCAGTTCGCATTGCCCCAGACCATCACCTCGGAACAGTACAGCAGCGCCAGTTTGGATTTGACTCCTGTCAAATTTGCCAATGGAACGGTCCAAATCACTGTCACCGTCACCGACGGAACGGCAGCGCCGGTGACGAGTACGTTCAATCTTACGGTAAATCCCGTGCCGAATTCACCAATACTCTCAGGAATAATCGACCAGACCATGAACGAAGATGACACTGATCCTTCAAACAATCCGATTCCATTTACGGTCCGGGATCCAGACGGCGGAACGGTCACCTTGTTCCTTCATTCGGACTCACCGCTAATTGTACCAAACGATGAATCGAATTTTTTTGTTGACGGACCAACCGGTGTAGTTTCCGAAATCATCAACGGGGTAGATCCTTCCGGAAGGAATGTGGTCAAAGTTACCATGAACCTTGAGGCCAACCTTGAGATGAGTTTCGGTTTGACCGTACTGCCGGCCGAAAACATGCACACCGAGGGAGCCAACCCAGTAAATATTGAACTGAGTGTCGATGACGGAGATACCACACCGGCTGTGGAGCCTTTTGCTTTGACCATACTCCCGGTGAATGACGCGCCGACCGTCTCCGATATTATCGGACCCAAATTCACTCTTGTGAACACCCGGACCGATCCGATCAAATTCACCATCGGAGATATCGAAACCCCGGTGCAGAATTTGATTGTCTATGCAACCTCCTCGAATACGACCCTGGTACCCTTGGGCAATATAGAAAAAAGCCAAATCTCGGATGGAGAATACAATTATCAAATTGTGATTTCCCCGTTCGGGGGAGAAACCGGAACGACCGATATTACCGTTGAAGTCACCGATGAAAAGGGATTTAAGGATTCGACCACTTTCGAGCTGATTGTTCAACCCGAGAACACCCGAAAGGCGCTCATCGATGCTATCGATGACAAATACATGGAGGAGGATACGACACAGAGTTTTACGTTTGATGTCTCCTTTCCTCTGCAGAGCGGGGAAAGCATCCTGGATGTTCTCAGCCTTACCGCTCAGTCCGACAACACCGATCTGATTCCCAACGGAGCACCGTACATGGTCTTTCAACACCTCTCATCTTCGGATGATCTGGCAGCCCATACCTACCAGATGAACATCACCCCACCACCCGATGTTCCATGGAAGGGTTTAGACGATACAGCTCGCATCATCATATCGGCGACGACCAACCTGCCCAACTCCTATACCGATCAGGAAGATTTTATCCAGACGGTGATACCGATCAACGACACACCGGTGATCTCCGGGTTCACGAATGGCGAGATAAAGGACACCTATGAAAACGTGCCGCTGAGCTTCAACTTTCAGGTCGATGATGTTGACGGGGATCAACTCGATATCACCTATGCATCAAACAATACCGACCTGATTCCGTTTGAAAACATTGTCATCGACGGCATCGACAGAAACGGCAAAGTAACCCCGGATCACTTAATAGGGGCTACACTTAAGATTACATTGACTCCGTCATCGGGTCGCACCGGTACGGCAAGGATCGATATCACCGCCAAGGATGGGCTTACTCAGGACAGCGGCTATTTCTATATCAGCGTTCTGCCGAGCGGCAGCCCGGATGTATATGGCGTACCGCTCGACATGACGGTGGATAAAAACGACCAGAATATCCCCGTCTATTTTTATGCCTCCGACCCGGAGGGCGGCTTTTTAACGATAACGACCACTTCGAACAACACCAGCCTGGTCAAAAGCACCGGCTTGAATTTATCCATCGTATCACCAACCGAGAAGCAACTGGATACCAATGGACGGGTGTTTGCGGAGGCCGGTGAAGTCTTTCAGCTTCAATTGCTGATGACACCTGTTGCGGACGCCTTCGGAACAGCGGATATCGTGTTCAGAGCTGAAGATGAAAGCGGCAAATTCGATACCGAAACATTGCGCCTGACGGTTAAAGCGGTCAAAGCCGGCGACGTCAACGACAACGGTACGGTCGCTCTCACAGATGCGATTCTCGCGCTGAAAGTCCTTGCGGGAATTCCGCAAACAGACGTCGATTACAGAGCCGACGTCAACAACGACGACCGCATCGGGCTGCCCGAAGTCATTTACATCTTACAATATGTAGCCGAACTGAGATGACACCAAAGTAAGTTCATCAGACATTCCTCCAAAGGATGGGGCGGTTTTTACACCGCCCCATCTTCATTTCGCTTTTAACTATTCAAATTACCTCCTATTTTTTGTTCATCCATCTCTCAACAAATACATAATTTTACTTATTCCCATCCCCTTTCAATTTTTCTAAAGTGAATATGACATACGCATCCGTTTGTGATATCGTCCCCGGATTATTGACAGCGCCCCGGTGCCGTCGGGTTCGGCTTCAACCAGCCCGCTTGTCTTTACCGGAAATTTTTGTTTATTTTTTTCAATCAGGAAGAAAATGGCTCATTTGCAAACCTTTCGTGTATTACCGGATATCCCCGAACCGCTCTCATTTTTGGAAATTTTATCCCGAAACATTTGGTGGTGTTGGCAGTATGACGCTGTGGCATTGCTTCGCCGCATCGATCCGGGCCTTTGGGATCTGTCCGGGCGAAATCCCATCGTTTTTTTAACCTATATTCCTCAAAAACGTCTGGAGGAACTGGCGCAAGACAAAAGCTTTCTCTCCCACCAGTCCCGAGTTCAACAGCGATATGAGCAATTGGTATGCACCCGCATTCAGGAACAGGCATCTCCTCTGGTTAAAAAAGATGTCATCGCCTATTTTTCCATGGAATTCGGCATCCACGAAAGCATTCCCCTTTTCGCGGGAGGGCTGGGCATTTTGGCCGGGGATCATCTGAAGGCGGCATCCGATCTTGAATTGCCCCTGGTAGGCATCGGCTTGCTCTATCGGCAGGGCTATTTCCGCCAGTTTCTGAATCAGGACGGATGGCAGCAGGAAGAATATCCGGAAACCGATTTTTATCAGCTTCCGGCGGACCGAGCGATCGACGGGCAGGGGGATGAGATTCGGGTCTCCGTTTCCGTCCTGGGCAACAAAATTCATGCCGCGGTCTGGAAAATCAATGTGGGATGCGTGCCTCTGATTCTGCTGGACACGAATCTTCCGGAAAATCCCGCCGAAGTTCGGGACATCACATCCAAACTATATATCGGTGAGGAACGGATGCGAATCGCCCAGGAAATGGTGCTGGGCATCGGCGGCATGCGGGCTCTCGCGGCCATGGGCATCGAACCGGCGGTCTGCCACATGAACGAGGGCCATTCCGCCTTTTCCAGCCTGGAACGGCTGGCCCAGATCATGACCAAATACAAGGTAGACCTCAAAACCGCCCGAGAAATCATCTCCCGGACCACCGTTTTTACCACCCATACCCCGGTGGCCGCCGGCAACGAGGAATTCCATGCCGATCTGATCAAACCCTACCTGGTACCCCTGGAAGACCGGCTGGGGGTCAGCGCCGAAGAGATCCTTTCCTGGGGCCGGCCCCCGGCCACTCCGCCGGGAGGCCCGATCTCCATGTTTGTTCTGGGCGCCCACAATGCCCAATACAGAAACGGCGTCAGCGAACTCCACGGCAAAGTGGCCAGGCGTATGTGGACCCACGTCTGGCCCGGCAGACCCGAAGATGAAATCCCCATTTCCCATGTAACCAACGGGGTGCATATTCCGTCTTTTCTTTCTCCGGAAAACGCCCACCTGTTCGAGCGTTACATCGGTCCGGAGTGGCAAAAACACCCCTCCCGATCGGAAATCCACCGCATCGACGACATCTACGACGAAGAACTCTGGCGTGCCCACGCCATGAGCCGGTCCCGCCTGATTCGAACCTGTCGCAAACTGATGGTGAAACAGTACAAGCGCCGAAACGCTCCCAGAGAGATCATGAAAGACGCCGAACTGGTGCTGGATCAGGATATTCTGACCATCGCCTTTGCCCGGCGCTTCGCCACCTACAAACGGGCCAATCTTCTGCTCCATAATCCGGAGCGGTTCGAAGCCCTGATGACCTCCAAAACCCAACCGGTCCAGTTTATCTTCGCCGGCAAAGCCCACCCACGGGATCACGAAGGCAAGGAACTCATCAAACGCTTGACCCATTTCGCCCGGAAAGCCAACATTCGAAACCGAATGGTCTTTATCGAGGATTACGATATCTACGTGGCGCGCCACCTGACCCAGGGTGCCGATGTCTGGCTCAACAACCCCCGCCGCCCCTTTGAGGCCTGCGGCACCTCCGGCATGAAGGCGGCGGTCAACGGAGTGCTCAACGTCAGCATCCTGGACGGATGGTGGTGCGAAGGATACCGGGAAGACCGGGGATGGAAGATCGGCAACGGGGAAGACTACAATGATCCGGCCTATCAGGACGCCATCGAGAGCCA
Organism: Desulfobacteraceae bacterium; assembly: GCA_041642315.1. Taxonomy (GTDB): domain Bacteria; phylum Desulfobacterota; class Desulfobacteria; order Desulfobacterales; family Desulfococcaceae; genus JAABSQ01. Next base: position 4,278 of record JBEPWQ010000054.1, on the reverse strand, counting down.
GGCGCTGTTTAATATCCTGGAAGATGAGGTCATCCCCACTTTTTATGATCGACGCAGCGGGGATATTCCGACCCGGTGGCTCAAGATGATGAAAGAATCCATGAAAATGGTCATGAAGGATTTTTGCAGCCATCGCATGGTGGAAGATTACAATCGCCGGTTTTATGAGCCGGCTCGAAAACGGAAACATGAACTGCTTGCGGATCAGGTTCGAGAAGCCAAGAATCTGGCCCGTCAGCAGGAGCGGCTGGACGCCTTCTGGGGGGATATACAGATCGAGCAGCCGATTCGGGAATCTGATGGCCCCTTTCGGGTTGGAGAGAACTTTCGGGTGACGACAATGGTGAACCTCGGAGATCTGCGCCCCGGCGATGTGGAGGTGGAGGTCTACTACGGAACCTTGAAATCCGTGGATACACTGGCATCCGCGGGAATCGTTCATCCCATGAAGATGCTGGAGGCCCACGGCGGCGGACGTTATCTGTATGCCTGTGACATCACCTGCACCCTGCCGGGGCGATATGGGTTTACCGCCCGAATAACGCCGAAAGGTGACGACTGGATTCGGTTTTCACCCGGCTTTATCACCTGGCCTTGAACCCGCCGAAAGGATACCCCATGATGGAAACGAAACAGGAGAAAAGACGCAACCCGCGCATTTTAGTCGTGACCCCCGAAGTGACCTACCTGCCGGACCGCATGGGGGATATCGCCTCGTATCTCACCGCCAAGGCCGGAGGGCTCGCGGATGTCTCCGCGGCGCTGATCAACGCCCTTTTCGAACAAGGCGCGGATGTCCATGTGGCCCTGCCCGATTACCGGGCCATCTTCAGCGATCGTCTGGCCCCATTTTTAAAAAAAGAACAAAAGCTCATTCAGGAATCGATGCCCGAGGAGCGGATTCACCTGGTGGAGGACCGGGCCTTTTTCTACCTCAACCAGATCTACACCGGCAGCGGATTGGAAAATACCAAGCTCTCCCTGACCTTTCAGCGGGATGTCATCAATTATATCGTGCCCCGGGTCAGACCGGACCTGATCCATTGCAACGACTGGATGACCGGATTAATTCCGGCCATGGCCAGGCAGATGGACATCCCCTGTCTGTTCACCATCCACAATATCCATACCGTCAAATGCCCCCTATCCTACATCGAGGATCGGGGCATCGATGCCGCCGCTTTCTGGCGGCACCTGTTTTTCGAGCGCGTTCCATACAGCTATGAAGAGTCCTGGGACAACAACAATCTCGATTTTCTGATGAGCGGGATATTCGCGGCCCATTTCGTCAACACCGTCAGCCCCACCTTTCTGAAGGAGATCATTCAGGGACGGCATGAGTTTGTGGACAACGCCATCCGGTGGGAATTGACGAACAAGTGGAATGCCGGCTGCGCCACCGGAATTCTAAACGCCCCGGACCCCGGCTTTCAGCCCGCCTCGGACCCGCATTTGGTAAAGACCTACACCCGGGAAGATGTGGCTGCCGGAAAGAAAGCCAATAAACGCCATCTTCAAGAAACCCTGGGCCTGATTCAGGATGAATCCGCCCCGCTCTTTTTCTGGCCGTCTCGGCTGGATCCGGTTCAGAAAGGATGTCAGCTTCTGGCCGATATCCTCTATCAGGTGGTGTCGGATTTTTGGAACCATCATCTTCAACTCGTTTTTGTCGCCAACGGGCCGTTTCACGATGTCTTCAGAAATATCGCCCGATTTCATAAATTCGAAGATCGGGTCGCCATCTGCAACTTCGAAGAACGGTTTGAGCACCTGGCATACGGCGCATCCGATTTCGTCCTCATGCCGTCCCGGTTTGAACCCTGCGGCCTGCCTCAAATGATCGCTCCCATTTACGGGGCCCTGCCGGTGGCCCATGACACCGGCGGAATTCATGACAGCGTCACCCATATGAACGTGGACCGGCATGTCGGAAACGGCTTCCTTTTTGAAACCTATGATGCCGACGGCCTGTACTGGGCCATTTCGGAGGCAATGCGGTTTTACAACCTTCCGGAGGAGATCAAAACGGCCGAAATCCGGCGGGCCATGGACCAGGCCGCCGCCGATTTCACCCACAGCGTCACGGCCCAGCAGTATATTCAGCTCTATGAAAAGATGCTGGAACGTCCCTTGATCACCATGTTCGAAACCCCTTCTGTTGAACAAGGAGTTTCATGATCACGGACCCCGACCCGCTGGTGTCCCGTATTCTGAACCGGGACCCCCACCTCCGCTCCTACGCCCATATCATCGGCCGGCGTTTGTCCAGAATCAAGGACACCGAACATCGCCTCACCGCCGGCCGAATCGATCTGGCTGATTTTTCCGCCGGGCATGAATTCTTCGGGCTTCACCATCGAAACGGCGGATGGGTGTTTCGGGAGTGGGCCCCGCAAGCCGATCGCATCTATTTCATCGGAGATTTCTGTGATTGGAAAGAAGACGAGCGGTACGCCCTTCGGCGAATCGACCCGTCCGAAGGCGTCTGGGAAATTCAACTGGACGAAGCGACCCTTCGTCACAATAACATGTACCGGCTGCGAATGCACTGGCCCGGGGGGTCCGGCGACCGCATCCCCGCTTACGCCCGTCGCGTGGTTCAGGATCGGCAGACCCAGATTTTTAACGCCCAGGTTTGGCGCCCGGAAACGCCCTATGAATGGAAACATCCGGTGGCAGCGGCCGGACCGTCGGAGTCCCTTCACATATATGAAGCCCACGTGGGCATGGCCCAGGAAGAACCCAAAGTCGGAACCTATGTGGAGTTTACGGAAAAGGTGCTCCCCCGGATCGTTCGGGCCGGGTACGATACCATCCAGTTGATGGCGGTCCAGGAGCATCCATATTACGGGTCCTTCGGATATCAGGTCTCCAATTTCTTCGCCGCCTCCTCCCGGTTCGGCACCCCCGATGAACTCAAGGCGCTGGTGGATGCGGTTCATGCCGCCGGACTTCGGATCATCATGGACCTGGTTCATTCGCATGCGGTCTCCAATGAAGTGGAGGGGCTGAGCCGATTCGACGGTACAACCTATCAGTTTTTCCATTCAGGACCCAGAGGCCGCCATGCCGAATGGAACTCCCGCTGCTTCGATTACGGAAAATACCAGGTTCTTCATTTTCTTCTCTCTAACTGCCGTTTCTGGCTGGATGAGTACCGCTTCGACGGTTTCCGGTTCGACGGGGTCACCAGCATGCTCTACATTGATCATGGCCTGGGCAAGGCCTTTACCTCCTACGGCGATTACTTCAACGACAATGTGGACGAAGATGCCCTGGCCTATCTGGCCCTGGCCAATAAGGTAATCCATTCGGTCCGGCCCGACGCGGTCACCATCGCCGAAGACATGAGCGGCATGCCCGGTCTGGCCGCCCCGTTCAATGACGGCGGCTACGGATTCGATTACCGGTTCGCCATGGGGGTGCCGGATTTATGGATTCAGATGATCAAAGAAATTCCGGATGAACACTGGCCCATCGGACCTCTCTGGTATGAACTCAACAACCGGCGCCCCGAAGAGAAGACCATCAGCTATGCCGAATCCCACGACCAGGCGTTGGTAGGAGATCAGACCCTCATCTTTCGGCTTATCGGAGCCGATATGTATGACCATATGCATGCAGGGGATACCCACCTTCGGGCCGATCGGGGAATCGCCCTGCATAAAATGATTCGACTCATTACACTGGCCACCGCCGGAAACGGCTATCTCAATTTTATGGGCAACGAATTCGGGCACCCCGAATGGATCGACTTTCCCCGGGAAGGCAACGGATGGTCGTATGATTATGCCCGCCGCCAGTGGGGCCTGGCGGACAACCAGGATCTGAAATATCATTTTCTTGCCGATTTCGACCGGGACATGATCGGACTGGCCGGTCAATTCCGCCTCTTGGCCACGCCGGAGGCGTATCTCTTGAGAGAGCATACCGAGGATAAGGTGCTGGCCTTCGAACGGGCCGGCCTTGTTTTTGTCTTTAATTTTCACCCCTTCCATTCCCACCCGGACTACCGGTTCTGGGCCCCGGAGGGTGAATACCGGGTCATTCTCGACACCGATTCTCCCAACTACGGCGGCCATGGACGATTGCAGCCGGAGGAACATCATTTCACCTTTTACCCGCCCCCGGACAAACCCTATCCGGTGCTCAGCCTATACCTTCCCAGCCGCTCGGCCTTTGTTATGGAACGGGTGACCGGTCGGTAATCCAGGCAGGATCGCCGAATGTAAGCTGTATATTTTTATTGCAATTGTTTACCCGAGCCATTATATTAAA
>JBEPWQ010000053.1:0-17902 GCA_041642315.1 Desulfobacteraceae bacterium | reverse complement strand
TACGATCCGCTCTATGAACGTCTAGATCCCGCACCCTTGCTGATCAAACGCTCCAAGGTGCTTCTGAAGGTGCTGGCCACCGATGATGCCTTGCGGCTCTACGAACGCATTCTGGTACCCTCCCTTTACACGGCCATTGTCAAGGATCTTCGGTCCCGGGCCAAAAAGGCATCAGGGAAGGACCGACGGCTTTTGGATTTTTTTCGGGTTACGATCGACCATCTCTCGGGTAAAAAAGAGGATTCCGAGTTGTTTTATAAGGTGATCGATCAGGTGGAAGAAGGGCCAACCCTGGAAGCACTTCGTGCCCTGTCTCGACGGCTGGCCCGGCATGCTACGGGAATCCTTCGAACGGCACTGGAGGAGTTCGATTTTGAGATTCTGGATGAACCTTTCGGTTTTCCGGGACCGCCCTTCGATATCGACCCGGATGACTTATTTCCCCGGTTGAAAAACCTCCTGGGGGATGCGGAAGATGACCGACCGGATGAGGAGCGGCTATTTGAAGCGCTGGAGGCTCTGTCGAAAATCGGGCTTACTGAAAATGACGAGTTCAGAGAGGAATTGAAGTGGGTGGTCGAGGAGGCGGAGGACTGGGTGGACTCCCTCGAGATCAGGGGGTATCCGAACCATCTGATCAAGCAGGTGCGGAACATGCTGTTTAAAACCGATCCGGAGGTCAAGCGGGAATTGAACATGATCGGCCGGGTATTGGAACAGGTCGGCAAGCAATTGGAGCTCTCTCGGGAAGGTCAGGTTCTGTTGTACGGAAACGCCCGAAAGAAATAGACGGGAACGGATGATATGCTGCCTTATTATTATATATTGAATGTGTCTGAAGATGCCACGGACGAAGAGATTCGAAACAGCTATTTGCGGCTGGTCAAACAGTATACACCGGAAAAGGACCCGATTCGGTTTCAACAGGTGACCGAGGCGTATGAAGCGCTTCAGAACCGGCGGCGGCGCATTCTCGGAAGAATTTTCGGCGGTCTCAGCACCAAAGAACCGGAGGGTGCATTGCTGGCGCTGGCCGCATCTCGGCAACCGGTCCGACGGCCGGTGAGTCTGCAAACCTTGATTGATGCGGAAAATGAAGACTGATTTCAGCCGGAAAGTCGCCGTCTGCCGCCGACGGATCGCGGATATGATTCGGGAACGTCTGGTTCGGCCGGCGCAACGGTATTTTTCGATTCAGCAAACGCCTGAGGCCGCGCTTCCTTCTGAAACGGTCCTCAATGAAGGAGGCGGATGGAAGGAAAAAGCCATGGCCGATTTTGGCACCTGGTTGGAGGCGCTTCCCGAAACCCCGCCGCCCGCTGAAGATCCGGGGCCGGAATCGGCCGATCTGTTGACCCTCCTCTCCGAATTCAACGCCCTTCGGCAGGAGGTGCGGCTTCAGAGCCGGGAGCAGAACAAGGGGGTCTTGGCGCTCAATCGAACCATTGAGAATTTTCAAAAAACCGAGACGACCCTCGATTCGCTTGGGCATAAAAACAGGCGAATGGCCGAGGCGATTACCGCACTGGCCGGGGAATTCGAGACCTTGGAAGACCGAATTCGAAACGCGGTTGAGAGCCAAAGCGATGATGCCCGCCACACCGGTTGGAAGCAGGATATCGAAATGAATGCCGTTCGGCCCTTTCTGGATGTGCGGGATGCCCTGATCCGGGGGTTGAAAGCGGCTCGGGAGGCATCCGGGTTCCGCGGCTTTTTCAGGTCTGCCTCCAAAAACCTCGAGGGGGTGGCTGAAGGATACGCCATGGCCCTTCGCCGATTCGACCGTGCCTTGGCGGCGGTGAATATTCGTCCGATTGAGGCGGAGGGCAAAGCGTTCGATCCCAAATTCATGCGGGCCGTGGATACCCGTCCCGGTGCAGAGAAAGACAAGGGTATGGTGGCGGAAGAGCAGTTCGGGGGGTTTGTGCGCGGAGACGAGGTGATCCGGACCGCCGAGGTGGTGGTCATCTCCTAAAAAAATAAATAAGTTGAGAAAGAAAAGGGAAAACACCTATGGAACCGATCGTCGGTATCGATCTCGGAACCACCAACTCCGAGGTCGCCTTTATCATCAATGAAAATGCGGAAGTCTTAACCGACCGGGACAACGGCATCTTTCCCTCCTGCGTCGGAATCGATGCCCAGGGCGGAATCATCGTCGGCGCCGAAGCCAGAAACCAGGCGGTGCTGGCCCCGGAGCGGACGGTGATGTCGGTGAAACGGCTGATGGGAACGGATGCCCAAATCCCCATGGGAGAAAACCGGTATCGGCCCCAGGAGATCTCCGCCTTCATACTGAAAGCCTTAAAGGCCCGGGCGGAAAAGGTGCTGGGCCGGGCTGTGTCCAAAGCGGTGATTACGGTGCCGGCCTATTTTACCGACGCCCAGCGGCACGCCACCCGGGAAGCGGGCCGGCTCGCCGATCTGGAGGTGGTGCGGATCATCAATGAACCCACCGCCGCGGCGCTGGCCTATGAAAGCACCCGGTCGGCACCCAGACGCATTCTGATTTACGATCTGGGGGGCGGTACATTCGACGTTTCCATCGTCAAAATCGAACAGGGGGTGGTGGAGGTGCTGGCCAGCACCGGAGACAATCACTTGGGCGGCGACGATTTCGATCAGAAGATCGCGGACCGGCTGATGGAATACTGCACCGGTGAGCTGAAGTTGACCAACAGGGATGATCCGGTTCTGAAGGCGCGTCTGAAGCGGGCCGCGGAAGCCGCCAAAATCGAGCTGTCCTCGGCCCCTTACGCCCGGATCGAAGAAGACCACATCGGCAAACGGGGCTTCAAAGATGTGCATCTCTCCTATGAACTCTCCCGGATGGATTTCGAGGAGATGATCGAAGATGACCTGGCGCGCACCATGGAATCGGTCAACCATGCCCTCAAAGACTCGGAGTCGCTTCCCTCGGCCATCGACAAGATCATCCTGGTGGGCGGATCGACCCGGATTCCCCGCATTTCCGAAATGCTTGAAGAGAAATTTCAAAAAATGCCCCGTGGCGAAATCGATCCGGACCTCTGCGTGGCATTGGGGGCGGCCATTCAGGCCGGCAGGGAAATGGGTCTGGACAGCTCCGGTGTTTTGCTGGACATTACCCCCTATACCTTCGGCACCTCGGCACTGGGAGAGGTAAACGGCATTCCCACGCACCATCAGTTTGTGCCTATGATCCGCAGAAACACCAAGCTCCCGGCCGCCAGAACCGAAGCCTTTTACACCGTCTACGACCAGCAGGAGGCGGTAGAAATCAATGTGTACCAGGGGGAGGAGCCCATCGCTCTGGACAACGTGCGGATCGGAAAATACCGGTTTGAACTCACCAAAGCGCCTCAGGGGAGCGTCATCCTTCTCAATTATGATCTCGACCTCAATGGGATTTTAAAGATTCAGGCCGTCGAAAAGAAAACCGGCCGCAAAATCAATGCCGTCATCGAAAACGCCTTTTCAGAATTTTCCGAGGAGGAGTTTTCCGAATCCAAAGAGCGGATCGCGGCCTTGTGGGAGGATGAAGACGAGGATGCCGGCACGATGAGCGGTCAGCCCCGACTCGAGGGGCCGGACATGCCGGCCGAAATCGCCGAGACCCTGAACCTGGCCCAGTCTAAAATCGATTCCGTTCCGGAAGAGGACCGGGATGAAATCATCAACCTCATGGAGGATATCCGGGATGCGGTTCAATCCGGAAACCTTGAAGAGGCGAGGCGGCAGCAGACCGAACTCGACGACATCCTCTTTTATGCGGGATAGCGGAGCGGATATGGAGCGCTGCCCCACATGCCGGGCCGAACATCGGGGAGGGGATTTCTGTCACCGGTGCAAAACCGATCTGAAGCCGCTGCTGGAGATCGAAAAGCGGGCCGAAGACCACCGGGCCGAAGCCGTTCGGGCGTTTCATCAACAGAATTTCGGCTCTATGTATTATCACGCCCGACGGTCCCGGGCCTTGCGCAGCACCCCCGAATCCGACCGACTGCTGGCGTGTGCGGCCATGCTGTCCGGAAATTTTGGCCTTGCGATTTCCCTCTGGAATCGTTAGATTCATGCAAAATGGAAAAATTCTCCCATGATCGACAGTGGCGCGACAAAACTGCTGATTCCCTGGGAATGGCTCGTAACAACTTTTGAATCAATAATAATTCATGACCCAAACACCCGATTTGAGTGTCCGCATCGCCGGAATCCATTTCAAAAACCCGGTGATGACCGCGTCGGGAACGTTCGGCTACGGACGCGAGTTCTCCCTCCTGGTAGATTTGAACCGACTGGGGGGAATTATCGTCAAGGGGCTTTCTCTGCATCCCAGCCGGGGAAATCCACCTCCCAGAATCGCCGAAACTCCCTGTGGAATGCTGAATGCCATCGGTCTGGAAAACGTGGGCATCGAAGTATTCGCCGCGGAAAAGCTTCCTTTTTTGCGGACCCTGTCCACGCCGGTATGGGTCAATATATATGGAAAGACGGTGGAAGAGTACGCCCGACTGGCGGAGCGGTTACAGGAGATTGAGGGGATCGCCGGGGTCGAAGTCAACATTTCCTGTCCCAATGTCAAAAGCGGGGGGGTCGCCTTCGGGGTTGATCCGAAAGCGGCCCATGCGGTCATTCGAGCGGTTCGTAAGAAAACCGACCGTCCTGTCATGGCCAAGCTGTCGCCCAATGTCACCGATATCACTGTTATCGCCCGAAGCGTGGTGGAGGCGGGCGCCGATGCCTTGTCTCTGATCAACACGATCACCGGGATGGCCGTCGACGTGGAAAATAGGCGCTCTCGAATCGCCAATATCACCGGCGGGCTCTCCGGACCGGCGATTCGGCCGGTGGCTTTACGAATGGTCTGGCAGGTGGCCCGGGTCGTGGACGTGCCCATCGTCGGCATCGGGGGCATCCTGACCCCGTCGGATGCTCTTGAATTCCTGATTGCCGGTGCAACAGCGGTTCAGGTCGGCACAGCCAACTTTGTAAATCCCCGGGCGAGCATGGACATCATCGACGGTATTGAAGCCTATATGCTTCGCCATCGATTCAAGGTCATCACGGATGTGATCGGTTCCTTGCAATACCCGGGATAATTGTAAACCGGTCCATCTTTAAAACGAAAAGGAGAGAAACTATGGATTTTGAAAATCTGAGAGAAATTGTTGATTTTGCGATCGAAAAGGAACAGGAAGCGGCCGATTTTTACCTGGAAGCCAGTGAGCAGGAGCCGTTTTCCGGTTCCAAGGAGATGCTCAAGGAGTTCGCCCAGCAGGAGCTGAAACACAAACACATGCTGGAGAACCTTGAAGACCATGGAGTGGATGAAAGCATTCAGGATTACCGCTTCAAATGGATCAAAGATATTAAACGCAGCAACTACATGGAAGATATCGAATACAAACCCGGAATGGGATACAGAGATATGCTGCTTCTGGCCATGAAGCGTGAGGAAAAGGCTCTCGACCTGTACCGGGATCTCCATGACAGGGCCGATGAACAGAAGGTAAAAGATCTTTTCAAGGTGCTTCGGCAGGAAGAGGCCAGGCATAAACTTTCCCTTGAATCGATCTATGATGATTATATGGCCGAGATGGGAGATTGACACCTGCCGTTCGGACTACCGACAGGGGGATTCCCGTAGTCCCCCATTCCCGGTTTCCAGGGCTTGGGGGATTTTTCATGGAAAAAGGAGTTGGTGATTATGCTCAAATGGCTGATAAGAGCCGTATTGATTTCTCTATTCCTGGCACCCTGCGGGTATGCGCTTGAGATCGGAGGGAGTGTTCTGCCGGAAACTCTGGTGGCCGGAAATGAAACGCTCATCCTCAACGGCGGAGGGCTTCGGAAGAAATTTTTTTTCAAGATTTATGCCGGCGGGCTGTATTTGACTGAAAAATCTTCGGATGCAAAACAGATCCTGCATGCCGGCGCACCCATGGCCATTCGAATGCGTTTTATTTATGACGGTGTTTCCGCCGAAAAGCTGATCGACGCCTGGAACGAAGGGTTCTCTGCGGCCACAGACGGAAAAACCGGATCTCTTCAGGAAAAAATAAACAAATTCAACAGTTTTTTCACTGAAGAAGCCAAACAAGGGGATGTCTACGACATTATCTACACCCCCGAGGAAGGCACCCGCGTCTACATCAAAGACCGGCTGATGGGGGTCATTCCCGGTCTCGATTTCAAGCAGGCGGTATTCGCCATCTGGCTGGGAGAAAAGCCCGCGGATAAGGATCTCAAAGAGGGAATGCTGGGGCTGTAGGCGGCGGAACAAACCTTACCGGTCGAAAAAGCATCGCTTAGAGGGTGCATATCCTTCCAGAAAGGCCTCCCACCGGTTCTTGAACGTCACCCGATTCCGCACGGCGATCCGTTTGGCCGGGTCGCAGTGGGGAAGATGGAACCGGCGGGAGGCCCTGTTTCCGATCAGTTTTTTAGGTTTTTTCAAGATCGGATTTCCCCAAACCCCTTTGCCCGCAGACATGGCTTTTCGCTGTGCACTCAACAGCACTTCGGCATATTTTGCGGTTAGCGGGTCATACACACAAAAGGCCATTCCCGCTTCCACCATGCGACGATTGACAAAAAGGGTTCGGTCCACAAACAGGTAGGCAAGGGTTCGGCCGTATCGATCGGTTTTGTCCTGATCATATTCGAGTCGGACGGTTTTTCCGTCCACCAGTTGTCGGTTGAAACGTTCCGCGGCCCTGCCGAAGGGTTCCCCGGGGCGATCACCGTGGGCCACTTCGGGGCAGTTGATGCCGATATACCTTACATGCCGGCCGTCTTTCAGAATAACGGTGTCCCCATCGATGACATAATCCACCCGGGCCGAATTCATTTGCGAAAAAGGGACCGGTTCGGCCCCGGTCTGAGGCACGGCCGGAAACAGGAAAAGGCAGATAAAAAAGCAGGTCAGGGGTTTGGATACGAACGGTGTGATCAGCATGGTTGATCCCGGTGGCGTGAAGAAAAGAAACCTATTCGAGTAAGCTTTTGTCTATCTTGGAACCAGGGGCGGGTCAAGGAGGAATTAAATAAATGGTCGGTGTTATCGGGGTTATCGCGCTTCTGACGGTTCTTTTTCTTTCTCTGTTGATTACCCGACTGGCATCGGTGGCCCTGAAACTCACCGGGCTGTCTTCGGAGTCGGCCCGTTTTCAGGCCCGATCCGCCTTTACCGGCACCGGGTTCACCACCAGTGAGACCGAAAAGGTGGTCAATCATCCGGTCCGCAGAAGAATCATCATGCTGTTGATGATCACCCGAAGCGCCGGCTTGATCAGTATCATCATCTCCCTGATCCTCTCCTTTGCCACTGCAGGGGAGGAGGCGGGCCGGATGGTTCGACTCAGTTGGATGGTGGGGGGTATCGCATGCCTGTGGCTGCTGGTCAATATCAAACTTGTAGATAAATCCATGAATCGGGTGATGGAGTGGGCGTTGAGGCGGTGGACCGATCTGGACACCCGTGATTATACCGGCCTTCTCAATCTTCACGGGGAGTATTCGGTTCGGGAATTGAGGCTTGATGAGGATGACTGGCTGGTAGGCAAAAAGCTGAAGGATTGCAAATTAAACAAGGAGGGGATTACGGTGCTGGGAATTTACCGGGAGGACGGCAGCTATATCGGTGCCCCCAGGGCCGATTCCGAGATGTACGCCGGTGACCTGTTGGTCCTGTACGGGCGGGGAAAACGCCTTCGAGAGTTGGACGAGCGCCGGGCCGACGCCAGCGGTGAAATGGCCCATCAAAGAGCCGTCAGTGAGCAGCGCGAGCATGAAGAAGAACAGGAACGTCAGGAGCAGGCCCATAAAAAGAAAAAAGAGCGGGAAGAAAAAGGAAAGCAGGGAGGGGGGAAAAAACAAGAAAAGCGAAAGGAAGAATAAGTTTTTGGCATTTGACGCGTCAGCCTTTATGGTGTAAAGGAGACGGAATTTTTCCCGATCTTATGGAATTGATATGTTTCACCAGCATAGAAATTCAGAGGAGAAGTAACCATGACCGCAGCCATGAACGAAATATTCACCCGGGAAATCATGGAACGGCTGTTTCCAGAAGAACGGTCCAATGAGTTCTTTGATGCACTGTTCGGAGACGCCGATGAGGGAGCCTATGATATCCGGCTGACCTACCACGGCGCCGCCGAGGATGAGCTGCGTTTTGAATTTCAACTCACCCAGCGGCCGGGGAAATGTTTGGCCTGCAATCTGACCTACGGACTTCCCCAGGTGTTTGCGCGCCATCCGATCATCAATGTCGAGGGCGTGGTTCAGGATATTCAAAAACAGATCGACGGCCGGGGCCGATGCGCCGGCTGGCGGCTCGGCTCCACCCGGGAAGTCTCCAGAGAACTGCATGTGATACCGCTGTTCATTTCCCTGGAATAGGGACTCAGGAAAAATCAACCGCTGCATTTCTCCGAGGGCCGGAAATCCGGCCCTTTTTACGTGAGGTGAAACGGGTTACGGGTTGGAGCCGGCTTCTTTTTTTCTTCCGGACACGGATTGCGGTCTTCTTCGAGGCTTTCGCTTCCTGGGTTTTTTGGGGCGACTTGCCGAAGTGTCGCTCTTGGGAGGCGGCGGCAGTTTAAGCCAGTCTTCCTCCGGATGGATGCAGGAAATCTTATGGCCGAGGAATTCTTCGATCGCCGGAATATAGAAGGAATCGGTTTCATCGGCAAAGCTGATGGAAACTCCGGTGGCGCCGGCCCGTCCGGTGCGGCCGATCCGGTGGACATAGTTTTCGGGGTCCTGGGGCAGGGTATAGTTGATCACATGGCTGACCCCTTCGATATGGAGGCCCCGGCCCGCCACATCGGTGGCGACCATGACCCGGATATTGCCCGAACGAATATTTTCAAAGATTCTCAACCGTTTTTTCTGTGGCACATCCCCGGAGATGACCGAACACTTGATCCCGTATTTGTTGAGCAGATCGCCGATTCGCTGGGTTTCATCCCGTCGGTTACAGAAAATGATCACCCGTTCCAGGTTCTGCCGCTGAATGATATTGTACAGCAGGGCTTTTTTCTCGCCGGCGGTGACCAGATAAACGACCTGCTCGACCGTATCCACCTCGATCTGTTCCGGTTCGATCTCCACCTCTACAGGATCGGTCATCCACTGGGAGGCGGCCCGCTCCACATCACCGATCATGGTGGCGCTGAACATCAAGGTCTGGCGTCGATCCTTATGGGGCGTCTGTCGAATCAGGCGGCGAATCTGAGGCATGAATCCCATGTCCACCAGACGGTCGGCTTCGTCGATCACCAGAATTTCGATCTTCCCTAGATTTACATCCCCGTGTTCGGAAAAGTCGATCAGTCGGCCGGGGGTGGCCACCACGATATCCACCACTTTATCCGTGAGCTGCCGCCGCTGTTTTTGATAATCCATGCCCCCGAACACATTGGCGATGTGGCAGGGGTAGTATTTGGCCAGCAGTTTGGCTTCGTCCGAGATCTGTACCACCAGCTCACGGGTCGGAGCCAGAATCAGGACTCTGGGAGTTCCCATAGGCCGCTCGCCCTGGATGGGATTACGGATCATATGCGTCAGAATGGATATCAAGAATGCGGCGGTTTTTCCGGTGCCGGTCTGAGCCTGACCGGATGCATCCCGGCCGGCCAGCGTGGGCGGGAGGATCTCCGTCTGAATCGGGGTGGGGTATCGATAATCGAGATCGGCGATGGCATGCATCACCTCCGAGGGGATTTCGAAATCATGAAACCGTTGCTTTCCCGCCTCGGGGGGAACATCGAACATCGAAATATCCCAGGCTTTATGGACTTTGACGTGATCGGGGGGATGGTTCGCTCGAGGTTGTGACCCGGTCTTATTTGGTTTCCGGCGTCTTCGGGGGGGGGTCCGTTTTTTCGGTTCGGTCGGTGTCTGAACGCCGGTTTTTTTATCGGAAGCACTTACCGGATCCTCTTTTCGGAATTTGGATGTACCCGGTTTTACAGCTTCGGTTTCAGCCCTTTTCCCAGGGGGAGCATCGGAGCGGCGTTCCTGAGGCCGGGATTCCTGTGGGGAGATCTGGGTGAGCCCTTTGAGTTTTTTTCGAATGTTGTTGATTAATGATTTCACCATTGGGTGTTGGAATTCTCTCCTTCCATGCGGATTTGTTATCGGCTGACGGTGTTCGTCAGGTTTTTGACTGCGCGCATGTACTCGGTAAATCCGATATGCAGCAGGTCGTTGTGGTTGGCGCCCGGAATTTTCAACAGGATTTTGTCGGCAGCGTTACAGGCCGAATACAGGGTTTCGCCGTCGGAAACAGGGATGATGCGGTCATTCTGTGCATGAATGATCAGGGTGGGGCCGTCGAATGTTCCGATTTTGTCCAAATTTCGGAACCCGTCTTTTTCCTCAAAGCCGATCGACCGAATATCGATTCCCAGCAGCTCGAGCAGGGGAGCGGCGTAGGCGAACCCGCTTTCCACGATCAGGCCGTCGACCGCATCCGGGTAGCGGGAAACCAGCTCCAGGACCGATGCGCTTCCCAGAGACCTGCCCATCAGAATCAAGGGCCCGGTAAATCCCTCGGATTGGAGCCAATTTCTGGTAAATTCGAGGACGGCATGGCTGTCTCGCATCATGGCGGTAACGGTGGGAATGCCGTCGGATCTGCCGTACCCCCGATAATCGACCGGCAGGAAATTAATTTCCAATCGGTTGTAGATGGGGCCCAAATCATCGTAGTCGGAGACGATTTCTCCGTTTCCGTGGAAAAAGAGTATATTCGGATCGGAAGAACCCGTCATGTGAAAGCGTCCACCCAGGGCGATTTCTTTTTCCACCGGAATCATCACATCCCGTGCATTGCCTGCACTCACGTCACCCTCCATTTCGGAACGGGGGTGAAATAAGAAATGGATCACTTCGGGGCGATCCAGTACCGAATACTCTATTCGGGCTTTATCGACCATTTGAAAAGCCTTTTTTTGAGGATTGAATCATATTCTATTGAATATCATTTTCTTACAGAAACATCAACCGATACCGCCGAGACCGAAAAACAGAGGCCGAAGCGAACGAAAAGTCCCGGTGGGAGCACGGGAGCAGAAGACCCGCTGTGAAGCGGGATCAATGGTCCACTGGGGGCGATCAAATTCGGGAAATGCGGTACTGCTTGGATGGGAATAAGCAGGGTCGGCGATTCGGGGAAAAGCTCAAATAAGACTGCGAGCCCTCATGAGTTGAACTCCATGAATAGATCGCTGTCGCGACCATCGATTTCCGGCATGTTTTCTTTCCAGTCGAATATTCGGCATTTTTCGGTCGATTCGGAGGGGTTGGCACAGGCGATATAAGGCATGGCGGGATCACCGATTATGGATTTGTAATGGGTCATCACCGCTGTTTTGCGAGGAATGTCGTTCAGTTCAAGTATCTGGACCAGAAAGACTCGGCACACTCCTTCGAACAGGCTGCTGGTCTCCCGGAATTCATGGATTCGTTGTTTGAATCGATCGAGGGCCTCCTTCCGGGTGTCGGCCTGAATCGCCAGATGAAACTCGCCGTGTCTTCGCTCTTCTTCTTTTTCTTCTTGCTGATTCGTGGTGAGCAAAAAATTTCCGATATAGATCATGCCGCTTCTCCTGAGGTGAAATGGTTTTTTTTGAAGGCGGATTCAAATATTTCATTTTCGTTTCTGCATATCAGTACCGATGCGGACAGTCAAAAAGATTTTAATGGTTCCCCCGCACCCGTCTCTCCGGTATTATCCCCTCGGGTGGTGACGGCGATGAATCTCCTTCAAATGGCTTCGGGCCACATGGGTGTAAATCTGGGTGGTGGAAATATCCGCATGGCCGAGCATGAGCTGAATGGCACGCAAATCCGCACCGCCTTCCAGAAGATGGCTGGCAAAGGCATGGCGCAGGCTGTGCGGGGTGATCGTTTTTTGGATACCGGATCTTTTCACATATCCTTTCAGGATTTTCCAGAATCCCTGCCGAGTCATGGGTTTTCCGGCCCTGGCGGCAAACAGGTGAGGGCTGTTGATGCCCTTGAGTATCCTGGGTCGGGCGGTTTGTATATAATAGAGGAGTTTCTCCCGGGCATGAATCCCGATGGGGATGAGCCGTTCACTGGAACCTTTTCCCCAGACCCTGACGAAATTGGCTTCGAGGTTTACATCCTGAATCCTGAGAAGAGTCAACTCGGATACCCGCAGCCCGGCGGCGTAGAGGGTTTCCAGCATGGCCGCGTTTCGGGCCCCGGTGGGTTTGGTGGTGTCGGGCATGCTCAAAAGTCGGCGCACCTCATCCACGGAAAGGATGTCGGGGAGCTTTAAACCGGTTTTCGGTAGATCAATGGGTGCGGAAGGATCTTTATCGAGAATTTTTTCCCGCACCAGAAATCGATAAAAACCGCGCACGGTGACCAGGTGCCTGGCCCGTGAACGTTTTGCCATTTCTTCCTTTTCCAGACCCATCAGGTGGTCCAGAATGTGGGGGGTATCGGCTTCGGAGGGTTGATGATTGGACCTGTCTTTTTGAAAATCGAAATACCGGTTCAGATCACTGCTATAGGCTTCAAGAGTCGATTTTGAAAGCCCTTTTTCCACCAGCAGATATGTGAAGTATTGGTCTGCGAGCCGGTTCCACTCCGACATGGTATTCATTCTCCGAATTCTGGTTTTTTAGGCTTAAGCCGTTTGATTTCTTTCATTATAACGTGTTCTTTCGGTCATTGACAAGGGCGGGTTTTTTCATTATCATCGAAATATAGATTGATCTCAAAGGATTTCCGGAGCGCCCGTCTCAGTACGCATGAGCGCTAATGAAATGGCCCAGGTTAATTCCTTCCGACCGGATGGGCGCCGGGTCGGTTGCCGAGGGACAGATGAAAAAACATATGCTGGTTGTCGGCGGTGCGGGATATATCGGCGCGCACATGTGCCTGTATCTCGCCGAACACGGGTATACGCCCCTGGTTCTGGATAATTTGGTATACGGTCATCGAGAGGCGGTCCAGTGGGGTCCGCTGATCGAGGGGTCGATCGAAAACGGACGGCTGCTGGACGAGGTGTTCTCGGCTTATCATATCTCCGGGGTCATGCACTTCGCAGCATACGCCTACGTCGGTGAATCGGTGGGCAATCCGGCCAGGTATTATCGGAATAACGTGGCGGCCACCCTCAGCCTGCTGGAAGCAATGGTCCGCCATCGGATCGATTGTTTCATTTTTTCTTCCTCCTGTGCCACTTACGGGGTTCCGGTCCGAATTCCCATGACCGAGGATCACCCCCAAATTCCCATCAATCCTTATGGGCGGACCAAGCTCATGGTGGAGCAGATATTGGATGACTTTGAGCGGGCATACGGATTGCGTTCCGTGAGCCTGCGCTACTTCAATGCGGCGGGTGCCGATCCCGACGGTCGACTGGGCGAAGACCACAGGCCTGAAACCCACCTCATTCCCCTGGTCCTCCAAACCGCTCTCGGACAGCGTGAGGAGATTCATATCTACGGGGAGGATTATGATACGCCAGACGGCACCTGCATTCGGGACTACATCCATGTGAAAGACCTGTCCCAGGCGCATCTCACGGCCATGGAACGGCTTCTGGAAGGCGCCCCCGGCGATAAGTTCAATCTTGGAAACGGAGAGGGGTATTCGGTCAGGGCGGTGATCGACACCGCCCGTCGGGTGACCGGTAAATCGATTCCGGCTCGAATCGATCCGAGAAGGCCCGGTGATCCGCCGTCTCTGATCGGTTCCAGTGAAAAGGCGATGCGGGTCCTGGCATGGAAACCGGAATATCCGGATCTGGAGCAGATTATAGAGACCGCCTGGAGGTGGCATCAGGGCCGTCCCAAGGGGTTCGTGATGTAAAAAACTCTGTTACTCGGAATAGAAACATGGAAGAATATGCAGGCGGTTCGAAATTTTTATTTTCAAAAGAAAGGAAAACAGGATGACGAAAATGAGGCGGAATGTCGGATTGTGGATTTTTGCGGGATTGCTCTTCTCTATGATGATGGTTTCGGTCACCGGCTGCAGCGGACTGAGGGACGGGTCGAGCGGGTTCGACGCACAGGGGATCGCGTCGGACGTTGGAAGCCCCCTGTACTACGGGTTCAATGATGTACTGATTCCGCCCGAATTGAAAGCCGATCAGAAGAATTCCTACATCGTACAATCCCATGGTTTTTCAGCCGGCATTCTTGCCTTTCGCGGACGGGTGGACCGGGGCTCTCTGATCGCATTTTTTCGAGAAAATATGATCAAGGACAACTGGAGACCCATCGGCTCCTTCATTTCCTCGCGAACCATTCTGCTTTATGAGAAACAGAATCGATGGTGCGTGATCTATATCACCGAGGGCGATTTTTACACCAGCGTGGAAGTCGGGGTCATCCCCCGGGTCGAGGAAGGCAGCGGAGAACTGATTCGACAATGAACGATTTTGTTTTTTTCGGTGGTCGCAGAGGATTGGGAATTTGATGAGTGGACGCCTCAATGAAAAACAGCTCATTTTGGGAGTATGCGGAGGAATCGCCGCTTACAAGAGCATCGAGCTGCTTCGGCTGATGACCAAGCAGGGCGCCCGGGTGCGGGTTGTCATGACCCGACATGCCGGCGAATTCGTGGCGCCGCTCACATTTGAGGCGCTCTCCGGAGAACCGGTCTGCGTCGATCTGTTTGACCGGGCCGACCGGGATGCCTCCATTCGGCACATCGACTGGGCCCAGGAAGCCGATGCCGCGGTGATCGCCCCGGCCACCGCCAACCTGGTGTCCAAGCTGGCCAGCGGAATGGCCGATGATGCCCTGTCCACTTTTCTTCTGGCCATGACCTGTCCCGTACTGATCTGTCCTTCAATGAACACCCATATGTACCAGCATTCTTCGGTCCAACGGAATCTGGATACACTGCGAAAAGACGGCCACATCGTCCTGGAACCCGGGTCCGGGCAGCTGGCCTGCGGTACGGTGGGGCCGGGCAGGCTGCCGGAGCCTGAACAAATACTGGATCGGCTTATCGCCCGCCTCACTCCCAAAGATCTGGCGGGCAGACGGGTGCTGGTGACCGCCGGGCCGACCCGGGAGTTTATCGATCCGGTCCGGTTTATTTCCAACCCTTCTTCCGGTAAAATGGGGTTTGCCCTGGCCCGGGCCGCCGAACATCGGGGCGCCGAGGTCACCCTGGTGACCGGTCCCACCCGTCTTCCGGATCCGGCCGATATGCGCACGATTCGTGTTGTTTCAGCCCGGGAAATGGCCGGGGCGGTCTTCAACCATTTCGAGGCGGCGGATATCATCATCAAAACCGCGGCGGTTTCCGACTATCGTTGTCGGGATATCGCCGATCATAAGATAAAAAAGGGTGCCGAAGAGATGACCCTGCCGCTTCAAAAAAATGTGGACATCCTGAGAACCCTCGGCGGCCGAAAGCGTCCGGATCAATTTCTGGCCGGGTTTGCGGCGGAAACCGAAGATCTTCGGGAAAACGCCCGTAAAAAACTTTCCGAAAAGAACCTGGATCTGATTGTGGGCAATCTGGTGGGCAATTCCGATTCCGGGTTTTGCGCCGATACCAACCGGGTAACCCTGTTCTATCGGGATCGGGAGAGAGAACCCCTGGAGAAAATGGAAAAAGACGCGGTGGCGCATCTTATTCTCGACCGGATTGTGGAGCGGGTGCCGTGATCCGGGAAAATGCACAAACGACAAGGAATCGAAGAACCGCTTTTGCGGAAATCCTGGTCCGGACGCGGAACACCCTTTCCTTCATGGCCGATCTGGGATGCCGCGGATTTGATCTCTCCGTGGAGACCCTGGATATCTTGGAAAAATTTGGTGAAATGCCCGAAAGGCATGAAAAGATGGAAAAGATTGATAAGCCGAACCGCCAGGATCAACCAATCGTCTCGGAAAAGCCGAAAACCCGGCGCAGCAAGGCGCCAGATGAAAGACCGGAAATCCGGGCGGAATCCACAGGCTCCGAAACCCTGGAGGATATCCGACAAAACCTGGGGGACTGCCGGCGATGCAAACTCTCGGAGCGCCGCAAGAACATCGTCTTCGGTACCGGAAACCCCCATGCCCGGGTGATGTTCGTGGGGGAAGGACCCGGCGCGGATGAGGACTTTCAGGGAGAGCCCTTTGTGGGGGCCGCGGGCCGGCTTCTGACCAAGATCATTCAGGCGATTCATCTGATCCGGGAAGAGGTGTATATCGCCAATATCGTCAAATGCCGTCCTCCGGGAAACCGAAACCCGGAGCCCGTAGAGATTCGAACCTGCTATCCCTTTCTGGAACGCCAGATTCAGGCCATACGACCGGAATTCATCTGCGCTCTGGGAAGCTTTGCCGCCCGGACCCTGCTCAATACGACCCAGCCCATTTCCCGACTGAGAGGACGTTTTCATGATTACAGGGGGATCAAGGTAGTCCCCACCTTCCACCCCGCATATCTGCTTCGCAATCCGGAGCGGAAACGGGATGTATGGGAGGATATGAAAATGCTCATGCGGGAGATGGGCCATGAAATCTGATCTCGTCTTTTCCGTCCTCGCTTTTCTGTTCATTTTTTTACCGCTCCCCGCCGACCTGAAGGCCGAGGACCCCGGCGACATCTATATCATTTCCATTTCGGATCCCATCGGTCCGGGAGTCTCCGGTTTTCTAGTGTCCGGCATCGAACAGGCCAATGCGGAAACGGCTGAGTGCCTGATCATTCTCCTGGATACCCCCGGCGGTCTGGTGGATGCCATGCGGGATATCGTCCAGGCCGTTCTGGGAAGCGGCGTACCCGTGGTGGTCTATGTGGCGCCCCCCGGGGCCCGGGCCGCATCGGCCGGGGTGTTGATCACGTTGGCGGCGGATATCGCGGCCATGGCTCCCGGCACCAACATCGGTGCGGCCCATCCGGTCGGCGCCGGCGGAGCGGAGATGGAAGGCCCCATGGCGGACAAGGTCCTCAATGATATGGCCGCCTACGCCCGGACCCTTGCGGAGCGCCGGGGCCGGAATGTGGAATGGGCCGAAAAGGCGGTTCGGGAATCGGTATCGGCCACGGAAAACGAGGCTCTGGAAGAAGGGATCATCGACCTGATCGCCGCCGATCCCGAGGATCTGATTCAAAAACTCGACGGCCGGACAGTGGCGGGAAAAGGGGCGCTGAATCTTCAAAACGCCCGGCGGGTGCCGATAGAACCCGATTTTCGCACTCAGATTCTCAAAGCCATCAGTGATCCCAATATCGCTTTTATCCTGCTGATGATCGGGTTGGCCGGCCTCTATTTCGAGCTGGCCCAGCCCGGGGCCATTTTCCCCGGCGTGATCGGGGGGATCAGCCTGATTCTGGCCTTTTTCGCCCTTCAGACCCTTCCGGTCAATTATGCCGGGGTGCTTTTGATTATCGCGGGCCTGGTTCTGTTCCTTCTGGAAATCAAAATCACCAGCTACGGGTTGTTGAGTCTGGCCGGAATCGGAAGCCTGTTTTTGGGCTCCCTGATGCTGTTTGAGAGGGAAATGCCGGGGTTTCGCTTGTCCTGGAGTGTGCTCATCACCACGGTGGCGATGTTTTCCGGATTTTTCATCGCAGTGGCGATCCTGGTCTGTCGATCTCAATTTCTCCAACCGAAAACCGGCGCGGACGGATTGCTCGGACAATCGGGAGAGGTTCGGGAAGCGCTTTCCCCCCGGGGAAAAGTCTTCATCCACGGAGAAATCTGGAACGCGGTATCGCAAACCCCGGTGCTTCCGGGGGAGGTCGTTCGGGTCATTCGGGTCAAAGGGCTCCTTCTTGAGGTTCAGCCTCTGGCGCCGATTGAAATGGATGCAGGCAAAGCATTGCGGCCGAAGGGGAAGACGCCCGGGGAGCCGTTGAAGAAATCATAAAAAAGAGGCGGGAGGTACGATGCCGATTATTCTGATTGTCATTCTCGTCCTGG
>JBEPWQ010000052.1:0-18218 GCA_041642315.1 Desulfobacteraceae bacterium | reverse complement strand
CCGCTTCCCTGCGACAGCGGGGCCGGGTACGATCACATCACCGCGGCGATCGGGGCGGCCAATTCCGCCCGGTACGGGGCCGACCTGGTCTGCTATATCACACCGGCCGAGCACCTGGCCCTGCCCGATGAGGCGGACGTGCGGGAAGGGGTTCGGGTCACCCGGCTGGCGGTCCGGATCGGCGATATCGCCAAATACCCTGACCGGCGGGAGCTGGAAAAGCAGGTCTCCCTGGCCCGACGGGATACCCGGTGGGAAGATCACCTGCGGTTGCTGATGTTTCCCGACCGGGCCGAGGCGATTCGAAAGAGCCGGTCTCCTGAAAACGAGCGCACCTGCACCATGTGCGGGTCCTTTTGCGCCATGGAACGGGGGATTTCCCTCTTTGAAAAGGACATCAAAGGCGATAAGGTGTCCATCCCGAATTGACACCCAGCCGAAATCGGAAAGGAAAAACGAATGCATCTTCTGGAAAATCGGATCGATCAGATTCAGGCACCGGATAAAAAGACCTATGAAGCGGCCAGGGAGCGGCTTCGAAATCAGGCCCGGCCCGCCGGTTCTTTGGGGGCCTTGGAGGAGGTGGGGGCCCGTCTGGCCGGTATTTTCAAGACCTTGGACGTACACCTCCAGGAAAAGGTGGTGGTGACCTGCGCCGGAGACCACGGCATCTGCGCCGAAGGGGTGAGCCTCTTTCCCCCGGAGGTCACCCCCCAGATGGTTTACAATTTCGTGAACGGCGGGGCCTCCATCAACGTGCTGGCCCGGCATGCCGGGGCCCGGGTGCGGGTGGCCGATATCGGGGTGAACTGGGACTTCGAGCCGGAGCTTCCGATCTTCCACAAAAAAGTCCGAAAAGGGACCGGCAATTTCGCGGCGGAACCGGCCATGACCCGGGAAGAGGCGAGGCAGAGCCTCGAGGCCGGTATCGAAATCGTGGATGAGCTCCTGGGCGACGGGCCGGTTCATATTCTGGGGACCGGAGACATGGGCATCGGCAATACCTCCCCCTCTACCGCCATCATCGCCGTCTATTCGGGGCTGCCGGTTCCCCGGTTGACCGGCCGGGGTACGGGGGTGGACGACGAGGGGCTGCGGCGCAAGGTCGTGGCGGTCGAAAAGGGGTTGAAGCGCCACCGGCCCGATCCCAAAGACCCGCTGGGGGTTCTCTCGAAGGTCGGCGGGCTCGAAATCGGGGCCCTGGCCGGACTGGTGATCGGGGCCGCGGCCCACGGCCTGCCGGTGGTCTGCGACGGCTTCATCGCCACCGCCGGGGCCATGCTCGCCTGCGAACTCGCCCCTCAGGCCACAAGCTATCTCTTCGCCAGCCACAATTCGGTAGAGGTGGGCCACGGTTTTATGCTGAAATATTTAGGGCTTCGGCCGCTTCTCGACCTCGAATTCCGCCTTGGAGAGGGGACCGGTGCGGCCCTGGCCATGGAACTCATCGATGCCGCCACCCGCATCCTGGCCGACATCAAGACCTTCGAGGAGGTCGCCATTCAAGACGCCCAGTCGGGTCGATACGCGTGATGGAGCGGGAAGGTTTTCTCTTTTTCTCATGCCCGTCTTGTGGTAAACAATCTGAGCGCTATTCAGGAAGGATGGTTTGTGTTTAAATCCGGATGGCCAAGATGGTCCCGTACTATCCTGTAAATTGTGTATATATCCCGGCTATCCGGATTTAAAACGGATTGACACGGACCAAGCCCTATCCCCTGACCCAGCTGAAATCGATATGAAACCGGGTTCTGGGACCCGGGACGGAGGAAGTCTGAACCAGTGAAAAAACGGACAGAACACGGCCCCTGGCCGGTGCCGAAAGGGATGATTCTTCTGCTTTTAGGGGCGGCGCTTTACGGCATGAACGGCTCCGCGGAGGCGGGCAATCTTCGCAGGGACGGGCGGCTTGAATTTTTGAACGGAGAGGGGATGGTTTCCGCCGCCATCGATGTTCAGGTGGCCGATACTCCCCATGAACGGGCCCGGGGGCTCATGGAGGTAAAAAAACTGGAGGAGACGGAAGGAATGCTCTTCGTTTTTCCGGATGCCGACTGCCGCGCTTTTTGGATGCGAAATACCTGGATATCCCTGGACATCATTTTTGTTTCCGGCGACCGCCGGGTGATCAATATCGCCGAGAAAACCAAGATCCTGTCCGACACCCGGTATTCTTCGGAAGGGCCGACGCAATACGTGGTAGAGGTGCCGGCCGGCTTTTGCGATGCCCACGGCATTCGACCGGGCGACCCGGTGCGGTGGCGTCTGGAAGGGGATCCAAAAGAAAAGGTGAGGCGATGAACATTATCACCTCACCCCCCTAACTAACTAATAAACGGCTGTACAGGCTATACGCATCCGGTCGGTTTGGGAAGACCGGCCATCTTACAAGCGCCTTTACCCGGTCCTGACGGGAAGAGCTCATAGATGTGCTTCAGCTTGAACTTGGTCAGCTTGGAGAGGACGCGAACCATGGGGGCGATGCCGTTCTTCTCATAGTACTCCTGGAGAACCTTGATCACCAGCTTGTGCTCGTCGGTCATCTCGTCGATGCCTTCCTGCTCCTTCACGTACTCAACCCATTCTTCGTTCCACTGGTTGTAGTCGGTGATGAAACCGTCTTCGTCAACATCAAAAGTCTTCCCTTTAAATTCAACTGTAGCCATTAAAAAAACCCCCTCTTCTTGAAATTTTGATCAATCATAAACGGTATTGATCGACACACTCATTGTCTTATCTCATATACTTTTCAACCAAGTATACAGCCGGAATTAAAATTTTTAGCTTGTTTATATTTAAGAACCAGAAAAGTCAATATGAAATTTAAGGCCCGGTCACATTCCTCCATCTGAAAAACACCCGCCGCACCCGGGAATTAATAATGATGTTCACCTCTTGGCGGATTGTTCTTGATATTGACCAGGCCAAGGTGATAATATACAAAAAAAATAGGATAAAAGTCAATAGAGGAAATGTCCGAATTGCAGCTTCGGATTCCGGCCCGCTCAAAAATCAGGCTTTCGATGACAATTCGCAATACCACGGAGGAACAGGCATGATTCTGAACGTCAAATCCGGTTCGAAAACGGAACTGATCGATATCACATCCCAAGTCCGCGACGCAGTCTCCTCCGCCGGCGTCAAGGAGGGGATCTGCATGGTCTACGTACCCCACACCACGGCGGCCGTGACGATCAATGAGAGTGCCGATCCCAGCGTCAAACGGGATATTCTGATGGTCCTCAATGACATGGTCCCCTGGAAGGCCGATTATCGGCATGCCGAAGGGAATTCACCGGCCCACGTCAAATCGACCCTGACGGGGGCCTCGGAACTGGTGGCCGTGGAAGACGGCAAGCTGGTGCTGGGCACCTGGCAGGGAATTTTTTTCTGTGAATTCGACGGTCCGAGGTCCCGCAAGGTCCATGTGCGATTTCTCAAAGGGGGTGCCGATGGATGACCTGGACCGGGATCTCCTCAACCGGATTCAATCCGATTTTCCCATCACCTCCCGTCCCTATGCGGCCATCGCCGGCGATCTGGGAATCACCGAAGCACAGGTGATTCAACGATTGAAGCGGCTGAAAGGGCAGGGGATCATTCGGCGGATCGGCGGCAATTTCGTTCCCCACAAACTGGGATTCGTCAGCACCCTGTGCGCCGCCAAGGTGCCGGCGGAGAAGATCGAATCCTTTGCGGAAACGGTCAACCGATATCCCGGAGTGACCCACAATTACACCCGGGACAATCCCTTCAACGTTTGGTTCACCTTTATCGCTCCCTCCATGGAGGAGATCGACGCCAACCTGGAGGCCATCTCACGGGAGACCGGAGTGCGGGAGATTCTCAATCTGCCGTCCACCAGGGTGTTTAAAATCCGGGCCCATTTCGACCTCTGAATGAAAGACATACGCATCGCAGCGGCCGTTTTCCGATCCCGCCTTCTGCAGACAGACCAGAACCTGGACCGAATGGAGGGGCTGATCCATCAGGCCAAGGCGCAGGGGGCGGCCATGATCTGTTTTCCGGAGATGAACATCACCGGGTATACCAGCCGTTCGGAGATACAGGCGGTGGCAGAACCGATTCCGGGGCCCATTTCGCGGCGGCTCTGCCGAATGGCGGCCGGCGAAGAGATCGTCATCCTCGCGGGAATGGCGGAGTGCGACTCCGAAGACCGTATTTATGTGAGCCATCTGGTGGTGGAGCCCTCGGGGAAGATCTCGGTCTACCGAAAGCTCCACATCGCCCCGCCGGAAAAGGGGGTCTATTCGCCTGGAGAGACGATTCCGCTGTTTGATGTCGAAGGGGTCGTCTTCGGAATTCAGCTCTGCTACGACGCCCACTTTCCCGAACTCTCCACCCTGATGACCCAGCGGGGCGCGGATGTGCTTTTCATGCCCCACGCCTCCCCCCGGGGGACTCCTGAAGACAAGTACCGGTCCTGGTCCCGCCACCTGCCGGCCAGGGCCTTTGACAACAGCCTCTACGTGATCGCCTGCAACCAGTCCGGGGTGAACGCGAACGGGCTTCGGTTTCCGGGTATCGCCATGGTGATCGATCCCTCCGGCAATGTGGTGGACAAGGACCTGAGCGATCGTGAAGGCCTCATCGTCGCCGACTTGTCGGCCGCGGCCCTGGACCGTGTCCGCAGCCACAAGATGCGCTTTTTCTTTCCCAATCGGCGGCCCGGCCTGTATCACCGGGAAGGACCCCGCCGATTATCCTGAAGACTCCTTCTGCAGTCGATCCAGGGCTTCATCCGGCCCCAGAATGATCAGAAGATCGCTTTCCTTGATCAGGAAATCGCCGGTGGGGATCACATTGAGCCGATCCGGCACCAGCTCCTTGACCGCGATCACCTGAATCCCGTATTCATTGATCAGGTTGAGCTGCTTGAGGGTTTTTCCCACAAAGGCGCTAGGGGGCGAGATCTGAATAATGGTGTAGCCCTCGATGAGCGGCAGGTAATCGAGCAGATGCGGGTTGTGAAGCCGTTCCCCGATCAGGTGGGCCTGATCCATTTCCGGAAAAAAGACTTCTTTGGCGCCGACCTTCTGCAGAACCCGGCCATGGGGATCACTGATCGCCATCGCGAGCAGCCGTTTCACCCCCAGATCGATGAGGTTGAGGGTGGCCAGAATCGATTCGTTTAATCCGGTCCCGATGCTCACCACCACCGCGTCCATGTTTTCGAGCCCCAATTCTTGCAGGGCGAGAATGTCCGTGGCGTCGGCGACTACCGCCCGGCTTACCTGGTCTTTAATCTCTTGAATGGGAGTTGGTTTCCGGTCGATGACCAATACTCCATGGCCTTTTTCATACAGATGCACCGCCAGGTAGCGGCCGAAGTTGCCCATGCCGATGATTGCAAACTGTCTCATTGCTTCCTATCCGATCATGATTTCTTCTTCCGCGTAATGGTACCGCGAATTGATTTGCCGGCTGATGGCGATGCCGATCACCAGGGGGCCCAGCCGGCCGATGAACATTTCGGCCGTGATCACCAGCTTTCCGAAGGTGGTGAGTCCGTCGGTGACGCCGGTGGAAAGGCCCACCGTGCCGAAGGCGCTGACCGCTTCGAAAAAAAAGTCGAGAAATCCGCCCCGGGTCACGGAATGGGAAAGATCCCCGGGTTCACCGGCCAGCAGCAGCATCAGAGAAAAGACGATGATCATCGTAGAGAGCATCACTACGTTGATGGCCCGCCAGACCGAGGTTATGGGAATGGTCCGGTAGAAAATCCGGGGAAATTGATGGCCCCGCAGCCGGGAGATGCCCAGCAGGAACAGGCTGCTGATGGTGGTGGTCTTGATCCCGCCCCCGCAGGATCCGGGGCATGCTCCGATGAACATGAACACGATCATCAGAAACAGGGCTTCGTTGGTGAGGTCTCCGATGGCCAGGGTGTTGAATCCGGCGGTTCGGGTGGTGACCGACTGAAAGAAAGCGGCCAGAAACCGGCCGGGTACGGACAACCGAGCCAGGGTGTTGTGCCATTCCATCATCAGAAATAAAAGGGCCCCCGTCCCCCAGAGAATGAGGCTGGTGGAGATCACCAGTTTGGAATGGAGGCTGAGCCGTGACCAGGACCGTTTTCCGAAGGGGAACATCCGCTTCAGCTCCGAGAGCACCAGAAATCCGATGCCGCCGGTGACGATGAGAAAACAGACGGTCAGATTGACGGCCCAGTTTTCAGTGTAGCCCATGAGGCTGTCGGGGAAAAGCGAAAACCCGGCGTTGCAGAAGGCGCTCACGGCGTGGAATATCGCCAGGTAGACCGCCCGTCCGGCTCCGTGATCCGGAAGGAAACAGAGGAAGAGGATGACTGCGCCGATCAACTCCAGGCTGCAGGCCATCAGGATGACATTCCGGACGATATCCCCCGGATCCAGGTCCCTTTTATGGGTGAAGGTGTCGTGGATGACCATTCGGCCCATGAGCCCGGTGCGCCGGCCGGCGATCATGAGGAAAAGGGTGGAGATGGTCATGATGCCGAGACCGCCGGTCTGAATCAGCAGGAGAATCACCCCTTCGCCGAAGCCGGAGAAGGCGCCTCCGGTATCCATGACGATCAGACCTGTGACGCACCCGGCCGAGGTGGCGGTGAAAAGGGCGTCGACAAATCCGATGGGTGCGTCGGCCGAGGCGGCCGGAAGCATCAATAGAAGGGTTCCCAAACCGATCAGAATCAGAAATCCGAGGATGGGAGCCCGGCCCGGAAACCGGACCAGCCATCGGGAAACGGGAAGGGTCAGCTGTCGAAACCCTCGAAACAATTGGTGGACCCTCATCGGATCTCCGGAACGGGTGCCGGGTGAATCGGAATCCTTGTGCGGGAATCCAAAAAAGAATGTTGACTTGCATCCGTCATGTTGAATAGCCTTACACAATCGCTCAGCATTAATTTACAGGGATGTAGACCGGATTCGGCCGGAAAGCAATTGTTTTATGGCGGCCGGTTTTGAAAACAAGCATTCGGGAAAATCATGCCCGTCACTCACAAAAAACCGCCTCTGATCGTGATCTGCGGGCCCACCGGAATCGGAAAGACCTCGGTCGCCATCGAACTGGCCCGGGCATTCGGCGGCGAAATCGTGGGGGCCGATTCCATGCAGATCTACAAGCACATGGATATCGGCACCGCCAAACCCACTCCCGCGGAACGCCGGGCGGTTGTCCACCACCTGGTCGATATCATCGAACCCGATGAACCCTTCGACGCGGCCCGGTATGCCGAGACCGCCCGCCGAGTGGTCGGAAATCTGCATAAAACCGGTATTTTGCCCGTTGCGGCGGGGGGCACCGGTTTGTACATAAAAGCCCTGACGCAGGGGATTTTTCAGGCCCGTCCGGTGGCGTCCGTGGTGCGGGATCGGCTCCGTAAGGAGTGCGAGGCCCTGGGCGCACCGGCACTTCACGACCGTCTGCGGCAGGTCGACCCGGCCGCGGCGGTGCGGCTTCATCCCAATGACGCTTTTCGCATCATTCGGGCCCTGGAAATTTTTGAAACCACGGGAAAACCGATGTCGGCCCATCATGCCGAACACCGATTCGGGGAATCCCCGTATTCGGTCTTGAAGATCGGGCTGGAAATGGAACGGGAGGATTTATACGACCGAATCAACCGGCGGGTGGATATTATGCTTGAGGCGGGGCTTCAGAAGGAGGTTCAAAGGCTTCTGAAGATGGGGTATGTCCCTGAGTTGAAGTCCATGCAGTCCATCGGATACCGCCATATGGTCGATTGTCTGCAAGGCCGATCGAGCTGGGATGAAGCGGTGAGAACCTTGAAGCGGGACACCCGCCGATATGCCAAACGCCAGTTCACCTGGTTTCGAAAGGACCGGGATGTGAACTGGTTCCCGCCGGACGCGGTCGAAGCGATTCTAACGAAAGCAAAAAAATTCATGCAGCCGCCCGACAGGAATAGCCTGTAATGCCCGATCCTTCCGGATGCCGTCTCCGAGCCAAAATCCTTCCATTCGGGCTCAGCGGCCAAAGAATGCAGGGTGCTTAGGAAGACCAGGCGTGAACCGGGTGTGCCCATCCCCGAAGGCTTTCATAGACGGCGATGCCGACGGCGGTGGAGAGATTGAGGCACCGGATCTCGCCTGCGATCGGGATATGATACCGCCCCTCCGGATACCGGTCCAGAACCGCATCGGGCAATCCGCGTGTCTCCGAACCGAAAATCAGAAACCCCCGTTCCGGCAAAACCATCTCTCGAAAGGATCGGTCCGCCCCTTTGGCGAAGACCGCCGCCTCCTCCGGCCGGGGCGCCATCTCTTTTTCGAAGACTTCATATTCTTCCCATACCCTCAGTGTCACCCGGTGCCAGTAGTCGAGCCCGGCCCGCTTCACTTTGCGGTCGTCCAGAGAAAATCCCAGGGGTTTGATCAGGTGCAGACATGCCCCGGCCCCCAGACAGGTGCGTCCGATATTGCCGGTGTTCCAGTGCACCTCGGGATGGACCAGCACCACGTGACGTTCCGGCGCCGGCGGCGATTCGGGTTTGTCGATTCCGGGTGTCTCCATCGGCTCAGACCTTTTTGCCGCAGTGGGGGCAGTACTTGAATTCCGGATGGAGGGATCGCCCGCATTCGGCACAGGCGGCCTCTCCTTTTTCTATATACTGTTCATATTCGGGCCCCATCTCCTGAACCGCCCGTTCGCACCGGTCGCACATCAGAAAGGGTTCCCCCTTTTTCACCCGCAGAACCGGAATAAAAAAAATGTTTAAAAAATGGTCCACGCGCTTGTAGCGGGCCTGGGCCAGTCCGCAGACCGGGCAGAGCACCGGCTGGTCGTCCAGAATCTTGATGTTCGGGGTGATGCCGCCGATGAAGATCATAAAAGGGTACTTTCCGGGCTTTCGCTGCCTGCGCCGGTGGTTTCGGTTCTGCAGGCGCGCAAACGATGTTGAAAGATGCGTGGATATTCGATATGTGAATGATGCTGTTGATTCATAGGTAAGATTCGAATCCCTGTCAAAATGTTTTTCATCCGGAGGCGCTCATGATCATCGATGTCCATGCCCATATATTCTCCCCGGAGATTCGGGAAAACCGGTCCCGGTATTTCCCGGGTGAATCCGCTTTCAAACTGCTCTATGATTCTCCCAAATCGAAGCTGTCGGGTGCCGGGGAGATGCTGGCGATGATGGACGACGAAGGGGTGGACCAATCGGTCATCTTCGGCTTTCCCTGGCGGAACTCCGAGGTGTTCCAGCGGGAGAACGACTATATCCTGAATACGGCGGCCAAGCATCCGGACCGGTTTGTCGGTCTGTGCTGTTTCGATGCCATGAATCCGGAAGCCCCGAAAGAAGCGGAAAGATGTCTCAATGCCGGTTTGTCGGGAGTGGGTGAGCTTGCTTTCTATGAAGCCGGCATCGATAGCCACGCCTGCGAAGCCCTGGGGCCGATTCTTGAACTGTGCCGAGAAAAGAGGGTGCCGGCCTTGATCCATACCAATGAACCGGTGGGCCATTTTTATCCGGGCAAAAGCCCCAATACCCTGGCCCAGATTTACCGCCTCATCAAGCGGTTTCCCGAGAATATCTTCATTCTGGCCCATTGGGGAGCCGGTATCTTTTTCTATAATCTTTTGAAAAAAGAGACCCGGGAGGTCCTGAAAAACGTCTACTACGACACGGCGGCCTCTCCCTTTCTCTACGAAGCGGCGATCTATCCAAAGGCGCTGGAACTGGCCGGTCCCGAGAAGGTGCTCTTCGGTACCGATTACCCGCTGCTGAAGCCCTCCCGGTATTTTAAGGATATGGCGGCATCAGGCATTTCCGAATCGGATCGGGCCGCGATCTGCGGTGGTAATGCAGCCCGGCTTTTTGACAGGCGATAATAGCGGGCGGTGGGACCGCCCGAGTACCGGGTCCGTTTTTTTCGGAACCCGGTTTTTTCGATCGGATGGTACGGTCGATTTTCAAAGCTCGTTTTCATTTGGCGGGATTTCCCGGCGTGACATCCCCGATCGCTTCCAAAATGGGTTTGATGTCCGTGCGATGCCTGGGCGGCACCATCAGCGCCTTGACCGGCCGATTCGGAATCAGCCCCTGGGGCGGATGCGTGAGGGTGGCCTCCCGGTAATGACCCCGATTTTTCTCGGAGCCCATCCAGAGCAGGACATCGGTGAGGTTGCCGGAATACCCGTCGGCATCCAGATGTTCGATATACTGCAGAATCACCGTGTTGACGGTGATCACGAACGGGTCCATATCGGCCGCCCCGGTTTCGCCGCAGTTGCGCGCGGAAACCATACACCGGCATCCGAAAGGACGCACCCGGTAGAGAGTACATTCATCCTCGGAGAGCAAAGCGCATTCGCCCCAGTCGGGGTTGTTTTCCTCCTCCGGGGGGTCTTCTCCGCGCAGGCAGATCTCTGCGATCTCGTTGGTGGTGACCCTGGGGTGAAAACGATGACCGGTGGCGCCGGATTCCAGCCGGGCGATCAGGTCCTCTCGACCTGAAGCGGCCAGGGTATTTGCGGTGTGGTACCCTTCCAGGGTGGTAAGGGACACATTGCGGGTGCAGCAATGCATGCACCCGCGCTTGCAGGCAAGGTCCCGGCCATCAAGGAAATCGTCGTAGACCGCGTAAATCCGTTCGAGAATCACCAGCTTTTGGTTCAAGTTCAACAGATACCTCGATCAAAACCCGCTAATAAATGATGCCGCTGCCCTGGTCACCACCGCCGGGGGTCACGATGCGGGAAGACTCCTCCCGCTGCATCTTCTGGACCTCTTCGACGATCTGCTGAACCGCCTGGTCCATGGCGCTCGGAAATTCGGCGATCGCACCCTCAAGCGTGGTGGCCTTGAGCGGCGCCTGCACCGGCAAGGGCCCGGAGGGAGACATGAGCTGGGTATGTCCCATGAAAACCGCTTCCCGGGAGGGGTCGTCGGTGCCGTCGCTCTTGATGGGAACCAATTTTCGAATGGAGGCGATTTTGAGATCGGTGATCCCTTCCTCCCGGTAGAGGCTGTCTTTATTCACTGTAAAATCAATGCCATTCAGCTGGGCCATTTTGAACTCCTTTTTGGAAATGAAAGTTAAAAGATCTAAAGTAAGCCCGAATGGACACATTTCAAGTTGACGCGCCGATTTAATCGTCCGGGGTTCGACTCTCGGTGAAAACGACGCCCGATTCTAACACCTTGACATCGGAAAGAACACCCTTTACCCTGGCTGGAGATGAAACAAGCACCCGATTTCGGTGGGAGGATGAAGAATGACAAGCACCGTCTATTTTATGGATCTGAGAAGCACCCCCAAGGAAAATCTGTTCGGAAAGCTGGAGCGGCTGCTGGATGCGGCGGGAATTGCATCCGTCATCTCCAAACGGGATCTGGTGGCGGTGAAGCTCCATTTCGGCGAAATGGGCAACACCGCCTATATCCGGCCCGTGTTTCTTCAAAAGATCGTCGAGCGGATCAAGGCCCATGCGGGCAAGCCCTTTCTGACCGATGCCAACACCCTGTATGCGGGCACCCGGGGAGACGCGGTCAGCCATCTCACCACGGCGGTTCGAAACGGGTTCGCCTATTCGGTCGTGGATGCGCCCCTGATTATCGCAGACGGCATGCGGGGCAAGACCGAAACCGGGGTGGCTGTGAATCGAAAGCGGTTTCAGGAGGTGTTCATC
Source organism: Desulfobacteraceae bacterium (assembly GCA_041642315.1). Classification (GTDB taxonomy): domain Bacteria; phylum Desulfobacterota; class Desulfobacteria; order Desulfobacterales; family Desulfococcaceae; genus JAABSQ01. The sequence continues at coordinate 6,557 of JBEPWQ010000052.1, read as the reverse complement.
GGGACGGAAATCGTCCATGCCGACGCCATTCTATCGGTGGCCCATTTCAAGGGGCATGAACTCTCCGGTTTCGGCGGCACCATCAAGAACCTGGGGATGGGCTGCGCCTCACGAAAGGGGAAGCTGGCCCAGCACTCCACCGTGTCTCCCAAAATCAACGACGAAAAATGTGTGGGATGCGGAGAGTGCGAGGATCACTGCTCCCAGGAGGCCCTGGCGGTGGTCGACGCCAAGGCCGAGCTGAACCGGGAATCCTGTATCGGCTGCGGCGAATGCATCCTGATCTGCCCCAATGAGGCGGTGGAAATCCAGTGGGATCAATCCATCCCGATTTTTCTGGAAAACATGGTCGAATACACTGAAGGGGTGCTCAAGGGGAAAGAGGGAAAATCCCTGTACCTCAACTTCCTCACCAATATTTCACCAGCCTGCGACTGCTACGGCTACAATGACGCCCCCATCGTGGGGGATATCGGGATCGTGGCATCCACCGATCCGGTGGCCATCGACCAGGCTTCGGTGGATCTGGTCAACGGCGAATCGGCCCTGCCCGGCACCTGTCTGGAGACCAATCGCGGGGCCGGAGAGGATAAGTTCAAGGGCCTCTATCCCAAGGTGGACTGGCCCATTCAACTCGATTATGCCGAAGAAATCGGCCTGGGAACGCGAGAATACGATCTGAAGCGGATCTGATGAAAAAGAGGGAATCGAATGGGCCGACCCGGGATGCACGTTTCCTGAAAAATTCATTCAAAAGGAGAGACCTCATGAGCAAGACAGAAGGACTCAATAAAGTCGGGACGTCCGATCAGCGAATGTTCGGCCCCCGAAAAGTCATCGTGTGCGGGTTTCCGGCCTCGGAACAGCCGCATTTTTTGGAAGTACTGGAAAAAGGAGAGATGCTCGATATTCCGGTGATATTCGTGACCGGGGACCGGGCCGAATCGCTGATGGGCGACATCGTGGAACTGCCGGCCGGCACCGGTCTCGATCAGGATTCGGAGCTGGACCGGGCGGTGATCCTGTCCGGTATCAGCGAGAATGAACTCCACACCGTGCTTCGAACCTACCGAGCCCAGGGCCTGCCCGCGCCCCTCTGGGCCACCCTGACCGAAACCTCCGTCGAATGGCCTCTGTCAGAACTGCTTCGGGAGCTGGCTTCGGAGCGGGAGGCGTTTCGCCGCACTTCAGGCAAGTAAAGCCGCGTCCGACCGGCAGCTTTCAAATTCATTCGGCCCCCTTCCCGCACCAGGCGGGAAGGGGGCCGATTCCTTTTTAAAAGGGTTGCCATCAGGCATTTTCATACCCGAATCAACTCCCCGCAGACATCCTGAAGCGAAACCGACAACCGCACCCGGCTGCCGTTGAGGGCGGGGCCGACGGTGCTCAGGGCCTTTTCGGGGGTGTTGTTCTTTTCGCTGAGATGGCTCAGGACCACATGGCGGAGCCGGTCATGAAGGACTTCCTTGAGCAGGGTTCCGGCATCCCCGTTGGAGAGATGGCCGGTCCGGCTTTTGATGCGCTGCTTGAGGTGCCAGGGGTAGGGGCCGTTGATGAGCATGTCGGGGTCATGGTTGGCTTCCAGGCAGAGGAGGGTGCAGTTCCTGAGGTGCTCCCGGACCACGGCGGTGGCGATGCCCAGGTCGGTGGCGATGCCGATCTTGGTGCCGTTTCGGTGGAGGGTAAACCCCGAGGATTCCTCGGCGTCATGGGAGGTGGAAAAGGGGTGCAGGGCCAGGGTGCCGATGGCGAATCCCTTGCCGCACTCGAAATGGTGAACCGTTTCGATACGCCCCATCTTGTTTCCGGCGGCGGTCTGGGTGCGTCGGGTCATGTAGACCGGCAGGCGATACCGGCGGGCCAGAATCCCCACCCCGCGGGTGTGGTCGCCGTGCTCGTGGGAGACCAGTACCGCCGTCAGATCTTCAGGAGAAAGCCCCCGGCTCTGCATCCGCCGCTGAATCTCCACACCGGACAGCCCCGCATCCAAGAGAATCGAGGTGGTGCCGTCCGAAATATAGATGGCGTTTCCCCGGCTGCCGCTGGCCAGGGAACAGATCATGAAGTCGCAGGAACCGGCCGATGAAGAATGCATAGGCCGCTGTCCGAAATCGAAGCTGAGAGATTGTTGGGAAAGTTTAATGGCTATCCTTTTTTGGCCTTTTTCTGGATTTTGGCCCAGGTGTCCCGAAGGGTGACGATTCGGTTGAAGATCGGCAGGTCCGGCGCGGATGCCTTGTCCACGCAAAAATATCCCAGACGTTCAAACTGAAATCGCTCTCCCGGTCGGGCCTCGGCCAGGGACGGCTCCAGACGGCAATTGGGCAGGATTTCCAGAGAATCGGGATTCAGATGAACCGTAAACTCCCCTTTGGCGGCGGAAGGGTTTTCAGTCAAAAAGAGATGGTTGTAGAGCCGCACCTCGGCCTCAAGGGCATGGGGGGCCGACACCCAGTGAAGGGTGGCCTTGACCTTGCGTCCGTCCGGCGCGTCTCCGCCCCTGGTTTCGGGATCATAGGTGCAGTGAAGCTCGGTCACCTCCCCGTTTTCATCCTTGATCACGTCGGTGCAGGTGATGAAATAGGCGTACCGAAGCCGCACCTCCCGGCCGGGGGCCAGGCGGAAGAACTTCTTGGGCGGATTTTCCAGGAAATCATCCCGCTCGATGTACAGCTCCCGGGAAAAGGACACCTGCCGGATACCTGCGGAAGGGTCTTCGGGGTTGTTGATTGCCTCCAGCTCCTCGGTCCGACCTTCGGGATAGTTTTCGATCACCACCTTCAGGGGCCGAAGCACCCCCATCACACGGTTTGCGCGTTTGTTGAGATCCTCCCGAACGCAGTAGTCGAGCAGGGCGATATCCACCATGCTGTCGCGTTTGGCCACTCCGATCCGTTCACAAAAACTTCGAATCGATTCCGGGGTATATCCCCGCCGCCGAAGCCCGGAGATGGTGGGCATTCGCGGGTCGTCCCATCCGGCCACATGGCCGCCCCGAACCAGTTCGATGAGCTTTCGTTTGCTGAGCAGGGTGTAGGAGAGGTTGAGCCGGGCGAACTCGATCTGCTGGGGATGGTAGATCTCCAGCTGGTTCAGCACCCAGTCGTACAGCTCCCGGTTGTTTTCGAACTCCAGGGTACACAGCGAATGAGTGACCCGCTCGATGGAATCGGAGATGCAGTGGGTGAAATCATACAGCGGATAGATGCACCAGGCCTCTCCGGTGCGATGGTGGGCCGTTTTGCGGATGCGGTAGAGGGTCGGGTCCCGCATCAGAATGTTGGGGGCGGCCATGTCGATCTTGGCCCGAAGCACGTGTTCGCCGTCGGCGAATTCGCCGGCCCGCATCCGCCGGAAGAGATCGAGGTTCTCTTCCATCGAGCGATTGCGGTAGGGGCTCTCCCTTCCGGGTTCGGTCAGGGTGCCCCGGTATTCCCGAATCTGATCGGCGCTGAGGCTGTCGACATAGGCTTTTTCCTTCCGGATGAGCGCTTCGGCATATTCGTATAGGGCATCGAAATAGTCGGAGGCGAAGTAGCGGTGCGGGCCCCAGTCGAACCCGAGCCAATGGACATCCTCCTGAATCGAATCCACATACTCCACCTCTTCCTTGGCGGGATTGGTGTCGTCGAATCGAAGATGGCAGGTGCCGCCGAATTCCCGGGCGAATCCGAAATTGACGCAGATCGACTTGGCGTGGCCGATATGAAGATAGCCGTTGGGTTCCGGAGGAAACCGGGTCACCACCCGGCCGTCGAACCTGCCGGTTTTTTGGTCTTCTTCGATAATGTAGCGGATGAAATTGGGCGGCGGGGCGGAGTCCTTGGTGATCAGTTCCATGTCGGTGCCGGACCCCTTCGGTTTCGTCTGTTTCATATGGTCACTCCTGGTTATCTATTCATCCCGATGAGCGGGAGGCTGATTTCAAAAAAAGACGCCCCGTCGTCGCATCGAATCAGCGGGGCATATGCACGGCCGGTGCGTATATCACAGAATGCGCAGTCCGCACAAGCCGGTCACCGACGGCCGAATGGGCGAGCCTATTGAATCAGGGAGCTGACCTCCTGGTAGGATTCGGTAAAGATCTGCTGCTTTCGCAGCTCCAGGCCGATTTCATCGTCGATGTTGGTGTGCAGCTTTTCCATGATCACCGCGGCGATATCGGGTTCGTTTTGCTCGAACAGGTCGAGCAGGTCCTCTTCAAGTTCCTCGAAATAGTTTTTGATGCACCGCCGGGTGTAGTCGTTGATTTTGCCCTGAAGATCCCGAATGAAATCGATGATCCGGCCTTCATAGATTTTCAGCACCTTTTCCATGTTGGACCCGTTGGACAGGCCGGCATGAAGCCGGTGACGGCCGTTGCCGTTGATTTTTGAATAGAGAAGCTTCAGCTTTCGATCGTCCAGTTCCAGCAGATCGTTGAAGTTTCCCTCTTTTTTGATCAGATTCGACTTCCTCGCTTCGGTCACGGCGGTTTCCGCATTGGCTTTCAGCAGTTTTTTGATTTCCTGCATTCTTTCCGGACTGTCGGAGATGACCTCCTCCAGCTTTTCGGAGACCTCGAATCCCAACCCGTTGAGCCGGTCTCCGAATTCGAACAGAAAGACATCGCACAGGCCGTTGATGCGGGTCAGAATGTCTCGCTTGCTCAGCTTGTCCTCCAGGGTGAAGGAGAGCCCTTCGGGCAGCAGGTCGGTTTTTTTGAGTTCGTTGAGCAGCTCCCGAGAGAAGCGGTGAACGATGTCCTCCCGCATCAGAGAGCGAAGCTGCCGGCGGAACATCTTGCCGATGGGCAGCCGTTCTTCGATTTTCTGGGGCAGGCGGCTCTGGTTTTCCAAGGTGTCCAGCCCCCGCATCATTTCATTCTGGAGTTCGCTTCGGTCCAGCCCGTCGATGTAGGTTTTGATCTGCTGTTCGAAATCCTGCTGTTTCTCATCGGTCCAGAATTCGATGCCGGTCAGGTGCTTGATGCGGATCTCCTTTATGCGATCCCGAACGATCGATTGAATACCGTTTGAAAACTGCTTCAGCCGCTTGACCAGTTCCCGGGCGATGAAGGAGTCCTTCAGGTTCTTGTTGTTGACGGCCGCATCATGGTGGGGCTTCAAAATACCCGTGAGCTTTCGGGCCAGTTCAGCCAGTTCGGCCTCCGCCTCTTCGTAGAATTCCTCCCCGGCCGTGGTGTTGAGATAATCGAACAGCTTTTCTTTGAGTCGGCCGAAATCGCGGATTTCATCCGAGGCTTCCATCACCGACGCGACCGCCTCAGGGGAAGGGATTTTTCCCACCGATTTTTTCAGGTTGTCGAGGTGGTCTTTGATCTTTCCGTTCTCCTCCAGCTTCCCATTGGTGATCAGCCTGACCAGAAGATAGTTGAGGGCCGACACTTTGAAGACCCGGTCCGGGGTGATGCGGAACTGGTGGGATTCGATTTTTTCGTTGAAGTTTCTCGACTCTTCCCGTTTCTGTTTTTCGCTGGCGGTTTCCCACTTGTTGATGACCCAGAAGGCCCGCTTCAGCACCTTGGGCCGCTGCTTGTGGATTTCCGAGAGCAGCTCGATCTCTTCGCCTTCCAGAAGTTTAAACACCGCCGAGGAGATGACGAAGGCCTTGGCGTCGTTTTCCACATAGGCCTTGGTGATTTTTCGGTGCCGGGGATTGACCACCCCCAGCCCGGGAAGGTCGACCAGTACGACATTGTCGGGGATGTCGATGTCCCGCAGATACACCGCCACCCGGTCGACCAGAAGCACGTCTTCATAATCTTCGGTGACATACCGGCTGAGTTCGGAGATCTCGATCTCTTTGGTCTCTCCCCTGAACCGGGACCATTTTTCGATCAGCTTTTGCAGCTCCTCGAAGGCTTTTTCTTTATTGAAAAGCCCCACCTCCTGGGTATGGTCGGTGATGTCCCGTTGAAAAGCGAGGAGCAGGTCGTTGTTGCTCAGCTTCAGAAAATCATGGGGATTTTTATGAAGCTCCCTGGAAATTTCTTCGATGTAGAGATTGCGAAGCTCGGTCCGGGCGGTTTCGTTTAAAAAATGGATGACCGCCGAATCGCTGTCGCCTTTTTTGATGATGGTCGGAATGGCGGTATAGCTTTTGGTCGCCTCCGGCAGAATGTTTTTTTCCAGAATGGCATTGATGATCATCGATTTGCCCGCGGAGAAGGTGCCGAGAAAAGCGACGGGAAATTCAGGGGATTTCAGGCGGTCGATCCATGTCCGTTTCTTGTCGACGTACCGTTTCAGATTTTCGCTGATGTCGACATAGTCCTGGACCCTGTCGTAGATCTCGAATATCTTTTCAAATTTGTGAACAGGTTCCGTCGCTTGCATGGGTCAATCCTTTTGCTTGTCTGATCGGTACAAATTTCCGGGGCGGCCGGTCCCGGCGGGGACGGCGGCCGCATCTGTTCTGGGCACCTCGGGTACAGGCACTGCGGCCGAGGTGCCACCGGCCTCGCCTTATTCGGCCATGGGGTTTACGGCCCGGTCGGGGTTCGACTCCGTCTGGCTGAGAATATCAGACACTTTTGAGTCCGGAAGCCACTGAAT
>JBEPWQ010000051.1:0-18275 GCA_041642315.1 Desulfobacteraceae bacterium | reverse complement strand
TTCCTGTATCACCGCTTTCAAATCTGGGGCTTGGGATGCAAGTCCTCATGCCGCGGCCCCAAATCGGTATGTCAACCTTCATGGAAAACCTTGACGCATCCGGGACCGGCGTTAAGTTTAGTAAGCGGTCGCAAAACAGAGCGGTCACGGAATTCGAATCATGAACCCAATCAACCAAACCCTAAAACTCACCCCAAGCGGCTTGTATTGCAGTGCCGGCGATTTTTACATCGACCCCCGGCGGCCGGTGAAACGCGCCGTCATTACCCACGGCCATGCGGACCACGCCCGGTGGGGATCTGAATCCTATCTGTGCACACAAGAGACCAAAGGCCTTCTTCAGGCCCGCCTGGGAAGCGACGTCAAAATCGACGCCATGGCCTGCGGCGAGGTTCGCACCATCAACGGACTTCGACTTTCGCTGCATCCGGCCGGCCACATCCTCGGCTCGGCCCAGGTCCGGATCGAGCACCGGGACCATGTCACCGTGGTCTCCGGTGACTACAAAACCGCTCCCGATCCGACCTGCGCGCCCTTGGAGCCGCTGGACTGCCACACCTTTGTCAGCGAATCGACCTTCGGACTGCCGATCTTCCGTTGGCCGACGCCGGAGCAGGTCACGGCGGAAATCGATGCCTGGTGGCGGGACAACCGGGACCAGGGCCGCACCAGCATTCTGTTCGCCTATGGACTCGGAAAGGCCCAGCGGATCCTGGCCGGCCTGGATCCATCCATCGGCCCGATTCTGACCCATGGGGCCGTGGAGAAATTCAACCGCTCCTATCGGGAGGCCGGGGTGGTCCTGCCCGAAACACGGTATATCGGGGATCTCAAAGACAAATCCCGGGCCAGGGAAGCGCTGGTGATCGCCCCGCCCTCGGCAGACCATCCGGCCTGGATGCGCCGGTTTCCAGGCCGGTCCCGGGCCTTCGCCTCCGGGTGGATGCGAATTCGCGGCCACCGCCGCCGCCGGTCCGTGGATCGGGGATTTGTGATGTCCGACCATGCCGACTGGAACGGGTTGATTCAAACCATTCTGGCCACCGGGGCGGAGCAGGTTGTCGTCACCCATGGGTACACGGCGGAGATGGTCCGCTTCCTGCGGCAAGAGGGGCTGAGTGCAGCGGCGGTTCCCACCGGGTACCGCGGGGAGGGCGATGCCGATGAAGCCCCACCGGGTGAGGAGGGCTCATGAAAGCCTTTGCCGATCTCTACCGCCGGCTGGACGAAACCACCAGCACCAACCGCAAGGTGGCTGCCATGGCCGACTACTTCAGCCGGGCCCCGGCCGCGGACGCGATCTGGGCGGTCCGGTTTCTGATCGGGCGCAAGCCGCGCCAGGTGGTGCCCACCCGCAAGCTCATGGAATGGGCCGCCGACCTGGCCATGGTGCCGGGGTGGCTTTTCGAGGCCAGCTACGACGTGGTGGGGGACCTGGCCGAGACCATCACCCTTCTGCTTCCACGTCCCGCCCGATCCAGCGACCGGCCGCTTCAGGAGTGGGTGGAAGAGATTCTGCTCCCCCTGGGGAAAATCGACCTGGAAGAGCGGCGCACCGCGGTCCTGAATGCCTGGCGGGATATGGACGAGTCCCAGCGCTTCGTCTGGAACAAACTTATCACCGGCGGGTTCCGGGTGGGCGTTTCCCAACGGCTGGTGGTGCGGGCGCTGGAACAGGTGAGCGGCATCGAGGGCGCGGTGATTTCCCATCGCCTGATGGGCGACTGGCGGCCCACCCCCGAGACCTACCGGCGGATTCTCTCCGACGACACCCGGGATGCCGACATCAGCCGCCCCTATCCATTTTATCTGGCCTATCCGCTGGAAGGTGACATCCATGATCTGGGGCCGCCAGAAGACTGGCAGGCGGAGTGGAAGTGGGACGGCATTCGGGGTCAGGTAATCCGGCGGTCCGCTAAGGTGTTCATCTGGTCCCGGGGCGAGGAGCTGGTCACCGACAAATACCCGGAGCTGTCCGAAGCCGCGGCGAGGCTGCCGGACGGCACGGTGCTGGATGGAGAGATCTTGCCCTGGGCGGACGGCCGCCCCCTGCCGTTTTCGGAGCTCCAGCGCCGGATCGGCCGCAAAAAAGTCGGGAAAAAACTGCTGAAGGAGGTGCCGGTCGCCTTTCTGGCTTACGATCTTCTCGAATTCGAGGGCCGGGACATTCGAAAAACACCGCTTCATCAACGCCGGGCCCGGCTGGCCGAAGTGCTCGCGGCGGTTCCTGAAAGCCGCCTGATCCTTTCCTCGGCGATGGCGGCCCCGACCTGGGAGGCCCTCGAGACCCTGCGTGAGGAGGCCCGGGACCGCGGCGTGGAGGGGTTTCTCCTGAAACGGCGCGATTCGACCTACAAAGTAGGCCGCCGGCGGGGCGGTTGGTGGAAATGGAAAATCGACCCGCTCACGGTGGATGCGGTCCTGATCTATGCCCAGCGGGGCCACGGCCGCCGGGCCGGGCTCTACACCGACTATACCTTCGCCGTTCATAAAGGTGAGGAGCTGGTGCCCTTCGCCAAAGCCTATTCCGGCCTCACCGACGCCGAAATCCGGCAGGTGGACCGGTTCATTCAGCAGAACACGGTGGAGCGCTTCGGCCCGGTCCGGTCGGTGCGGCCGGCCCTGGTCTTTGAAATCGCCTTTGAGGGGATTCAGGCCTCGACCCGCCACAAATCCGGGGTGGCGGTGCGGTTTCCGCGCATTCACCGGTGGCGCCATGACAAAACCGTGGCGGACATCGATACCATGGATGGACTCAAGGCGCTGCTGCCGGGCTGAGGTGGTGGGAATGAATCTGGACATATCTGCACCCCCGACCCCCTCGGATACCGGCAATGAGGATACGCACTGAAAACGGTTCGGGAATGGTTCCGGGACCGCAGCTGGACGCCCTTCGAATTTCAAGAGAAAGCCTGGGAAGCCTATCATGAGGGAAAGAGTGGACTGATTCATGCCCCCACCGGCATCGGCAAGACCTGCGCCGCCTGGTTCGGCCCGATCGCCCTCATCACCACCCCGGAAAACCTTCACCTGCTGCTCTCCTATCCCGGCGCCCGGAAGCGGTTTTCAGGGCTTCGTGCGATGGTGGTCGATGAGTGGCACGAACTCATGGGCTCCAAGCGCGGGGTGCTGGTGGAGCTGGCCCTGGCACGGCTTCGGGTTCAACATCCAAGGGCCCGGATCTGGGGATTGTCCGCAACCCTGTCCAATACCGAAACGGTCCTGCAGGTCCTGCTGGGGGATGCGGCCGCCGAGGGCCGCCTGATTCAGGGATTGCCGCCCAAAAATCTGGTGATCGACATCCAAGACGGCCGGTATGCCGCAGGGGATAAAACCATTGCTGCCCGGCACCGGATGAACATCGGCACTATCACCGGGGATGCGGCTCTGCTGGTCAAATATATGGGCGGCCGCTGCCTCGGCGCGGTGGAAGAGCGTTTCGTCTCCCGGCTCCAGCCCGGGGACACCTTCGTTTTCGCCGGGAGCCTGCTGACGTTTGTGCGAGTCCGGGACATGACGGTCTGGGTGCGCAAAAGCCGCTCCGCCCGGGGGCCGATACCACAGTGGCTGGGGGGCAGAATGCCGCTCTCCACCGAGCTGGCCGCCGCGGTGAGGGACCAAATGGACCGTGCCGCCCGGGGCCGGTCGGATTCTCCGGAAATGGCGGCCCTGGCGCCGATCCTGAAGCTCCAGGCCCGGTGGTCGGTCATTCCCGGACGGGACGATCTCCTGATCGAGACCTGCACCTCCCGGGACGGACATCATCTCTTTCTTTTTCCCTTTGAAGGGCACCTCATCCACGAAGGGCTCGGGGCCCTGCTGGCCTACCGGCTTTCCAGGACGAGGCCCCTGAGCCTGTCCATCGCCGTCAATGACTATGGATTGGAGCTGTTGTCGGACCGGGAAATTCCCCTGCATTCTTTCGAAGACCGCGCCATTTTCCGAACCGACCGGCTCCTTTTCGATATTCTCGAGAGCGTCAACGCAGCCGAAATGGGACGGCGGCAGTTCCGGGAAATCGCCAGAGTGGCCGGACTGGTATTCCAGGGGTACCCCGGCCGCCGAAAGAGCGGCGGCCAGATGCAGGCCTCCAGCAGTCTGCTTTACAATGTGTTCGAGCGGTACGAACCGGACAACCTGCTGCTGCGACAGTCCACCCGGGAGGTCCTGGAGCGCCAGCTCGAATTCCGGCGGCTGTCCCGCAGTCTGGAGCGGATGGACCGGGCCCGCCTGCGGATGATCGCCACCGGCCGTTTTACGCCCCTGGCCTTTCCCATCATGGTCAACCGCCTGCGGTCGCGGATCAGCTCCGAAAAGCTGGCGGACCGGGTGAAGCGGATGCAGGCGGCTCTTGAAAAAAAGGCGGGACAATAGGGGAGGGCGATGATGGAGGCGCATGCCAGTTTGGAACTGTACGGCCAGCACCTGCTGCTTTTGCCGAACCGGGCGGTTTTCTGGCGGGAGGCGCGGATGCTGATCGTGGCAGATCTCCACCTGGGCAAGGGCCAGTGCTTCCACGACCGGGGCGTGCCGGTGCCCGTAGGTACCACCGCCGCGGATCTGGACCGGCTGTCGGCGCTTCTGGACCGGTACCATCCCGACCGGCTGCTTTTTCTCGGGGATCTGGTCCACGGCCGCACTGCTGCCCGCCTTCGGCGGCTTCACCGGCACCCGGGTGATTCGTCCTTCCGCCCAAGACCGGGTCTTTGTGGCGGCGGGGGATGCGGTGGTAAGGATTCAATAGCCCCTAAATGCGGTTCCGGCCTGCACCGCTCTGTCTTCTCGCCCGGCCGGTTTCCCGCCGGCGGGTAGATTCACCCCTTGACTGAATTTGCGGCGTCCGGTTCCCCCAGTACCGTGCGCCGGGTACGTTCACAGTGGAAGTGTCAGAGAGTCGTATTGTTTCGCCGGAAGCACCCCGCTTTTAATGGCCCGCAATAAGGGGATGCCGCCGGCCGGCGCGTTTGGCTTCACACCGGGGCTATACCTTCACCATCTTGAGGTATTAATGAAGCAGTTGGAACTGTCGTCATCATCCTCTGCGGCCGGGGTTTCGGGCAACTGGGCGTTCAAATCGGCAAACACCCGGTCGGACAGCAGGGCGTGGGCCGCGGTGGTCGGATGTTTCTCATCCCAGAACAGATGCCCGGCACCGTCGAAGTTGTTTTCGATTGCAAAATTCGGCGAGGGCTCGGTCACGTTGGTGAACCCGAATGCGGCGGGATTGTTTCGGACCTCCATGAAAAAAGAATAGACATCGAAGGTATACAGGCCGACCTCCGGGTGTTCGACACTGAATTGGTCGAGCATATTGGCCAGTTCCGCATTGAAATTGAGCGTAAATTCGGTCGCCGCCGGGGCTTCCGAAGTCCCCAGCGTTTCGGGGATCGTGCCCAGGTCGGGCAAATTGAGCACCAGAATATGCTCGGCCCCGGATTCCACCAGACGATCCATGGCGGTGTTGATGTTGTCCACCGCCTCCTGGTAATCGCCGTCTCCGTTCAGAAAATCATTGCTGCCGGCCCATAGGATAAAAAGGGTATCCTCCGAAAGCGAGCCGCCCTGGGCCACGATATATGTAGACACCTGCTCCAGGAGGCCCGGCGGCACCAGTCCATCCGTCTGCGCGCCGCCGAGGGCGATATCGGTTTTGGCTAGATCCAGGCGTTCCGGATCGACCAGGTATTCCACCCACACGGGACCGTTGGACAGGCGGCCCTGATAATAGAGTTCCGGATCAGGCCGCGACTGGTCTTCAAAGAAAAGAAGATTGCCGTCGTCCGAGAGACTGTCGCCGAATACGACAACTTCATCAAAATCGGCTGCAAAGCCGCTGGCTGTGAAGAAGGCCGATAGTAATATCAGCGACAGAATGGCTGTTTTCCTGATGATGGCATTCATTTTCCACCTCCGAGTGAACGGCATTGCGGGTCAAGAACAGCGGGATTGATTCCGAATCGAACTTTCAGGCCGGGATCTCTCCACTGGGCGCACACGTCAAAGACTTTCATCGATTATCCTCCTTGAATATCAAATAAGCCAAATTCCAAATTCTTATTTTGTTAATGGGTAGGTGTCAATCAGGGTAACTATGATTTCTCATGGGGGTATCTCTGATATTTCATACAACACAGCACCCGCTGACAATTTTGGGTGCGCCTTTCCAGCATTTATCCGATTCTGTTTAGAATGAGCCTGAAATAAAGAGGCGGATAAGCATCGATGGGCGGTTCAATGCATCACAAGCTCTGCGGTAATCAAGGACAAATCAGTTCTACAGTTGGAAAATAGGTGCGATATCGTGAGCATTCTCGTGTAATCAGCGGACAACTGAGAATGGCGGCGTGGGCGCCGATAAAAAAATCCGGAAGCGGCGAACGCTTTTTCCTTTTGCATGCCAGTATTTCAGGAATGCTTTGCCCGCGAGAAAAAGCGGCTCTTTTGGCATCGGAAGCATGTCGATGCGGCATTCGGCCAAAAGAGCCTCCAACTCCTCAATTTTACGGAACCCGATCGATACTTCCGTTTAAACGATCTGATTGATGTACAACTGGTCTGTCATGCTGCACCGCTCAAGGATGGATTCCGACCAATCCACCCAGTTCGGATCATTTTGAAAAAGGTCGAGGAGAATATTGGAATCAACCAGTATGCCGCCCATTAATCACCTCGGGTCAGGGCCATGATTTCATCCGTGGTCATTTTTACAGTCGCTGCGCCGCGAAGCCGCTGGAACCGATGCGGTCGGGCTGCCGACACTTCTTTTTTGACCAAGAAGACCCGTTCGTCTTCAGTAATAAAATCGACTTCCATACCCGGGCCGATGTTCAGAAACCGACGGATATGTTTTGGAATGGTGACTTGTCCTTTAACGGTAACGCGCATGGTCGCCTCGCTTGTGATAGGATTTAGTTTTCAAAGTAATATTTAATTGGGTATTGCTTTTGGAAAAGGAGATCAATTGATAAATCTCCCTCCAAATAATGTATACTGAATCCGACCTGCTCCCGCTCTCCGGCTTCAGCACATCCTGTTCTGTGAGCGGCAGTGCGCTTTCACACACGTGGAGCGGGAATGGTCGGGAAACCGGTTCACCGCCGAAGGTCGGATTATGCACGATCGGGCGCATGTCCAGGCCCATGAATCCCGAAGGGGGGTCCGGGCCGAATTTTCCGTATCGATCCGCTCCTTCACACTGGGCCTGACGGGGCAGGCCGACGTGATAGAGTTCCATCCGGACCGGATAAGACCGGTGGATTACCCCTGAGATGCCGCTCCCGGTGAATCATCCCGAGTCGGTGTGGGATGCGGCGGAGTGAAAACGAGTTGCTATCTTCATTGTCTTTTTACCATCGGAGTGATAATCTTATGTCGGAATGATAGTCATAAGATTGTGCAGAAATCGACTGAGAAAAATATAAACAGCCATGCAGCAATACGACATCGCAGCCAAAGTTCTGATCGACTCGTGCAGGGATGACATCATCCGGTTTCTCCTGGATCTTCCGGTTCATCAAAGCCGCCTCATGGAGCCTCTTCCGCAGGAGACGGTCAGCTTAAAGCGAGGCGACTATCCAGTTCTGGTGACGGATCATGAGGGTCGGGAGCAGCTGATCGTTCTGGAGGTTCAGACCGAGTGGAATCGAACTGTACCGCTCCACCTGCTCGATTATCGAATTCGATACCTGATCAAACATGACGTGGAGGCGCTGACCTGTGTGCTCCTTCTTCGCTCCTCAGGATCGGCAACGGATATTTATGAGGACCGGGAAGTCCGATTCCGCTATCGGCTGGTCAGGATCTACGAAATGGATGCCCTGGCGGTCGTTTTAGAAGGCCCGATCTGTATGCTTCCTTTTGTGCCGCTGATGAAGGGTGGGGCGGACTGTTTTGATGAGGCTGAAGGGATCATTTACGGCAGTGAGCGGGAAAGACCGGTAAAGGCGGATATGCTCACCTCTATGGCCATTTTTTCCGGTTTGATTTCGGCGGAAATTCCCGCACGGCTCATTGCAAGGAGGAAGGATATTATGATGGAATCCGCTGCTTACGATATCATCAAAAGAGAAGGTATCAAAGAAGGTATCAAAGAAGGCATCAAAGAAGGCAAAAAAGAAACGGCCAAAAATCTGCTGTTGCTGGGTGTTCTGACTGAGGAACAGATCGCCCAGGCGACGGGTATTCCGATTGAGGAAGTGCGGCGGTTGAAAGAAAACATTGAAGGGTTGGATTAGAGAACCTCGAGAATACCCCTCAATGCCCATTTTTTCCGGTTTGATTTCGGCGGAAATTCCAGCACGGCTCATTGCAAGTAGGAAGGATATTATGATGGAATCCGCTGCTTACGATATCATAAAAAGAGAAGGTATCAAAGAAGGCAAAAAAGAAACCGCCAAAAATCTGCTGTTGCTGGGTGTTCTGACTGAGGAACAGATCGCTCAGGCGACGGGTATTCCGATTGAGGAAGTGCGCCAGTTGAAAGAAGACATTGAGGGGTTGGAAAGAGGGCACTGACGAAGCTGAACCAAAACCCGATCGACCTTCGACAACCAAGGGTTGAATAAATGGAACGCTTTTTCAATACCGCCGGCCCTGTCAAAATGCCCTGGCCTATGAAGCCTGCTACGCGAAAGCGGGAGGGCGGGACCGGTCCGTTCCCGTCACCGAGGGGATGGTGACGGACGCGAAGGAACGCCTGATTCTTCGTCGGGACACCCACCTGGGATCAGCTCGCCGACAAGCTCCGGGAAGAGCGGGTGCGCCGGGTGATCGGTCCTTTGCTGGCCGGTTCGTCGGCGACCGACCGGTTCCGGCCCGATGACCTCCAGTATATCGCCGACCTCGGCCTTTTGCGGGTGGCTCGAAACGGCGAGATCACGATTGCCAATCCCATCTACCAGGAAATCATCCCGCGTGAACTGTCCTGGAACATTCAGATGGGGATTTCTCAGCAACCCGCCTGGTATATCCTTTCCGACGGCCGGCTCGATCTGAAAAAACTGCTCGGGGTCTTTCAGGAATTCTTCCGGGAGCATTCCGAACACTGGGTGGAGCGGTTCGATTACAAGGAGGCCCGGCCCCAGCTGCTTCTGCAGGCTTTTCTGCAGCGGGTGGTCAATTCGGGCGGACGGATCGAACGGGAATACGGCCTGGGCCGCGGGCGAACCGATCTGCTGGTGATCTGGCCCTGTTCGGATGGGGTGCAGAAGCTGGTGATCGAGCTGAAGGTGATGCACAAGAGCCTGGGAAGACGCTCCATGAGGAGATAGAGCAGACCGCCGCCTACCTGGACCGGTGCGGTGCCCCCGAAGGCCACCTGGTCATTTACGACCGGACCGAGGGGAAACCCTGGGAGGAGAAGATTTTCCAAAGATCTGAAGTGTTCGGGAGTCACCATATCCAGGTCTGGGGGATGTAGGTCAGTCGATCGGAAACCCCGCCGGCACCGGCCTTTCCAGGGCCTCGGGGTCGACCTCCGCGACAATGTCGTACCGGTCCAGATTGGCCCCCATGGCCCGGTAGAGATTGGCCATCCCCTGATGAAAATCGATCACCGCGTTGACTTTCCGAATGTGGGCCCGGACGAGATCGTCCTGAAAGTCGAGGATCCGGAAGGTATCGGAAAGGCCCCGCCGCAGCCGGGTCATCTCCTGGTCCAGGGTGGTTCGGGCCAGGTTTTCGAAATGTTCCGCCACGCGGACTCGCTCCAGGCTTCGTTGAACCGTCACCAGTGAGTTCCGCACGGCCGTGATGATGCCGCCCTCCAGGCGTTTCACCCGGTAGATCGCCTGCCGCTTTTCCATGCGGCTTTTGGCGTAGCGCGCTTCGGCGGCCCGGTTGCCGATGGGATAGGAGAAGGTCAGGTCCACCGACCACTCGTATCCGTCGTCTTCCACCATGCTGGAATAGGCGTCTTCATAGTCGCCGGCCAGAGGGCTGGTTTCATTGACGCCGAAGAGGGTGATCGGGCGCTCTTCTCCGGCCAGTCCGTTGACCCCCAGGGTGGCGCCCAGATCCAGGCGGGGTAGTTTCCGGTTGCGGAAAAAGGCCAGGCGGATGTCCTGATTTTCCACCGCGATATGAAGCCGTTTCAGATCCGGACGCCGATGGAGGGCGACCGAGACCGCTTTTTCCCGCTCCGGGTAGGGAATGGTGACGCCGGGAATCGGCTCGGTGGCCAGGGGAGCATCGTAGAGCGGATCACCGGGATCGATTTCCAGAAGGTCCTTGAGCCGGTTGGTGACCGTCTCCACCTGCTGCCGGGCCGCGATGACCTCTTCATCCCGGGCCGCCACCGCGGTTTCGGCTTGCTGCACCTCGCTGACCGCGATCACTCCCTGGCGGAGTCGAGTCTGGTTGCCTTCCATCAATTCCCGGGCCAGTTCCCGGGATTCGATGCGAAAGCGCAGCACCGCCAGGGCATTGGCAAGATTGAAGTAGGCGTTTTCAATTCGTGCGGTGAGCTGCTGGGCCTGATCGAGGTGGTTGTAGAGGGCGGCTTTGACCTCATTTTCGGAAATGCGAAGCTGGGTGGTGTTGACCCGGAATCCGAAATCCCGAAGCAGCGGCTGGGTCAGGTTGAGAATCAGAAAGTTCCGGTAGTCGGGGTCCAGCGCATCCGGTAGAAAGTTGTTTTCGGTGCGGGCTGTCCTGAAGGAGAGTTCGCTTTGGAGGCCGAATTTGAAGCGTTTTCGAATGCCGGCCTCGGCCCCTGATTCCCGGACATACCGGTACTCGTCTTCATAGAAGACCGAATCGGTCAGGATCTGCCGCTCGCCGGTGTAGAGGGAGGCCTGAAGCGCCGGGTCAAAGGCGGCATCGGCCACCGTGACCTCTTTTCGACGAATGGGGACGTCCAGTTCATCCATCTGGAGATTGAAATTTTGCTCGACCCCTCGGGCAATGGCCGCCCGCAATGAAATCATTTGACGGGCTTCCGGGTCCAATTCCACCACCTGGGCGAGGGCTGTCCCTGAAAACACGGGGAGCAGGGCAAAAAAAAGAATGATTCGTGATGTGGATGTCCTCATATGGATTCCTCCGAAATCGATGCGGTCAGTGGATGCGGTGGCGGAACAGCCATCCCGCCAGTGCCAGGCAGACGATGCCGATGACCGCCATGGGCCAGAATTGCTGGAGATAGAGATGCAGCGGCGCATTCTCCAGAAACACCCCGCGGATCACCACCATGAAATACCGAAGCGGATTGAGCAAGGTGATCTTCTGAACCACCGTCGGCATGTTGGCGATGGGGGTGGTGAACCCCGAAAGAATGATCGCCGGCACCAGAAACATGAACGCCCCCAAAAGCCCCTGCTGCTGGGTGACCGATAAAGAAGAGATCATCAACCCCACCCCGATGGCCGACATCAGAAACAGGAAGAGGCCGATGTACAGCAGCAGGATGTCGCCCCGAAGGGGCACCTGGAACCAAAAAACGGTGAGAAGAATGATCACCGTGGCTTCCCCGGCGCCGATGATGAACCCGGGCAGGGCCTTGCCCAGAAGAATCTCCACCGGCCGCATGGGGGTGACCAGTAGCTGATCGAAGGTACCCTGTTCCCGCTCCCGGGCCACCGAGAGGGCGGTCACCAGCATGGTCACCACCAGGGTCAGCAGCCCCACGATGCCGGGCACGATGAACCACCGGCTCTCCAGATTTGGATTGTACCAGGCCCGGGTTTCGAGCCGGGCCGGGGGGGTGGGGCCGCCGTGGGTCTCGGTCCATTCCAGGTTGAACCGGGTGACGATGGATCGCACGTAGCCGAGGGCGATCATGGCGGTGTTGGAATTGCGCCCGTCGACGATCACCTGGACCTTTCCGGAATCGCCCGTGAACAGGTCCCGGCTGAACTGGGGGTGGATATGCACCAGCACCAGGACCTCTTTTCGGTCGATCAGCGGTGCGATCTGGTCCTGACGGGTGATTCGGGCCACTTCCTGAAAATTGGGCGAACCGGTGAACCGCGCGATCAGCTCCCGGGAGGCCGCACTCCGGTCCTCATCGTAGACGGCCAGCGGGACATAGGTCAGGTCGTAGGTGGCGGCATATCCGAAGACCAGAAGCTGAACAATAGGCGGAATGACGATGGTGAACCGGCTCTTTTTGTCTTTCATCAGGGCCAGAAATTCTTTTTGCATCAGTGCCAGAATAGGGCGAAACATCGGTCCAGTCTCCTCAGTCGAGTCGTTTTCGGGCTTTGAGCCGGCTCACGCCCAGAAAAAAAGCCGCCATGACCAGCAGGGCCAGCGCATTGGGCCAGATCACCGAGAAGACATCGCCGGCCAGGAAGACGGTCTGGAGAATGGCCACATAATACCGGGCGGCGATGGCGTGGGTGATCCCCTGGACCACCACCGGCATGCTCTGAATATCGAACAGAAAACCGGACAGCAGAAAGGCCGGCAGGAAGGTGACGATGATGGCGGTCTGACCGGCCACGAACTGGCTGCGGGCCGCGATTGAGATCAGAAGCCCCATGCCCAGAGCCACCAGCAGAAACAGGGCGGAGGCTGCGGTGAGCACCCAGGGGGAGCCGCGCAGGGGCACCTCGAACAGATACAGCGCCATCAATACCGAAAGCGCCAGCCCGCCCATGCCCATGACGAAGTAGGGGATGAGCTTGCCCAGGATCACCTCCCGAATATGTACCGGTGTGACCATGAGCGCCTCCATGGTGCCGCGCTCCCACTCCCGGGCCATGACCATGGCGGTGAGCAGGGCCCCGATCAGGGTCATGATGACCGCGATCAGCCCCGGAACCAGAAAATTGCGGCTGCGGACCTCGCTGTTGAACCAGATCCGCTGTTCGACCTCCACCGGCATCTCCAGGGTTCGGCCCTGCTGCCGGGCCCGGTCGCTGAGCCAGCCGGACCAGACCCCCTCCACATATCCGGTGACCAGCCGGGCGGAGTTGGCGTCCACCCCGTTCAGGATCACCTGAATGGGGGCGGTGGCGCCGCTTTGAAGCTTTTGCGCGAAGTCCGAGCGCAGCCGCACGATGCCGTCCACCCGATGGTTTCGAAGCGCCTGTTTGGCCGCCCGCATGGTGTCGTAATGCTCCGTATCGAAATACTTGCTCTGTTCAAAGGCGCCGGTGAAGCCGGCTGTATCCCGGCTGGGACTCTCGACCACGATGGCGATCGGCACATGCTTGGCGTCCAGGGAGACCCCGTAGCCGAAGAGCAGCAGCAGCGACACCGGCATCAGAAAAGCGATGGCGATGCTGCTGGGGTCCCGCATGATCTGGAGAAACTCCTTTCGCACCAGTCCGCGCAGCCGCATCAGACTGCCGCCCCGGGTGGACGGTTTGCGCTTTTCAGGCGCCTCTTTCCGGTTCATTCGCCACCTTCCTTACCGGCCTGACGTTCGATCAGTGCGATGAAGGCATCTTCGATGTCTTCGATCTTCCGGTCGGCTTTTTCGGCGGCCCGGTGTTTGATCTTCCGTGGGGTGCCCAGGGCCAGGATTTCACCGGCCACCATAATGGCCAGCCGGTCGCAGTATTCCGCCTCTTCCATGAAATGGGTGGTGACCAGAAGGGTGACCCCGGCCCGTGCCAAGGCGTTGATGTGGCGCCAGAACTCCCGGCGGGCCATCGGGTCGACCCCGGAGGTGGGTTCGTCCAGAAACAGGATTTCCGGCTCGTGCATCAGGGCGCAGGCCAGGGCCAGCCGCTGTTTATAGCCCAGGGGCATTTCCCCGCTTTCGGCCTCGGCCCGGTCCGCCAGGTCGAACTGCTCCAGGGCCCAGTCGATACGGTTTCGGCGTCTTTTTCCGTGGAGTCCGTAGGCGCTGCTGAAAAACCGAAGGTTTTCCATGACGCTGAGATTGCCGTAGAGGGAAAATTTCTGGGACATGTAGCCGATGCGGGCCCGGGCCTTGGCCGCGGCCTTTCTCAGGTCGAGCCCTGCCACCTTCAGGCTGCCCTCGCTGACCGGCAGCAGCCCGCAGAGCATGCGAAAGGTGGTGGTTTTTCCCGCGCCGTTGGCGCCCAGCAATCCGAAGACTTCGCCCGATCCGACATCGAAGGTGACATCCTTGACCGCATAGAAGTCACCGAATTTGCGCTTTATATGCTCCACCTGAATCACCGGCTCGGCTTCCTCTCGACCTCCCTCGGGGTCGTCTTCTCCAGCTTCCGGTTCTTGAATCGGCTCCCTGTCCGGTGTGGATTCCTCTTCCTTCAGGAGGGCGATGTAGCTGTCCTCGAAGCGAGGGGAGACCGATTTCAGCTCGGAATCGCCGACCTCATCCAGCAACGACTCGAGATCCGGTTTTTCCGAATCGGCCATCACCAGCCGGACCCCGTCCCCCTGAATGACGGCGTCCATGACCTTTTCCCCTCGGGACAACTTCTCCTGAATATCCCGTTTTCGCGCGCCGTCGGCCGTGGTCACCCAATAGGTCCGGCCTTTCTGTTCTTTCCTGAAGTCCCCCGGCGGGCCGTGGCCCAGCACCCGGCCGCCGTGGAGCAGGATCACCTGGTCGCATTCCTCGGCCTCGTCCAGATAGGCGGTGCTGAGCAGAACGCTCATGCCTTCTTCTTCTACCAGCCGAGAGACGATGGCCCACAGCTCACGGCGGGAGACCGGGTCTACGCCCACGGTGGGTTCGTCCAGAAGCAGCAGTTCCGGCGACCGAATCAGGGTGCAGGCCAGCCCGAGCTTTTGTTTCATGCCGCCGGAAAGCCGCCCGGCCAGGCGATCCGTGAATTTTCCGAGCCGGGTCATTTTCATCAATTCCGTATTCCGGTCGGCCCGCTGATCCTGCGGCACCCCCTGCAGGTCGGCATAGAGATCGAGATTTTCCTGAACCGACAGGTCTTCATACAGCCCGAACCGCTGGGGCATGTACCCGATGGTGGACTGGACCTTGAGCGGTTCGCGGTTCGCGTTCAGGTCCAACACTTGGATTCGGCCCGCATCCGCCTTGAGCAGACAGGCGGAGAGCCGCATCAGGGTCGTCTTTCCGGCGCCGTCCGGCCCGATCAGGCCGGTGACCCGGCCTTTCTGCACCTTCAGGCTCACTTCCCGCAGCGCTTCTATCCTGCGTTTTCCCTGAGTGAACGATTTGCTCACCTGTTCCAGTGTCAGGGCGGTTTCCTCCGCAGCGATGTGCCCCGATATGGCTTCGGATGGAACTTCGGTCATTATCCCTCCGTGCAGCTGGGGATATCCCCGGCCTCCTCCCGCGGCTGATCCAGCGAAACGATGACGGTGGCGGGCATGCCCAGGCGCAGTTCGTTCTGCGGATTGCAGGCGTAGACCCGCACCTGGTAGACCAGTTCGGTGCGCACCTCCGGGGTTTCCACCGTTTTGGGAGTGAACTCGGCGGTGGGGGAGATATAGCCGATCCAGCCTTCATAGGTCTTGTCGGGATACGAGTCGGTTTGGATGTGCGCCCGCATCCCGGGGAAGATCTTCCCCATATCAGGCTGCGGCACATAGGCGCGGATCCAGACCGGATTGGTCAGCGCCAGGGTAAATACCGGCCGCTGCGGAGACGCCATGTCACCCGGCTGGAGAATCCGGTTCTGGACGACCGCCTGGTCGGGAGCGATCAGCCGGGCGTCTTCAAGGTTTTTTCGGGCGATGTCAAGCTCTGCCTTGATGGCTTCGAGTCGGGCTTTTGCTGCGGCGATATCCTCCCGGCGGGGGCCGGCCAGGGCCAAGTTGAGGGTTTCCTCGGCCGCGTTCAGCCGGGCCCGCGCCGCCTCCGCCTTGGATTCGGCTTCATCGGTCTGGTCCTGAGATGCCAAATTCCTGGCCGCCAAAGGGCGCAGCCGGCGAAATGTTTTTTCGGCGTTTTCCGCTTCGGTTTTGGCCGCCGCTACTTCGGCCCGAGCCTTGCGGATCTCCTCTTTCCGGGTGCCGGTCTCCAGCTTGACCACCTCTTCTCTCTGGGCATTGAGCTGGGCTTGGGCCCGGTTGACCGCCTGCTGAAGGCGACGGGTTTCCAGAAGGGCCAGGAGCTGGCCTTTTTCCACCGATTCGCCTTCCTCCACCCGTATTTCCGTGATCCGCTCATTTGCGTTGAAAGCCAGCTCCACCTGCCGAATATCCACATTGCCATACAGGACCAGTCTACTTTCGTCCGTTTCCGCTTCCCGAAAGAAGAAATACCAGATCCCGAAGCCGACGGCAGCCAAGAGGAGTAGGACAATAACAATGCGGATGAGTATTTTTTTCATGGTCGTCCTTTCAGGTGATTCTATCCATATGCCGCTGAATCCTAAAAATCCATACGCATAATTGCGTACTTAGTTCGCAAGGACCCCCAATCCGAGTCCGTCCATGAAGTTCAGGGAAGCAAGCGCTCGTCGATGGCATAGCTTCTGGGAGTTCCGATTTTCAATTGTGTGAAATCGGCGTGCAAGGGGTTGATCAGGAAATTGAATTCCTCCGGCACAACGGCGCTGGGTACCCGCAGCACCAAGAATTTTTGCGCATGTATCCATTTTCGGCCGAATCTTCGGGTGGATTCGGGAATCGGATCTTTCCTCCAGTCTGAAGGCAGCATATCGGAAGGCAGGTCGGAGATCATCCTGTCCGGCAGATCGACAGGGATATAGACAAAATCAGTGAATTGGGTCGGCGGCACTCCTTGGACCAGGATCTCCAGGGTGGCAAGGGCGATTGAAGCTGAGACATAGATCACCCGGTACCCGGGTGGATTCCAGCGCCCGCCATACAGGTAGGCCCCTTCACCGGTAAACGCTCGGTCTGCATGCCGCTTGTGCGTAATCCGCCAGGCACGGATCATGAAAACACGCCGTGCTCGATTCGTCCGAGAACAGCCTCCACCTCCCGAGCGCCCACCTCCGTATCGGCATACTCAAAAGGCGTCTTCGAGCCCAACGGTTTAATCGGGGTGTGAATCCAGCGCCTGGCGGCGTCCTCGGTCCCCATCACCTCGACGGCACGGTTGAAGATCCGGATCATCCGGTAGACGCGCTCAGATTCCCCCTTGTTGAAACGGCCCTTGCGTTTACGCCGGGTGAGCGTGCTGACCGTAATGCCCACCGTATCCGCCAGTCGGCTTTCGGATACCTGCAGACAGGTCGCCGTCTTTGTGAACAGGTCGGTACTGAGGCCCTTGTTAAAAAGGATAATCAGCTCTTCCGGGTTGCGGCCGCCAAGATTCAGGGTACACTTTGTTGGTTCGGGCATGGATGCCTCCTTTGCGCAGAATGATCAATTGACTGCTTCAGAGTAACCAAATAGCGACAACTTGTCAATGGTATGTCGCGGGTATCCTTTCCGCTGTTCTATCTTGTCCCAAGTCCCTGTTCATTCAGTATTGCGGAGACAAAAACCACGGCGTTGATCATCGTTTCGGCCAAGCCTGAATGGTAGAAAGGCCACCCCGGGGGATTCTCCCGGTCCGGGAAGCTGTTTGAGCGAAAGTGAGTTCTTGCCGGGCCGGGAGAATTCCCCGGGGTGGCCGAAATGGTGATCATGGCCAAAACCACGATACGGAAGCATCGGTTCTACTTCATACGTTTTGGGCTTCGAAGCGGGAGGGTATTCCGGAAAAGGCTTGCTGAACAGGCTTTCGGCAGTGTAAGGAAAAGAGGAGTATATAGATCTTGACACAATTTTTTGACAAGCCGCTACCGTATGATCGTCACCTGTCATGCCTGCCAAAGCCCCGTTGATTGCAAGAATATTTCCGTTTCTCACCGCGGTATTCGGCTCTGTTGCGCCACCTGCGGCCACGCTTTTCGTGTCCATCAGCACGGCATGAATTCCCGGGAGATCGCGGAGACATTCCTGAGGGATTGCCTTCTGCTCGACCTGGAGACCTCCACCGCCGGGGAAATCTTTCAGATCGGGGCCGTACTGGGGAGCAAAACGTTTGAAAAAAAGGGCCGTTTCGACGTGGAGGAAGCCCTGGCGGCGCTGGACGCGTTCGGTCGGAACGCCCGGGCCGTCCTGGGCCACAATATTATTCAACACGACCTGCCGGTGCTGGGGAGTATTCGGCCGAAAACCGGTCTCCTTCAGCTTCCCGCCATCGACACGCTTTACCTTTCGCTGCTCGCATTTCCTGAAAATCCTTATCACCGCCTGGTGAAGGACTACAAACTGGTTCGGGACAGCCGGAACCACCCGGTGGCGGACGCCCGACTGGCCGGAACCCTTTTTCTGGATCAGTGGGAAAGCTTTTCGGAAACCCTGGGGATTCGGCCGGATTTGATCGGGTTTTATGAATTCTGCTTTCGGAATGTACGGCTGGAGGGCGGTGCCGACGGCCGGGGAATCTGCGATCT
>JBEPWQ010000050.1:0-18407 GCA_041642315.1 Desulfobacteraceae bacterium | reverse complement strand
CCCGATTCCAAATCCTTTTTTCGGCGCCAGGGTTGCCTAAAAGCCTCGAAAACGGGTGGTGAAGTGCAAATCCAGTCCGTTGATAAGGCGGTCTTCCTCAGTGCGAGGTTGAAATCGGGTCCCTTCCGTGATTACTTTACCGGCCATGTCGATCCGATTTCATAAGGGGAGATCTGGTTTTTGTGACCGCTAAACCTCGCGGGCGAGGGAAAAAGCGAGGCCTTCGGGGCGCCAAGCGCTCCACAGCGGCGCCCTCCCGGGCGGCGACCCTCTGGAAACGCATGGTGCGGTGGGCCGGTTTTTTGATGGCCCTATGGGTCCTGTCGACCGGTGCCTTTGTATGGACGTTTCGCATGGTCGATCCGCCGATCTGGGCCTGGCGGATATATCGGGCCGTGGCCCCGCCGGCCGAATCGATGCCGAAGGTTCAACATGAGTGGGTCGGTCTGGAGGCGGTTTCTCCGGAGATGCAGCTGGCGGTGATCGCCGCCGAAGACCAGCGGTTTCCGCAGCACCACGGGTTCGACTGGGAGGCGATTTTTGCAGCCGTCGATTACAACCGGGAGAGCGAACGCATCCGGGGCGGCAGCACCATCACCCAGCAGACCGCCAAAAATTTATTCCTCTATCCGGCGCGCTCCTGGATCCGCAAGGGGATCGAGGCCTATTTCACCCTTTTGCTGGAACTCCTCTGGCCCAAAACCCGGATTCTCGAGGTGTACCTCAACATCGTCGAATTCGGCCCCAATATCTACGGGGTGGAAGCCGCCGCCCGCCATTTTTTCGGCCGATCCGCCGCAGATCTTACCCGAACCCAGGTCTCCCGGATGGCAGCAGCCCTGCCCAACCCCTACCGATACCGCATACAGCCCCCATCCGGATACGTGACTCGGCGCAGCGCATGGATTCGTCAACAGATGCGGCAGCTCGGGCAGGCGACCCTGAATGCGGTTGCACGGGATTAGATTCTCTCCTTTTCAAAATCTTTCTTGGATTTTTTGAATACCCCTTGTTATATCCTGTTCACGGATTTGAGTGTTTTGTGAATCTTTTCTTTACCCTTCCCATTCGGAAGGGAGGATGTATTCAAAAACGGAATGGTATGAATTGATCCCCTTCCTGGTTTGTGGTAATCCATATCATTTCAAATTTGGTTTCTCTATCGATGCGGATACGCCAGACCACGGAGGCGGCTGATGACCCAGGACAACCCCAGCAACAAAGATTCCGGACGAGAACCGGCCTACTATATCGGTATCGGTGCGTCGGCCGGCGGGTTGGAGGCCATCGAGGCCTTTTTTTCTCACATGGACCCCGACAGCGGCTTCGCTTTCATCTTGATTCAGCACCTTTCTCCGGATTACAAGAGCATGATGAAGGAGCTGCTGTCCAAGAAAACGGAAATGACGGTCCATCGCGCGGAAGACGGCATGCGGGTGGCGGCCAACAGCCTCTATCTGATTCCGCCCAAAAAGAATCTGACCATTTTTCACGGCAAACTGATGCTGGGTGAACAGGATCATTCCCGCGGCATCAATTTGCCCATAGACGTTTTCCTGCGCTCTCTGGCCGAGGACCAGGGGGAAAAGGCGATCGCCATTATCCTGTCCGGAACCGGCAGCGACGGCATGCGCGGGGTTCGGTCCATCAAAGAGGCCGGCGGAATGGTCATGGTGCAGAGCGAGACCACCGCCAAATTCGACGGCATGCCCCGAGCCGCCATATCCACCGGTCTGGCCGATTTCATTCTGCCGCCGGAAGAGATGCCCAAAGAGATCCTGGCTTTTGTCAAGCATCCCTATGTGGCGAGAACAGGCCGTTCAGAGGCCCTTTCCGACGATGAAAACGGACTGACCCGGATTTTTGCGATCCTCAGGGACCGGTGCAAGATCGATTTCACCCACTACAAACCCAGCACGGTCCACCGCCGTATTGAACGACGGATGACGGTGAATCAGGTTCAGGATATTCGGGATTATGTCGAATATCTTCAGGGCTACCCCGGAGAGGTAATGACCCTCTACCGGGAACTGCTGATCGGTGTGACCAGCTTTTTTCGTGACCCCGATGTTTGGAAGGAACTGCGCCGCGAATGGCTTCCGGAATTGTTGAAACGCGCTGCCGAAAGGGAGGTGCGGTTCTGGGTGGGGGGCTGTTCCACCGGCGAGGAGGCGTATACCCTGGCGATTCTCACCCGGGAATGCATGGCCGATCTGGGGCTTTCCCGGGATATCAAGATATTCGCCACGGATGTGGATCGCGACGCCATTCTTCAGGCGGGGGCCGGGCTCTATCCGGAAAGCATCGCGGCGGATCTGTCGACCCATCTTCTGACAAAATATTTCTACCGCAGGGAGGAAAATTTCCAGGTCGCCCGGAATATCCGGGAGATGGTCGTCTTTGCGCAGCACAATATCATCAAGGATCCCCCGTTTACCAACATCGATCTGGTGAGCTGCCGAAACCTGTTGATCTATCTGCAGCCGGTTCTTCAGAAACGGGTGCTCGAAATGTTTCGATTTTCGCTCAACGCCGACGGCATTCTGATATTGGGGACGAGCGAGACCACCGGTGATCTCATGGACCGTTTCGATGTTCTCCATCAGAAGCACAAGATTTTCCGTGCCCGCGGGGACCGGCGTCCGCCGGTGAACCATACGATGCTGTCCGAGAGACCTCCTTCGTTTCCCCGTCCGGGGGAGTTTCGTCGATACAGCCTGGAAAGGCGCTCCTTTTCCTCAGTCGAATCGGACCGCCTCCTGGAACGGTTGATGGCGGTTCTGGCACAGGAATACATTCCGCTGACCATCGTGGTCAATGAACGGATGGAGGTGCTTCACATCATCGGTGATACGGAGGGGTACTTCAAGCTACCCTCGGGAAAGGTGCAAAACGACATCGCCAAGATGGCGGCAAAAGACCTGTCCATTCCGCTGGCCACCGGTATCCAGCGGGTTTTCCGCAATCGGGATGAGTTGACCTACACCAATATCCGCCTTCAGTACCGGGATCATACCGGTGTACTTCGCATGCGGATCAAACCCCTGCCGGAGCGCAAAGGGGAGGAGTCGCTGGTGACCGTTTTCCTTGAGGAGATCGATGCCGATCCGGCCTGCATAGCGGAGAAAAAGGCGAACACATACGATGTCGGGGAGGAAACCCAGCAACGGATTCGCGATCTGGAGCAGGACCTCCAGTTCACCCGGGAAAACCTTCAGGCCACCATCGAGGAGCTGGAGACCGCCAATGAAGAACTTCAGGCCACCAATGAAGAGCTGCTGGCCAGCAATGAGGAGCTTCAGTCCACCAATGAGGAGCTTCAATCGACCAACGAAGAACTGCATACGGTCAACTCCGAGTACCAGCGGAAGATCATTGAACTCACCGAACTCAACAATGATGTTGAAAATCTTCTGACCAGCACCCGGATCGGCCAGCTGCTGCTGGATGAGAATCTGGAAATCCGAAAATACTCTCCGGAAATTACAAAGATTTTTAAAATCTGGGACACCGATATCGGCCATCCCATGACGCACCTGTCTCACCGGCTGGTGGATGTCGATCCGGTGAAACTGGCCCGGGATGTGCTGGACCGTGTCGACCCGGTCGAAAAGGAGGTGTCCACGGAGGACGGGGCCTGGTATCTGATGCGGATATTGCCCTATCAGATCGGTCCGAATACCTATTCCGGTGCGGTCATGACTTTTGTGGATATCACCCACTCCCAGGAAAACCAGCGGGCGCTGGCGGAAAGGGAAAACGAGCTGCGGGAGACCGCCAGACTGGCCCGGGTGGGAAGCTGGTCCTACCTTACCCGAACCGGCGAGCACCGCTGGTCGGAAGAGACCTTCCGCATTCATGAACTGGAGCCCGGAGAAGTCCCCTCCCCGGAGGAGGGGATTCGATATTACGCCCCGGAGCATCGCGAGGCGATTGCGGCGGCCTTTCAAAAAGCGGTGGCGGACGGGCACGCCTATGACCTGACGCTGCAGATCGTGACGGCGGCAGGGCGACGTCGATGGGTGCGGACCATCGGCCGCCCGGAAATGAACAACGGCCGGGTGGAACGGGTTCAGGGGGTGTTTCAGGACATTACCGAGCTGAGGCTGGCGGAAATCAAGCTGGAAGAAAGTCGGCAGACCTGCGAAGACATTATTCGGTTTATGCCCTCGGGCCTGTTTCTTTATGAATTCGATTCGAAGGATCGGCTGGTTCTGATCCACGGCAATCAGGAGGCGGAAAGACTCACGGGCATGAAAATTCAGGATTGGCGGGGGAAAACATTCGATGAAATATGGCCGGAAGCCTCCAGGAGCGGCTTGACCGGGCGGTTTCTCGATGTGATGCAGTCCGGTGAAACCCATTTTACGGATCACCTGGAGTACCGGGATGAGAAACTCGAAGGCGTCTATCGCATCATCGCTTTTCGTCTCACCGGAAACCGGCTGGCGGTCAGCTTCGAGGATATCACGGACAGGAGGCGGCCCGATATGGGTCCCGGAAACCGCGGAGAGATCATCGCGGCGCAGAAGCGATCTCAGGAAAATATATGAAAAGCGAACGATCCAGGGCGCAGTCATTGCGGGAGCGCGCCGAACAGATCATGAGGCAGCCCTCCCGGCAAATCCAAAAGATTTCCACCCGGGAGATTCGGAATCTGCTTCACGAACTCAGCGTTCATCAGATCGAAATGGAACTGCAGAACGAAGAACTGCGGGATGCCCAGCGGAAGCTGGAAAAGGCCAGATACCGCCTTTCGGTGCTGTTTGATCATGCCCCGGTGGGGTATCTCCTCATCGATCCCGTGGGAAGTATCCGCATGGCCAATCATACCTTCGCCGATATGGTCGAGGAGGCGGGTGCCGATCTGCCGAATCATCCCTTTGCCATGTGGCTGCATCCCAAGGACCGGAATATTTTTCTCTCTCGCTTCAAGGCCTTTTTCAAGCATCCGGAGGGAAAGCACATTGAGCTGCGCCTTCGAACCCGCACGGGGAAAGATTTTCATGCCCGGCTCGAGGGCCGCTCGGATCCCATCTCTGATGCGGACGATGATGCGACTCCCGGGGAGCGGCTGTTGTTGATCGTCAGCGATATTTCGAAACTGGTTGAAAAGGAAAAAGAGCGGCTGGCGCTGGAGCGGCGGGTCCAGGAGGCGAAAAAAAGGGAGAGCCTCGGCACCATGGCCGGCGGAATCGCCCATCATTTCAACAATCTGCTTTTTGCGGTTTTGGGAAACCTGGATCTTGCCAGAGAAGAACTTCCCGAGGGGATTTCGTTACACCATCTGCTGGAAGCGGAAAAGGCGGCCCAGCGGGCCTCGGATCTGAGCCGGGTGATGCTGACCTATATCGGCCAGGGGTTGCGCCGAAAAGAGCCTCTAGATCTGGTGCGGTATATTCAGGAGATGCTTCCCGGTATTCGGGAGGAACTTCCCGGTCAGGTCCGATTGGAAGTCGACCTGCCCGGGGAGATCCCTCCTGTGGTCATGGATCGCCTGGAGGCGCGGGAGGTGATCCGGAATCTGGTGACCAATGCCTGGGAGGCCCTGGAGGATCGGGAGGGACTGGTGCGTATTGCTCTGGGGATTACCGATTCAGATGAATCGCGAATCGGCCGGAATTTTGCCGAAACCTCCCTGTCGGCCGGGACCTGGGCGCGGCTGGAGGTGTCGGATACCGGGGCCGGCATGGACCGGGAGACCCGAAGCCGAATCTTCGATCCCTTTTTCACCACCAAATTCACCGGCCGCGGACTGGGGCTTCCCGTCACACTCGGTATCGTGCGGGCGTATGGCGGCGCCGTTTTCGTTCAAAGCAGGCCGGGCCGAGGAACCACCGTCCGGGTGCTCTTTCCTTCGGGATCGGGGAAATCGGACACCTGATTCGACATGGACTCCTTCCGGGCAAGCGAACGGTGGCTTCGATTTTCCCGACGTGGAGATCAATTCCTTTCCGGGCCAAGGGGACGGTTCTGAAAGGTAAATCCAAGGGATGCCGATCCCATGTGCAGCGGGATCGGCATGGATCGGTTTATTCGATCCGCCGGCTGAAGGATTTTCCGAATTCGATACAGGGTTCGTTTCCCTTTCCGGCATCCAGGACCTGCTCCTTGACGTTTAATTCCCCCAGATCCGCCATGGCCATTTCATAGACATAGGCCATCGTATCATGGATGATTCTGGGGGCATTGCCCAGGTGGGTATAGGAGCCGAAAGCGGCCCCGACCTTCCCCTTCAACCCGGCCTCTTTGGCGGTGAAGAGAAACTTTTTCATGTCTTCGGTGATGTCCTTGAAATAGGTGGGGCAGCCGAAGACATAGGCATCGTATCCCGCCAGCCCTTGTTCATTCGGAATATCGGATATTTTTTTCACCGTCGGCTCGTTTCCGTCGGATCGTACCCCCTCCGCAATGTATTCGGCCATTTTCTCGGTTCTGCCGGTTTTGCTGTCATAGGCGATCAAAATTTTTTTCATACTGTACCTCCCCTAGCGTGATGGATGTTAACGATGCCGTGCCGCTGATGTTTTGCAATCTCGTTCATGAACAGATCCGACCCATTATCAAGCGAGGCGGAAGGAAATCGGAATCACTCCTTTTACTTGGTCTCCTTGTGTTTCTGAATTCGTCGTTTGGTCTGGTTGATCAGCTTGGTCACCTTGATTCCGCGGGGGCAGGCCCGGGTGCATTCAAACTGGTTTTCACACGGCCAGACCCCGTCGGGTTTGTCCAGCACCGGCAACCGTTCTTCAAATCCCCGGTCCCGGCTGTCGTCGTTGAAGCGGCTGGCCTGGGCGATCACCGCCGGCCCTAAAAATGCCGGATTCTTGTCCAGCACCGGACAGGCGGAAAAACAGGCGGCGCAGAGGATGCAATTGGTGGCGTCATCAAAGGCCATCCGTTCTTCCTGGGACTGCAGCCGTTCCTTTTCCGCCACCGGTTCGGTGTTGATGAGAAACGGTTTGACCGATTTGTATTTATCGAAGAACACGGTCTGGTCCACGATCAGGTCCCGCTGAACGGTAAAATGGCGAAGCGGTTCAATGGTAATTTCGGCGCCGCCTTCTTCGGCCACATCCTTGACCAGGGTTTTGCAGGCCAGCCGATCCTTGCCGTTGATGACCATGGCATCCGAGCCGCACACCCCGTGGGCGCAGCTTTTGCGAAAGCCGAGGGTGCCGTCCTGATACCGTTTGACATGCATAAGGGCGTCCAACAGCCGATCGTTCGGCTCCGCCTCGACCTCATAGCGCTGAAAATAGGGTTCCGAATCCGTTTCCGGATTGAAACGCTGTATATTGAGGGTGATTTTCATCCATAACTCCTTGTCATTTGTAAACTCCGTAATCAGTGGAAAGAAACCGACAGTCGAAAGCTCAGTAGGTGCGGGCCTTGGGTTCCCACTTGGAGGTGTCCACCGGCTTAAAAGCGATGCGGACCGAATCCCCTTCCAGATACGCCAGGGTATGGTTGAGCCATTTTTTGTCGTCCCGGTCCGGATAATCCTCCCGGGAATGGGCCCCGCGGCTCTCCTGCCGGTTTTTGGCGGATTCGGCGGTGATCAGGGAAAGGTCCAGAAGATTGCCCAGTTCCAGAATGTCCAGGAGATCGGTGTTGAAGGATTTGGCGGTATCCTGAATCCGCACCTTTCGGTACCGGTTGCGAAGATCTGCAATGGTTTGGACCGCTTCGGCCATTTTATTTTCGGTGCGGTAGACCCCGACCTTTTCCATCATTTCCATCTGCATGGTTTCTCGAAGGGATTCGCCGTGAGGGCCCTTTTGGCCGTCGGTCAGCTCCGCCATCCGCTGCCTGGATGCCTCCGCCGCGTTTTCGTCTACTTTGGGTGTATCGGTATTTTTCACGTAGTCTGCAATGTGAATCCCGGCCCGTCGTCCGAAGACCACCAGGTCCAGCAGACTGTTGGTGCCCAGCCGGTTGGCGCCATGGACCGAAACGCAGGCGCACTCGCCGGCGGCGTAGAGCCCTTCGTAGATGCCGCCCGATCCATCCGCCGCCACCCGGCCGTGGGTGTCGGTAGGGATGCCGCCCATGGCGTAATGGGCGGTGGGCTGGACCGGGATCGGTTTTTCGGACGGGTCCACATCCAGATAGGTTTTGCAGAACTCGGTAATATCCGGCAGCTTGGCCATGATGGTTTCTTTGCCGATGCCGGTGGCGTCCAGATGGACGTAGTCATCGATCCGTTTGTCACCCCGCATGCCGCGGCCTTCATTGATTTCGGTCATGATGGCCCGGGAGACCATGTCCCGGGGCGCCAGATCCAGGAGGGTGGGGGCATACCGCTCCATGAACCGCTCGCCTTCGCGATTGTACAGTTGACCGCCTTCGCCCCGCACCGCCTCGGAAATGAGGATGCCCATATCCTTGATTCCGGTGGGATGAAACTGGAAAAACTCCATATCTTCCAGGGGAACCCCGCGCCGGGCCAGCACCGCCGGTCCGTCGCCGGTGTTGGCATAGGCATTGGAGGTGATCTTGAACATGCGCCCGAACCCGCCGGTGGCAAACAGCGTCGCCTTGGCCTTGAAGATGTGGACCTCACCGGTCTTCAGCTCCACCGCCACAACACCCCCGCACCGCTTTCCGTCGAGGATGACATCCAGAACCTGGAATTCATCGAAGAACTGAACATTGTTTTTGATGCACTGCTGGTAGAGGGTCTGCAGGATCATATGGCCGGTCCGGTCCGCGGCGTAGCAGGCCCGGCGCACCGCCGCCTCCCCGAAATTTCGGGTGTGGCCCCCGAACCGCCGCTGGTCGATTCGGCCCTCGGGTGTGCGATTGAAGGGAAGGCCCCGGTTTTCCAGATCATAGACCGCCTGCACCGCCTCTTCGGCCAGAATCAGCGCCGCCTCCTGGTCCACCAGGTAGTCTCCGCCCTTGACCGTGTCGAAAGCGTGCCATTCGGGTTTGTCTTCCTCCACATTGCCCAATGCCGCGCTGATGCCGCCCTGGGCCGCACCGGTATGGCTTCGGGTGGCGTAAACTTTGGAGATTACCGCAGTCTTTGCATTTTTGCTGGCCTCCAGGGCTGAATAGAGACCGGCGCCGCCGGCCCCGACGATCACCGCTTCAAATTCATGTATCAAGATCGACCTCCTTTAGAAATATGTCCTGTTTGTAGACCGATAAAAGGGGTGCATCCGGAAAGAAAACCGTATTATTATGAATCATGTTCAATTATTATAATTAATACATAATCATGATATGGCAAGTTAGACAAGGGAAAACAGGGGCAACGGGGGGTAGATCTCAGGGTATCCGTTCCGCTTGCGTCAACATCATCCTGTGATTGGTTTTCGCTGACCCAAGCATATTTATAATAACCATGAGCCGATCGTTTGTTTTTTACACCTTGTGATACCACCGATACCAATGCATAAACCGCTCAATCCCCTCTTCAATGGAAGTATCCGGTTTAAAACCCACATCCTTCACCAAATCATCGATATCGGCATAGGTGTCCGGCACATCCCCGGGCTGGAGGTCCATGAAATCCTTTTTGGCGGTCTTGCCCACGGATTTTTCGATGGTCGAAATGAAATCCATCAGTTCCACCGGGTTGTTGTTGCCGATGTTGTAGACCTTGTAGGGCGCATAGGAGGTGCCCGGGTCCGGGCGGTCTCCGCGCCAGTCGGGATTGGGTTCGGGCGGTCTGGCCATGACCCGGACGACGCCCTCCACGATGTCGTCGATGTAGGTAAAGTCCCGCCGCATGTTGCCGTGGTTGAAGACCTGGATGGGTTTGTCTTCCAGGATCGCCTTGGTGAAGAGAAACAGGGCCATGTCGGGGCGGCCCCAGGGGCCGTAGACGGTGAAAAACCGAAGCCCGGTGCAGGGCAGCCCATAGAGATGGCTGTAGGTGTGGGCCATCAGCTCGTTTGCCTTTTTGGAGGCCGCGTAGAGGGAGACCGGGTGGTCCACGTTGTCGTGGACCGAAAAGGGCATCCGGGTGTTTGCCCCGTAAACCGAACTAGAGGAGGCGAAGACCAGGTGCCTGACCCGGTGGTGGCGGCAGCCTTCAAGAATGTTGACGAACCCCACCAGATTGGATTCCACATAGGCGTGGGGATTGACCAGGGAATACCGGACCCCGGCCTGGGCCGCCAGATTGACGACGACATCGACGGCGTTGTTCTGGAAGACCTTCTCCAGTCCTTTTCGATCGGCGAGATCGATTTTGACGAAGGTGAAACCGGGATCGGATTCGAGTTGTTCAAGTCGGCCGGTTTTATAGCGCACATCGTAGTAGTCGTTGAGATTGTCGATGCCGATCACCCGGCAGCCGCCTTCCAGAAGCCGTTTGCTGAGGTGAAAGCCGATAAATCCGGCGGCGCCGGTGACCAGTGCCGTTTTGTATTCAAATGCCATGGTTGTTTTGCTCCCGTGTGAGTGTTTCAGATTGAATCCTGTGATTGGTACCAGGCGAGGGTCTGTTCAAGCCCCTCGGAAAACGAAAATTCGGGTTTAAATTTCAGAATCTTCTTTGCCAGGCGGATGTCGGATATCGACTCCCGAATATCCCCGGGCCGGGGCGGGCCGTATTCCGGGGACAGGGTGATTCCAGACATATCACGGATAATTTTCCAGAGGTCGTTCACGGTGACGGAACTGCCGATGCCGACATTGAATACCCTGCCGTCGGCCCCGGGGGTATCGGCGGCCAGAAGATTGGCCTGAACCACATCCTGGACGAAAACGAAATCCCGGCTCTGCTCTCCGTTGCCGTAGATGGTCGGCGGGTTTCGCCGGGCCGCCCGGGTCATGAAGATGGAGATTACCCCGGAATAGGGCGAAGAGGGGTCCTGCCGGGGTCCGTAGACATTGAAATACCGAAGGCAGACGGTCTCCAGACCATACAAATTCTTGTAAAGCCGGGCGTGAAATTCTCCGGTCAGCTTCTGCACCGCATAGGGGCTCTGGGGCAGGGGCGTCATATCCTCCCGTTTGGGAAGCGCCGGATCATCCCCGTAGACCGCCGAAGAACTGGCCAGAACGACCCGCCGAACCCCTACTTTACGGGCGATCTCCAACACCTGGAGGGTACCCAGGTCATTGATCCGGGCCGATCCCACCGGATCTTCCACGGTTCGGGTCACCGACACCACCGCAGCTTCATGGAATATCAATTCGCATCCTTCGGCCGCCCGCGCTACCTGGTCAGGATTCTGAATGTCTCCTTCTTGAAATTCGATTCGGTCATTTACATGATTCAGATTGGTGAGACGGCCGCTGGACAGGTTGTCTAAAACGCGGACCTCGCACCCCGCGGCCACTAGGGCGTCCGCGAGATGAGAGCCGATGAAACCCGCGCCGCCGGTCACCAGCGCGGTTTTGAAGTGGAGCTTCATATGCAATTCCTTTCTCTAAAACATGGAGCCGGAAAGCTTATTCGAATATCGGAATCGACAAAAACTGTAGCCGACGGCTGCATTTCTTCTGTCGTGACGGGGCCGCTGTATCCGATATTACCGGTTGAGATTGAGCCATCCGAAAAAGGTCACCGCAGACAGCAGGGTACTGGTGGAAATCGCGGCGACCGCAAACTCGGTATCCCCCTTCATCTCCTTGGCCATGACATAGGAGATGGTGGCCGTCGGTGAGGCCAGCAGAATCAATCCCGGCAGGTAGTTCCGGGCGGGAATATCCCAGAGCTGGTACATTGCAAAACCAAGGCCGGGAAGCACCATCAGCTTCAGAACGCTGGACGAAAGCGCCGATACCATACGGGACCGCATCAATTCGAAAGACAGGGAAGCCCCGATCAGCAGCAGGGCCAAAGGCAGCGCCATGTTGCTGAGGATATCGAGGCTTCGGCCGACGGTTTCCGGCAAGGGAACGGCCAAAGCGGAAAAGGCCATGCCGGCGACGGCGGAGAGGATGACCGGATTGGCCAGAATCCTCATCACCACTTCCCGGGTGCGATGGCCGCCGGAAGGATTGTCCCCGTAAAACTGAAGAATGAAGACCGCCAGCAGATTCTGAAGCACCATCA
This sequence comes from Desulfobacteraceae bacterium, assembly GCA_041642315.1. Classification (GTDB taxonomy): domain Bacteria; phylum Desulfobacterota; class Desulfobacteria; order Desulfobacterales; family Desulfococcaceae; genus JAABSQ01. The sequence continues at coordinate 6,388 of JBEPWQ010000050.1, read as the reverse complement.
TGAATCCGGCGATGATGCTGGCGCCGGCCAGGCCCTGATCTCCCAGGAAATAATAGGACACCGCCAGCCCGATGTAGCCGAGGTTTCCATGAAAGGCGCTCTGGAGAAAGGTGCCGATCTGTCTCCGTTGCATATGGGCGAGGCGGACGGCGGTCCAGATCATACCGAAAAAAAGAAGAATGGCCGCCAGGGTAATCCCCATCACGGCGGGATTGAAATCGGTTTTGAGGGCTCCCTTTGAAATGGCCCGGAAAATCATGGCCGGAATGGCCAGGTGATAGACCAGACGGTTGGCCGGGCCCAGAAATTCCGAAGGAATGAACCCTCTCCATCGGAATAGCCATCCGATCCCGATGACGACGAAGATGGGAACGATGGTGAAGAGGATATCCATTGAATTTGCGGGGGGCCTATGATTCGTTCATACCGTCGGGGATTGCGGGTAAGACGCCGCCTCCGCCTGCTCGGTGGTTTTAACAGTCATCGACAGGCGGTTGATATGCCGGCTCACCGCGATGGGCACGATGGCGACCAACCGCATGGCGGTCGAAATTCTTGCGGCGGTGCTGAAGCGGATCTCTTGTGGTTGCGGCATATGCGGACTCCGGTACATCCCCCTTTCGGGGCAGGCCAAAAGGTAAAATCTTCTCCGTGACTTAGGAAAATGCGGATAAAGTGTCAAGCCCAAACCGCTGTTTTCGTCGGAATGGAAGCCCATGCGAACCTCCTGCGTGTCAAGCCGAAACGGCGACCGGCCGATGGAAGTTGTTGCCGAAAGCCGCCTGACATGCAAGGGGGCGGTCCGGCTAATACAACTCGTATTTGACCAGCCGGCCGTCCAGAGGACCGTTTCGAAGCGGTTTTTTCCAGGACGGTTTGAGGCCGAGCCGTTTGATCAGTTCCCGATCCCCGAAATAGAGAAAGGCGGTGGACCCCCTGCACCGCTGTTTCAGAAAATCCCCGAAGGCTGCGATCAAATCGCCGACCTCCTGTTTGTCTCCCATTCGAATTCCGTAAGGCGGATTGCAGACGATGATGCCGTCTTCCAGGCCTGACATGTCCTGGAAACGCCCCTGGAAAACCCGGACCGCTTCCCCATGGGGCAGGGTCCGGGTATTTTCCCGGGCGATGACCACCGCCCGGTTCGATGCATCGCTGCCTTGAATGGACCCCGCCGGCACCGGTTGAATATTCCCGTCCGCTTTTTTTTTGATCTTCTGCCACAAGATCGGGTCGTAATCCGGCAGAAACCTGAATCCGAATTCTCGTCGCAGAAAGCCCGCCGGTATTCGACACCCATGCATGAGGGCTTCGCAGAGCAGGGTTCCGGCGCCGCACATGGGATCGTAGAGCGGTCTGCGGCCGTTCCATTCCGACAACCGAACGACGGCCGCGGCCAGGGTCTCCTGCATGGGCGCTTCCAGCGCGTTTTGGCGATATCCCCGCCGGTGAAGAGAACCGCGCGAGGTGTCCAGGCTGACCGTGGCGGTATTTTTGTGGATGTGAAGGTTGAGCCAGAGGTCGGGATCTTTAGAGTCGATATCGGGTCGGCGGTTCAATTCTTTTCGAAACCGGTCGACCACCGCATCCTTGAGCCGAAGCCCGGCATATTGGGAGTGGGTGATGCTGCTGTGAGAAACATTGGCAAAAACGGCAAATGTCCGGTCGCTGCCGAAGATTTCCGGCCATGGGACGGCATGGGCTTCCCGGTAGAGTGCATCCGAGTCCGGACAGCGAAAGGTCTTCAAGGGCGCCAGAATTCGGGTGAGGATTCGCGTAAGATAATTGGCCCGGTACAGGCATGCCTTGTCGGCATTAAAATGAATTCCCCGAAAGGCGGGTTCGACCTGTTCCGCCCCCAGCTTCCAGAGTTCCGCCGCACCCAGGGACTCCATTCCTGTCGATACCTGGGCGAAAAACCGGTGCGTTTTCTGGTACAGGTATTTCATTTCTTCCGTTTCCCCCAGGTTTTAAATGGATGTTCCTGCACATCAGCCCATGAAAACTACGGAAAGCGGCACCCGGTGTCAATCCCAAATCCGACCTGATCCGCTTTTCCAGCCGAATTCGATGCCTTGCCATGAGTCCGATTTTTAGATAGGCTGATCAATTGTATGCAGCCATGGCCAGGCAGGTCAAGGTGAGGATTCCGGTTTGCGGAGAACATAATCGACCGGAAGCAGCGCATAAATTCACCGATACGACAAAGGAGAAGCGTTATGAAACAATCCATCGGACCCAAACCTCTGGTCCTTCCCACCCCGGTCTGGCTGGTGGGTTCTTATGATGCCGACGATAGACCCAATATCATGACCGCCGCCTGGGGCGGGATCTGCTGTTCCAGCCCGCCCTGCGTGGGGGTCTCCCTGCGGCCGGCCACCTACAGCCACGCCAGCATTGCCGAACGCCGGGCGTTTACGGTCAGCATCCCGTCTCAGGACCAGGCCGCTGCCGCCGATTACGCCGGCATCGTTTCGGGCAGAAAAACCGACAAGTTCCAAAAGGCCGGGCTCACCCCGGTCCGAAGCGAAGTGGTGGATGCGCCCTATGCGGGGGAGTGCTCCCTGATCCTGGAATGCAAGGTGATTCATACGATCGACATCGGTCTGCACACCCAGTTCATCGGCGAGATACTGGATATCAAGGCAGATGAAGCGGTGCTCGGGGAAAAGGGTCTTCCGGACATCGAAAAGGTCAAACCCCTGATCTTTGCTCCCGAAATTCGGACTTATCATGGAATCGGCGGTTTTTTCGGCCAGGCTTTCTCGATTGGAAAGAAGTTTCAATAACGGTGAAGGGATCGGGTGACCGGATTCGGGGGTCGTGGTGAATGTGCTGAAGAATATCCTGCTGGTCATGGCGGGCGGAAGCCTGGGAGCGGTATGTCGATACGCGTTTTCCCTGGCGGCCATCCGCTACCTCGGGAGCCGATTTCCCTGGGGTACGCTGCTGGCCAATCTGACCGGCTGCTTCCTTATCGGGGTCGCCTTTGCCCTTGCCGAACGCAGCGTTGTGCTCAGCCCATCCGCCAGACTCTTTTTCATGACCGGCTTTCTGGGGGCCCTCACCACTTTTTCTGCCTATGCGCTGGAATCGGTGATCTATATGCGGGCCGGAAGCCATCTGGCGGTGCTGAATTTTTTCATCAACAACATCGGCGGCGGCATCCTGGTTTTCGCCGGGATGTGGATGGGCGGGTGGGTGATTCGAATCGTGAGGTAAGGAATACGTAAGTTGGCTTCCATGTATCGATACCTGGCGGACGCGGTGGTGGTCGTCCATTTTATCTTCGTGCTTTTTGTTTTTTTCGGCGGTGCTCTGCTCTTCTGGCGAAAATGGACGGCCTGGTTCCATGTGCCGGCGGCGCTGTGGGGAATTGCCATCCAATTTTCGGGCTGGATCTGCCCGCTGACACCGCTGGAAAACAGGCTTCGCGCCTTGGGCGGGGCCCAAGGGTATGAAACCGGCTTCGTGGCCCACTACATCCTGCCGGTGCTCTACCCGGCCGGTTTGACCCGGGAAATCCAGTTCGTTCTGGGCGGTCTGGTGCTGGTCGTCAATATCGGTTTTTACGGATCGGCCTGGTGGTATTACCGGAAAAAACATAGGATTCGCCGGCCCGAAAATTCACGGCAGGAAGGGGGATGAACAGGTCTTCCGGCAGTACCATCTGAGGGGCGATCCGCCGCAGGGGGAACGGCCGCGGCGGGTATTCGCCGCCGGAGACCTAAAAGGAGACATCGGCCCGGGGACGGGCAAACATCAGGCCCAAAAGATATCCGCCCCTGCTGCTGCGCTTGACCCAGACCAGATGGGCCCGGTGTTGGTGCATTCTTCCGTTCAGTTCGAATCGCATTTCAAAGGGGAGGTCCTCATCCAGTTCTAAGCAGATCCCCCCTTCGGAGATATTGATTCCCCGCGCTTCGATCACATCAAAGTCGGCGAAGAATTCGATATGCGTGCGGATTTCATGCCGGGGAGCACGGTTTTCGAGGCTTTCCGAACCGGCGTTCTTTTGTGATTCCAGTGCCTCGAGTTCGGACCGGAGTTCCCCTATCTCCCGGCGTGCTTCGGCCAGTTCCGAAATCAGTTGGGCCTTGGTTTTGCGAATGTCCGTCATGGCTCCTCCCTTCTCAAATTAGAATACGAGAATACCCTCCATTTATCAAGGGTAAAGTGAGGGAGTAAGGTAAGGGGGCCGGCAGGTGCCGTAATAGAGAACGAGCAGTTCTCTTGTCGTCAGCGACATGCCTTTTTCAGATGCCGCTTTTCGAACCGCTTTCAGCAACTGCTCGGCTTGATCCGTTCCGATCATGACGCCGCTTTTTCTAAGGATATGGCGGATGATATGGGTTCCCGAATGCTTTCCGACCACAAACCGGGATTTTCCCCATCCCACCGCCTCGGAAGGAAAGGCTTCATAGGTGCGGGAATTCTTCAGCAGGCCATCGCAGTGGATCCCCGATTCGTGCAAAAAGGCGCTTGAGCCGGTAATCGGTTTTCCCACCGGGATGGGCCGGCGGGAGGCTTGGGCGACAAAGGCGCAGAGCCCCATCAGTCGGGGGGTCCGGACGTTGCAGTTCCGGCCGGAGGCGAACGCCAGGGCCGCGGAGACTTCTTCCAGGGGCGCATTGCCGGCCCGTTCGCCAAGCCCGTTGACGGTGACGCTGAGGCCGTCGGCCCCTGCCTCGGCCGCGGAGACGGCATTGGCGGTGGCCATGCCCAGGTCATTGTGTGCGTGAAATTCCAGGTCGATGCCGGAGATTCGAGACAACCGGTTGAAGAGCCGGTATACGGTCCCCGGTGTGGCGATTCCCACAGTATCGGCGATCCGCACCCGGTGTGCGCCGCCGGACCGGGCCTTTTGAATGAATATCTCCAGGAATTCCGGGTCGGCCCGCATGGCGTCCTGGGCTCCCACCGAAACCAGGTCGAAGTCTTTTCGGGCGAAGCCCACTTGCTCTTCCAGGATTTCAAGAATTCGGGCCTCGTTCTTTTTCATGGAATTGAGATGAATGGAAGAGACCGGAAAACTGATATGGACGCTTCCGGTGCCGCATTGTGCGGCCGATTCGATATCCCGACGCACCGCCCTGCACCAGCAGGTGAGGCGGGTGGGGAGATTCAGGTTCCGGACCCCCTGAATGGCCCGGCATTCCATCGGGCCCATAGCCGGTGTGCCGACCTCCAGTTCATCGATGCCGGCCTCGGCCAGCATTTCGGCGATCCTTTGTTTTTTATGATGGCTGAACACCACTCCCGGGGCCTGTTCGCCGTCTCGAAGGGTGGTATCGATCATCCAGATGCGTCTGCTCTCACGCGAAACCATGGCTTTCCCCTATTTTCATCCTTTCTTTCGAGATTTTTTAGTGATCCGTTCATCAGCTTCATTTTTCATTGATATTGTCGCGACATCAAGAGAATTTAGGCCCGCTTCCCAAGGGGCGCCTGCATTCGGACTTCGACAAAATCCCGAATCCTTTCTCCGAGTGTCAACATCTCTTCGATATCTTTTACTTGGGGCATTTCCCGGCTGTATGTTGTTATGCAGCAGATTTCCTGGAACCGGTCCATGCGAATGATTCGGTCACAGAGATCGTCCTCGACCGGATCGACCCGCCTGAGGGCGTCCATCAGATCTCCCAAGGTGTGATTGTCCGGAAGGTTCTTTCGGTATAGGAGATACCCCATAATATATTTTTCAATGGACATGGCGATCAGATTGTACAAAATATCCGGAGTAAACACTTTTCGCCGCTTTCGGACGGCGTTCCTGGCCGTTTTCAGGAATTGAGCTCCTTCGTCGGTAAATCGGGTCCATTCTTTTTCCTGATTGGATATGTTGATCATTCAGCATTCCTCGTTTCAGGGTTCGGGTCATTCTTGCGACCTTTTCAAAGATAGAATGCAAGCGAAGTGCCATTGATGGAAAATCTCGAAGCGCCCGTTTTGACAAGGATCATTCGGGATGGAATCGGCAAAAATATAACATTTTGGTGATTTGAATGTATGAAAATTTCAAAACCGTAATATTGGGACGCCGGATACGGTTTTCCGGAGAGGCCGGTCCCTGCCCGTTGAGTTTCGGAAGGGATTGGGATATCGTGATGTCAAACGGTTTCGCCTGCGGTCCGTGAAAGTCCGTTTTCGCAATGCATATGGAGCCGATGATAAATCACCCAATCGTATGGAGGAGATGCCCATGCAATTTGAATTTTGCACAGCCGACCGCATCCTTTTCGGACCCGGCACCCTCAGCCGAGTGGCTCCGGCTGCGGCGGAAATGGGAGACCGGGTTCTGCTGGTGGTCGGGCGCGATACCGACCGTTCCGGGACGCTGATCGACGCCCTAAAGTACCGCGGCATGTCGGTGTCGGTATTCAGCGTC
>JBEPWQ010000049.1:0-18430 GCA_041642315.1 Desulfobacteraceae bacterium | reverse complement strand
TCGAAGGCGGTCCGAATGTCGTCCACCGTGTTGAAAAAATCGAGGATGAACAGGTCCTCGGTCCGCTTGTCGAGCCGGGGCGCGGCCCGGTTGAGCCGCGACAGGGTCTGGACCGCCATCACGCCTTGAAGCTTTTTGTCCACATAACATGGCGGTGAGCTTGGGCTGGTTGAATCCGGTCAGGTATTTGTTGGCCACCCACCAGCACGCGGTAGTCGGGGGTCTCCTCGCCATTGTCGGCTGCCGTTCCCTCCGACATCCCCCCACCCATTCCCATGGCCCGGTTCATGTTGTCGTGGGCCGTGCCGCTCTGGGAGCTGTGGGCCTCGTCGATGATTACCGCGAACCGCTTGTCGCTGAGATCCGCGATGCCGTCCACGATCTTCGGAAATTTCTGGATGGTGGAGATGATGATCTTCTTGCCCTGCTCCAGCGCGGTTTTCAGGTCGGCGGATTTGAAGGCCGGGGCGATGATGTTTTTGACCTCGGAGAACTCCCTGATGGTGTCCCGAAGCTGCCGGTCGAGCAGGCGGCGGTCGGTGACCACGATCACCGAATCGAAGAGCGGCCGGTCCATGCCCTGGGCGCCGCGGGTCTCGGCGGAGGCCGGATAGGTTTCGATGAGCTGGTAGGCGGCCCAGGTGATCGAGTTGGATTTTCCCGAGCCGGCCGAGTGCTGAATCAGATAGGTCCGGCCCACCCCGTGTTCGGCGGCGTGTGCGGTCAGTCTGCGGACCACGTCCATCTGGTGGTAGCGCGGAAAGAAGAGGGTGCGCTTGTGGAGCGGGTCCTTGGCGGCCCCGTCCAGCCGGACGAAATGCTGAATGATGTTGGCGATGGAGGCTTTGCTGAAGACCTCCTCCCAGAGATAGGCGGATTTGTGCCCGCGGGGATTGGGCGGGTTGCCGGCGCCGAAATCATGGCCCTTGTTGAAGGGCAGAAAGAAGGTGGATTTGCCGGCGAGTTTGGTGGTCATGTAGACCTCGTCGGTATCCACCGCCATGTGGACCAGGCATCGGCCGAACTGGAGCAGGGGCTGGGTGATGTCGCGGCTGTCGCGGTACTGCTTCTGCCCGTGATACCGGGCGCCGCCATGGCTTTTTCCGGGGTCGGCAAACGGCCGCCGGTCTGGCCGGCCGGTTCTTCCAGCAGACCTTCATCGTATTGTTGGAGCCAGAGGAAGGTCTGCCAACCCTTTGGCATAGCTGCCGAAAAGATATGCGAACAAGACCGGTGTCTGATCAAATGCCTCCGGCGCAATCTTCTCCAACCGGTGGCATATGACTTCAGGGGTCAACCGGTTCGATGCTTCTGTTTTATGATGCGTTGGTTCGACCATTTCTTTTCGCCTGCGCTTTTGGTGCTGAGCAGTTCCTACCGTTCTCGTCCCTCCCTGACTATGTCCACGATCTCTTTCGTGGAAATATCCGCTTGGATGGAGGGCACATCCAAAGGAGAACCCGTATTTTTTTCCGGAATCAACGCAAAAGTTCGTCCATCTTTCCTGCGAATCAACACCTTGCCGGTGCTTTCCGCCTGCTCAAGTACAAACGCAAACTTTTGCCGGGCTTCTGAATAAGTAAAAATTTGCATTTCATACCTCCAATGCATCGATTTTGAGGTTCTGTGCTGCCGCCTTCAACTGTCTGTCTAGTGTCAAGAGCGGCGCTCTGTAGCGCAGTGCACAATCCAAAAAATATGCATCATAGGCGTACATATTTATTTTTTTTGACATTTGTAAGGCATTTCTAAAGTCGGGTTCGACATACCGCAGAGGGATGCTTTCGAAAACGGACAAGCCCCTCTGGGCTTCACCGAGTGACAACCTATTTCGCTTAAACATGGCCGAGAACGCATTTCCGATCTCCCATGGGATGGCGCCCGGGCCTATTAGAGTGGCTCCGGCCGTTAGTTCAATAATTTTAGATCGTTCGGGTTCACCGACGATGACGGCAATTAAGGCGGAAGTGTCAATTACTATATCCATATGTAGTCTCCATGATAGCCAGTACTGACAATTGTACAATACATTTTGGGTTTGTCAAGAATTTCGGGATTGAACAAGTAGGGCAAACCCAGCCCAACAAAACCCTTTGGATCAAACCGCCCCCCATATGACACGAAATACCCTTCCCCCAACTCAAACAACGAGGTGACCCCATGTACCGTGAAAAAGAAGTTCTTCAATACCATAAAGAACCCCGGCCCGGCAAAATCGAGGTCGTTCCCAGCAAGCCCTGCATGTCCCAGTCGGATCTCAGCCTGGCCTACACCCCCGGGGTGGCCATTCCCTGCCTCAAGATCCAGGAAGCATAAAGGAAAACTATGGATTCCATTACATCCATCAGTATCGAAGGCTTTAAATCCATCCAGCGTCTGGATCGGTTGGGGTTGAGCGGAATCAATGTCCTCATCGGCCCGAATGGTTCGGGAAAATCCAACCTGGTCGGTTTTTTCCAGTTGCTCAACCATGCAATGACTGAGGGGATGCAGGCCTACGTTTCAAAACGTGGATTCGCGGATAGTAAGGGGCTCAAGCGATTATTCGAATCCGGTATCACAAGCAGTATAGATCCTCAACATGCAACCCTCCATCAGTTCTAAAGGTGTACCAGGGATGGGATATATTACAGTACAGATTTGCAACATTCACAAAAACTTCCTCGGGATGAAAATTGAAAATGGCACTTGACAAGACCTGCAAAATAGTAATACAAAAGCCATTGCGCATAGATAAGAGGCGCTCAAAAAGAGATGAGATATCAGGCGGTTAACGATGAGGAATGTTCGATTCCCCTCATCTCCACCAGTTTATCTCAGGCTGAATCCATTAATGTAGGATCTACAGAGAACCTTCCCTATCGTGCCCTTTTCAGTATCCTTATTCCCGATTTCAACAATTCCAAAATCAGCAGACAAGGTGTTCCGGAATGTCTAAGCGGATCGCAGCGGTGGAGCGAAAGACCGGTGAAACGGAAATCAAAATCGAGCTGAACCTGGACGGAAAGGGCCGGCACGAGATTTTTACCGCGATTCCTTTCTTCGACCACATGCTCACCCTGTTCTCCGTTCACGGATTTTTCGACCTGAAAATTCAGGCGGCGGGGGACATCGAGGTCGACTTCCATCATACGGTGGAAGACGTCGGACTGGTTCTGGGCAAAGCGTTGGACCAGGCTCTCGGAGACCGCCGGTCCATTCATCGATACGGGTATGCGGTCACTCCCATGGACGAAACCCTCACCGCCGTGGCGATCGATTTATCCAAACGCCCCTTCCTGGTCTACCATGTGCCTGAAATCGCCCAATCCGGAAGTTTCGATCTCATCCTTGCAAAAGAGTTCTTTCGCGCCTTTTCCAATCGGAGCGGGATGAATCTTCACATCAATGTCGCCTACGGCGAGAATGAGCATCATATCATAGAATCGATGTTCAAGGCGCTTGGTCGGGCTCTGGATGAGGCGGTTTCTCTGGACGAACGGATCAGCACCGTCCGTTCCTCCAAAGGGGCCTTGTAATTTCGAACGCCGGCTTTCGGCTAAACCTTCAACCGGTAAGGGATTTTCATGAACCAGCGCATACGCCCGTTCCCGATTCTTTTCACAATACCCCTTCTTCTGGTCTTTTTCGCTTTATTTTCAGCGGGCTGTGACCGAAGGAGCACCGGACCTCAGGTCGTCGATGTACCCCCCGGCCTGGACCGGATCCTGGTCGTTTCTTTCAAGGACATCGCCAAAATCGCCGGCGCCGACCTCAGTGTCCGCTGCCCGTTGAGCGGAAAAACCTTTCTGACCGGGGGAGTGACGGAAGGAGCCAAGACCCTGCTGAATCGAGAGCTGCGAAACCATCTTCAAGGCCGAGAGGGGTTCAAGTTTATTTCTCCGGAGGAAATGAGCGATATTCAGTCGGAATTATGGAGCGAGAACGGCGAAATCCTTCCGGAAAGAAATCTCCTGACGGCTACCGGGCGCAAGCTTGAGGCGGACGCGGTTCTGGCCGGCCACATCTACCGGTATCAGAATCGGGTGGGGGGGGATTTTTCCGTGGAATCTCCTGCTTCCGTGGCGTTCGACCTTCACCTGCTGCGGGTGTCGGACGGCCGGGTTCTCTGGACCGGAGTCTTCGACGAAACCCAGAAGGTCCTCACCGATGACCTCTTTGAACTGCCGAGCTTTCTTGAAAGGGACGGCCGGTGGGTCACCGCTGATCAAATGGCCGAGGCCGGCCTGGAAGAAGTGTTGAGCGGGTTGAAACTGCCATGATCATTATTCCCGCAATCGATATCAAGGGCGGCCGGTGCGTGCGTCTGCTTCAAGGGCGAATGGATGCCGAAACCGTATTCTCCGATGACCCTTCCGCCATGGCCCGGCAATGGGCCGAACAAGGGGCGGAGATCATCCATGTGGTGGATCTGGACGGAGCCGTGGGAAAAGCGCCCAAGAATTTAGACGCCGTTCGGAAGATTCTCGATTCCGTTCAAATTCCGGTTCAGGTCGGCGGCGGAATCCGCACCGCCGAAAACATTGAAGCTTTTCTCGATCTCGGTGTAAAGCGGGTGGTTATCGGCACCGAGGCCATTCGAAATCCCGATCTGGTCACCGACGCCTGCAAGGCCTTTCCCGGCCGGATCGTGGTGGGGATCGATGCCCGGGACGGCTGGGCCGCGATTGAGGGCTGGACCGAAACCACCCGGGTTCGAGCCGTGGACCTGGCCCGTCGCTTTGAAGACAGCGGGGTCGCCGCCATCAATTTCACCGATATTCACCGGGACGGCATGCAGACCGGTCCCAATATCGCGGAGACCCGCCGCATGGCCGAATCGGTCTCTATTCCGATTGTGGCTTCGGGCGGGGTTTCGACCCTGGCCGATATCCGCAATCTGCTTTCCCTTCAATCGGCCGGGGTGGTGGGAGTGATTACCGGAAAAGCGCTGTACAGCGGAACCCTCGATTTAAAGGAGGCCATTTCCGTTGCCCAAGGTCTATTCGAATCTCCGAAAAATAGGGTGTAAACCTTATTGACAAAAGGTGATGAAAGCCTTAAATTAAAGGTTTTCGAAAAAAGTAGACGAACTCATAGAAGCACTGCTTTTTCCCTTAATGGTCGGATGACTGTATTGGATCGATCTTACAGCCAAAATTCACTCGTGCCGCCGGTGCAAAATCCCCTTTTGAAGTTCTCCTTTTTTACCTGTTGTTCCGCAGTCGTCCGCATTGAAGGGGCGCTTTTATAATGAGTTATATCCCGGAAAATATCATATCGGAGATCCGCAATGCCGCCGATATCGTTGACATTGTTTCAGATATGGTTATCCTCAAAAAGGCCGGGAAAGATTATCAGGGGCTCTGCCCTTTTCATACGGAAAAAACCCCTTCCTTCACGGTGAGCCCTGAAAAACAGATATTTTACTGCTTCGGATGCGGGGCGGGCGGGAATGTATTCAGTTTCCTAATGAAACATGAAGGATGGTCATTTCCGGAAACCGCTCGAACGCTGGCGAAACGCTACGGCATCGAGGTGCCGACCCGGAACCTGACGCCCGAGGAAAAGCGGCGATTCAGCGAGCGGGAAGCGATTTTCGAGGTGAATCATCATGCCGAAGGCTATTTTCAGCATTTGCTCAGGCAAAGCCGGGCTGGAGAAGCCGCCCGGGCCTATCTGGAACGGCGGGGAATCGATCGTGCAGCCGCAGATGCGTTCGGCCTGGGATATGCGCCCAAGGGCTGGGATTACCTGGTCCGTTTTTTTTTACGAAAAAATACGGACCCGGCGCTTCTTGAAAAGGCGGGCTTGATTGTTCCAAAAAAAAGTGGAAGGGGCTTTATCGATCGCTTCCGGGATCGAATCGTTTTCCCAATACGGGATATTCGAAAACAAGTGGTCGGATTCGGGGGCCGGGTCCTGGACGACGGACTTCCCAAATACCTGAATTCTCCCGAAACAACGGTTTTCAGCAAGAGCCGAACCCTGTACGGCCTGGATATCGCCAGGGCCAAAAGCCGAAAGCCGGAATGCGCATTTCTGGTGGAAGGTTATTTTGATGTCATCTCGCTTTTTCAGGCCGGAATAACCAATGCGGTCGCTACCCTGGGCACCGCCCTGACCCCGGAGCATGTTCGACTTTTGAAGGGATATGCCGGGGAGGTGATCCTGGTGTTCGATTCAGACCAAGCCGGTGTTCGAGCGGCCACCAAATCGGTGGGTATTTTCCGGAAGGAAAATATGGATGCACGGGTGCTGGTTCTGCCGGCTGGACATGATCCGGATACCTATATACGAGAGTTCGGCCCTGAGGCGTTTCAAACCGCCGCTCGAGATGCCGGCGGGGTGATGGATTTCATGATGGAAGACTCGGTGAAACGACACGGCCTGTCCATTGAAGGCAAGGTCCGGATTATTTCCGAGATGACCCGACCCCTTGGGAAAATTGAAGATTCGGTGGCGCGCTCCCTCTACCTTCGAAAGCTGGCGGAGCGGATTGGCGTAGATGAAGCCATGGTGATGGAAAAAGTACGGGCCGCACCTGGCGAACATCGGAAGAACGGGTCTCGGCAGACGGTGAAGCCGAGGCCGTATCAGGGCCGGCGGGTTCGGCTGGAGCAGAAACTGGTCACTATGATGCTCCAGTTTCCTGACATTGTGCCGGAGATGGCGGGGCGCGGTTTGATCGATCGATTCGAAGATTCTACATTGAAGTCGATCGGCAAATTGATCCTGTCCCGACACGCGGAATATGGGCAAGGACGCATTTCGGCTTTGATCGATTCGTTGGATGAGGCGCATCGCGCCGTTGCGGCGAACCTGGCCATTTCCGGCGATGAATGGAATCGGGAGGGGTGTATCCGCCTGATCACTCAGTTTGAAAACAGTGTAAAGGGGGCTTCGGATGGCTTACTGCGGCGAATCGAGGCGGCCAGCCGGAACAATGACCAGGCCCTGTTGAGGAAGTTATTGGAAGAGAAGCAAAACCAAGCCAGGCAAAGGCATAAAAAAACCTGAAGTCTGCAGGAGGCTAACGGAATATGACAGAGAAATCTGCTGAAAATGAAGAGAAAGATATCGAGAAAACCAAGGCTGCCCTCAAAATTTTGATCGATAAAGGAAAGGACCAGGGATACCTGACCTATGACGAGATTAATGAGGTGCTGCCCGAGGAACTCCTGTCTTCCGACCAGTTGGATGAAACCCTGGTGCTCTTCAAAGACCTCGATATTGACATTCTGGATGAAAAAAAGCAGAAGATCAAAAAGGTAAAGAAAAGCGACAAAAGACTCCGGGGAGATAATTCGGTTTCCGAATTCGGTACTGTAACCGATCCGGTGAAGATGTACCTGCGCGAAATGGGTATGGTCACCCTGTTGAGCCGCGAGGAAGAGGTGATCATCGCAAAAAAAATCGAGGCCGGAGAGCAGGAGGTGTTAAAAGCCCTCCTGGATACGGCGCTGGGGGTGGAATATATTCTCCGGCTGGGAGAATATATCGCATCGGGGGAGCTTCGGCCCCGACATGTGCTTCGAGATCTCGACGAAGGGGATACCTATGTAGATGAAGACTTGCAGATCCAGAATTTTCTAAAAACCATGGCCTCCATACGAGAGTTGTATCAGGAGACCATGTCCTACCGGCAAGAGCTGTTTGCGACTGAATTGGAGTCGGATGAACAGCGTCGCATCCGGAGAAATATTTCCAGGCGCAATTCCAAAATTTTTGAGTTGTTAAAAGATTGGCGGCTGGAAAGCAGTGTCATCGACAAAATCGAAGATGAAATTCGGGATCGCGTCGACTGGTTTGAAAGGATGAATAAAATCATCCTGGAATCCGCCGACCGGCTCAATATTCCGGTCAGCGAATGTCGGATCCTATGGAGCGACCCGGTGGGCTTGCTGCACCGGGCAAAGGAAAATTGCAGCCTGGCGGAGTCCGATATTCACCGTTTATGTGATACCCTGCGGCAGGCCCAGGGGGAGATCGATGATCGGGAAAATGAGCTTAAATCCAACTGTCGGGGACTCAAACGAATTGTCTCCTGCGTGGAAGAAGGGCGCCAGCGGGCCAAAGATGCGAAGAGTGAACTGATCAAGGCCAATCTGCGACTGGTCGTCAGCATTGCCAAAAAATATACCAACCGTGGTCTCCAGTTCCTGGATCTGATTCAGGAAGGTAACATCGGCCTTATGAAAGCGGTGGACAAGTTCGAATACCGCCGGGGGTATAAATTCAGTACCTATGCCACCTGGTGGATTCGTCAGGCCATCACACGGGCGATTGCGGACCAGGCCCGGACCATTCGAATACCGGTGCACATGATCGAGACCATCAACAAGCTGATCCGCACCTCGCGCTATCTGGTCCAGGAAATGGGGCGGGAACCTTCCCCCGAGGAAATCGCTGAAAAGATGGAAATTTCTCTTGAGAAGGTCCGCAAGGTCTTGAAGATTGCTCGGGAGCCGATTTCTCTCGAAACCCCGATCGGGGAGGAGGAAGACAGCCATCTCGGGGATTTCATAGAGGACAAGAAGTTCATGCTGCCTTCGGATGCGGCGGTAAATCTCAACCTGGCGGAGCAGACCCGAAAGGTGCTCGCCACCCTGACCCCGAGAGAGGAGAAGGTGCTTAGAATGCGATTCGGCATCGGTGAGAAAGCCGACCATACCCTTGAAGAGGTGGGTCAGGATTTCGCCGTCACCCGAGAACGGATTCGCCAGATCGAAGCCAAGGCACTCAGGAAATTGCGGCACCCGACCCGAAGCCGAAAGCTCAAAAGTTTCATCGACTATTGACATGGTAATACTTGACAAAACCTTATGTCGGCGATAGGTAAGAGTCGTATAAACAGGGCATACGGGCCCATAGCTCAGCTGGCAGAGCCACCGGCTCATAACCGGTAGGTCCCTGGTTCGATCCCAGGTGGGCCCATTCGAAAATCGTGCACTGGAAGGCGTGGTTGAATCAGACCACGCCTTTTTTAGGCGTAACAACTCCGGACCCATCAGGTGATCATGATGTCTGTGACCATTGCTGAAATGATCGAAATTCTGGAGGAACTGGCCCCTGCCCGGCTGGCTGAAACCTGGGATAATCCGGGCCTTCAGGTGGGGCAAGAGGATTGGCCGGTCAAAAAGGTCTGGGTGGCGCTGGATCCATTGCCGGAAGTCGTTTCCGCGGCCTGCGACCAACATGTCGATCTCCTGATTACTCACCATCCCCTTATTTTCAAGCCTTTGAAAAAGATCGATTTTTCTTCACCCGTGGGTCGAATGATCCTTCTCTCGGCCCGGTATTCCCTGGCCGTGTATTCGGCCCATACCAATCTCGACAGTGTGGCCGGAGGAATCAATGACCGACTGGTCTCGAGAATCGGATTACAAGGGGCCGGGGTGCTCGGGGAGGAAAGGGTTTCGGGCAGTGGGGAAGGTCTCGGCCGAGTGGGTCGCCTTTCGGAAAAAATGATCCTGTCGGATCTGGTGGGAATGATTAAACAGCGGTTGAATCTGGATCGGATACGGTGGTCGGGAGACCCCTTACTGCCTGTGGAACGCGTCGCGGTATGCTCAGGAAGCGGCGGCGGAATGATGGAATCCTTTTTCGCTTCCGGAGCCCAGGTATTCATTACCGGGGACCTGCGTTACCACGACGGACGGGAGGCTCAAGCCCGAGGTCTGGGGCTGGTCGATATCGGCCACTTCGGTTCGGAACATCTGATCACACGGATTCTGTCTGAACAGCTCGCGGAAAAGCTGACCGAAAAAGGGTTGCCGATCACCGTCGAGGCCTCTGATCTGGAAAGCGAGCCCTTTAATTTTTCATAATCCCTCCATTCCTTCGAGTCGAGGGGCAAATTAAAAAGGAATTTCAAGGTCTAAAATGAAAGAGCAAATCGAGACTCTGATAAAGCTTCAGAGGATTGAAACCGACGCTGCCCGAATTCAGGTTCTGATCAGTCAGATGGCCCAAAAAGCGGAAGGTCTGATTGCGGAATTGGACGCTGCGGAGCAGGCCATCAATGAGGAAACCGTCTCCTTGGAGCAATTGAAAAAGGAATATCGATCCCAGGAATCCGACGCCAAGATGAACAGTGAAACCATTAAAAAGAACCAGGAGCGGCTCTTAACCGTTAAGACCAATAAGGAATACCAGGCTCTTCTCAAAGGAATAGATGAGATAAACAAGAAAAACAGCCGAATTGAAGATGACATGCTGAGCCTGCTGGATCGGATCGAAACGGCCGAACAGGAGGTGAAGCAGCGAAAAGAAGAATATGAGCGCCTGAAAAACCGAATCGAAACCGAAAAAAAGGCGCTTTATTCCGAATCGGAGCGGAACCGGGAGCGGCTGAATCAGCTGAGGAATGACCGGGATCAGGTCGCTGCTGAAGTGGACCAAGGCTTGATGCGGAAATATGAGGCGGTCAAGAAAACAGATTCGGGTCCCGCCATTGTCCCGGTGAGAGGAACGGTATGCGACGGATGCAATATGAACATACCGCCCCAAATGAGCAATGAGCTCCGCCGATTTGAAGACTTGAAATTTTGTCCTTTCTGTAATAGAATTATCTATTCGGAAATTTTAGAGTAAGTGCTGCCGGAGTATTCCAAACGGTCGCTGGATATCGATTATCCGGAGGAAAGTCCGAACACCGCAGGGCAGGGTGCTCCGTAACACGGAGTCGCGGCGACGCGAAGGAAAGTGCAACAGAAAGCAGACCGCCCCGCTTGACAGCGGGGTAAGGGTGAAACGGTGCGGTAAGAGCGCACCAGTTCCCCGGGTGACCGGGGAAGCTCGGTAAACCCCACCCGGTGCAAGACCAAATAGAGAGGCGTTCGAGGATGGCCCGTCCGAAGCTTCCGGGTAGGTCGCAAGAGATGCAGGGCAACCGGCATCCTCAGATGAATGACCGTTTGCCGCCGCCGCTCGATGAAAACCGGGTGCGGCGGTCACAGAATTCGGCTTACGGAATGCTCCGGCCGCTTACTTTTATCAAATTTGTTGTTTTTTTTGAGTTGAAATCAAAATGCAGGCGGACCATCCGTTTTCTAAGTCCGTATCCGGATGATCCCGCATTCAGCCCGAGCAGGAAATGATGTAGAACATGGAAGCGCAAAAGATCGCTTGCGGCACCTCTTTCGCTGAAAAAGCGCGCCTCTTTTCCCATGATTACCTGAAATGCTGTCTTTTCATTTCCAGTCCCGGCGCCCCCCGCCACGGACATGAGTTTACCAAAAAACTCTATTCAAAGCTGATCGGAACCTCTCAGGTGCTGGAGGATTTTCTCGATTTCCACGGCGCCAAAAACAACAAAGACTGGTACCTTTACCGGGAACTCTCGGCGGCGGTGCGGCACCTGAGCCTGGGAGGCTACTGCCAGAAGCATATTCTAAACCGGCTCGCCTTTTACAACCTCAGAGACAGTGAGACTTTTGAACTCGAAGGCAAAGTGACGCTTGACTTTCTGACCGCATCCCTTAAAAAGATGTCTCCGGTGATACTGGATGAAGCTTTCCGCCTGAAAATTCCCATTCCGGAGCAAGGCTTTGGAAATTCGGATTTTCCTGAAATCACCACGGGGGAACGGCTCGAATACACCATTGATGACGAGGAGAAGAACGAACAGAAAAAGAATGTGATCAAAATCGCCAGTGAGTTTTTAAATATCGCCGGCCATTTCGACCAGTTCGGATTCTATGAACCGTATAATCTGGAAAAGATCAAGCGGCTGGTGCCGGATACCATCGATGAGGTCGAAGTTCGGCGCTTTGAAATGCTGGTGCATAATCTGCAGTCTTCCTTTGATACCTATGTAATCCACGGCGGGTATCGCTACGGAAACCGAAAATTAAAGGAGCTTCGAAGCTTCTTTTCGGTTGTCTTTCATCTTCTTCAAATGATGGGCCGATTGCTTCATTTTTATGAACGCCATCTTCATCGGGCCGGATACAAAGACATCTATAAGAAGGTGCGAAATCAGCTCTCATTTCTGGTTGATCCCGACACCCTGCTTGATCGGACCATCAATTACGGTCTCTACTATGCCTGCTATTACCTGACCAATGGGAAAGAACTTGCCCACGAAATCCTGAATGAAAATATCGAACGGGGCCTCATCCGGGTGGGAGTGCCGGTTACGAGAGGGTTTCACAGCCGCCCCAGCCTTCTGGTGGCCAAGGTGGTCCAGCATTACGGCGGGCAGGTGGAATTGTGTGCCGGCGGGGGTCGGTTCGATGCCAGCAGCGTATTGGATATTCAGTGGGCCGGCGGGAAAATCCAAAATGAAAATATCACCGAAGTGGCCTTCGAAGGTGACGCCCGGGCCCTGCGGGACCTGGAAATTCTGGCCGGCGTCAATTATGGTGAGGATTCCATGGGCAACGGCATTCCATTACCCAAAGACCTCCAGTACCTGAGAGACTGATTCGGCAGCGGATGCGCTCGACCGGAATCATCGTGGCCGGCGGCAGCGGCCGTCGAATGAAAGGCGGCCTTCGAAAGCAGTATCGAATGCTGGGCGGTATTCCCATCCTCGGCAGAACCCTGGCTGTTTTTAATGCTTGCGGAGATATCGACGGCATTGTCCTGGCGGTTCCTTTCGAAGATATCACCTATTGCCAGCGGTCGGTGATCGATCCTCTTTCTCTGGAAAAGTCGGTGCGCGTGGTAGCCGGAGGCGCCGAGCGGCAGGAGTCGGTCTACAAGGGTCTTCTCGCCGCAGCGGAGGAGGGTGCCGAATTGACGGCGATTCATGACGGGGTTCGGCCCTTTGTTTCGGAAGAGGCGATTGCCCAAAGCATTCAGGCTGCGGTGAAGACCGGTGCCTGCATTCTGGGCATTCCTGCATTTGATACCGTCAAGGAGGTGGATGAAGACGGGCGGATCAAGCAGACTCTTTGCCGGAACCGAATGTGGCTGGCCCAGACCCCCCAGTCATTTCGTCTGGAACTTATTTTGGCCGCTCATAAGGCGGCCCTGCGAGAGGGATTTCGCGGCACCGACGATGCCTCCCTGGTGGAGCGCTTGGGAAAACCGGTGACGGTCATACCGGGCAGTCGCCGCAACATCAAAATCACCACCCCGGAGGATCTATTGTTCGCCGAGGCGTTGCTGGAATTACATTCCTGATTCCTGAAGAATTGATCGAATCCGGTTGATGGCCGCGTCCGGTGTGTCTGCGTCATACATTCGGGCTCCCGGCGCCAGGGGCTTGAAGAGTTCCTTCACCTTGAATTTGAATAAGATGACCGGTTTTTCGAATTTGAGGGCCAGTGCGATTTCCGAAAGAGTGCCGGCGCCGCCCGCGCAGGCGACGACTACTCGGCTGGAAAGGACATTGATGCAGTTTCTTCCGCTGCCCATTCCGGTGATCACCGGTATCTGAATGTGCGGAGAGGCGAACCGGTCGTCCCCGTCCGGCAATATCCCCACCGTCAGTCCTCCGGCTTCACTGGCACCCCGTGCGGATGCCGTCATGATTCCGGCGTCTCTTCCGCCGTTGAGCAGTACCCACCCCTGTTCGGCGATCCCTCGCCCCAGCCGGTAGGCAGCATCCGCATCTTCTTGGGACGCGATCCCGCCTCCCATGACTCCGATGATAACCGGTCTTTTCATGGGCCGTTCTTTTCCTTGATTCGGGTGATATTATAGACCGCCATCGGATGATTCCGCCCCTTAATCCGCTGGGAAGGGCGGATTTCAACCTCGAGCATGTCCTTCAGCGCTTCATAAATGGCGGCGGAAATGATGATGTCTCCGGGCCCTGCCAGGGCGTTCAGCCGGGAGGCGATGTTGACCGTGTCGCCGATGACGGTGTATTCCATTTTGACCTGAGAGCCGATATTGCCCGAGACCACCACCCCTGTGTTGATGCTGATGCCGACGGAATTGAGAAGGGAGTCGGTGCAGTCCTGTCCGTTTTTACAGAAGTCGTTTTTCATGTCGAGGGCGGCCTGAACAGCTCGCTCTATATGATCCTCATAGTAGATCGGTACTCCGAAGACCCCCAGCACCGCATCCCCGACAAATTTATCCACATACCCGCCGTATCGCAGTATGATGTCGGTGGCGATTTCAAAATATTCATTCAGCCGGTCCACCACTTCTTCGGGTTCCTTCGACTTGGAATAGGCGGTAAA
The DNA here is from genome assembly GCA_041642315.1 of Desulfobacteraceae bacterium. GTDB lineage: Bacteria > Desulfobacterota > Desulfobacteria > Desulfobacterales > Desulfococcaceae > JAABSQ01. The sequence goes on along the minus strand of JBEPWQ010000049.1, from coordinate 4,307 downwards.
CCCTCGAATATCGGTGAAGAGAATGGTGGCATGGCTTTTCCGTCCTTTCAGCCAGCTGCTTTCAGGGTTGACCAGGATCATCTCCAGAACTTCTGTGCCGACATATTTGCCGAAGGATTTCTGCATCAGTGATTTCAGCCACAGTTCACGACTCATTTGGTTGAAGGAAAGGGCGAGATTGCCGATTTCATCCTTGCGGATCCGGTTGACCTTGAAGTGGTAGTTTCCCCTTCTGATTTCCCGGGTGGCCTGAACCAACTTGGAAATGGGCCGTGTAAAATGGAGCCCGAAAAGCACCGTGATGAATATCCCCGTAAAAATGATCAGGACGCTGACCAGAATCAGATTGTTGCTTCGGTCGCTCACCAGTTCTTCGATGAAGTCGAGTGAGATGCCGACGTGCACCTCCCCCAGAACCGTTCCCTTCAAAATGATATCCCGGCTGAGATTCAGGATATGTTCGCCTTGATTCGATACATAATCGAAATAAGAATTCTCTCCGTCATGAATCGCGGGGCCTATCGGGGAAAAAGGGGCGAACCGTTCACCGATGAGAGAAGCATCGGTGTGCGCCCGAGTGATGCCTTTTTGATCGATGATGGCCGCATACCGGATGCCTTCCACAGAGGTGGCCTCGGTAATCAGCTTGTTCAGCTTCAGGACATTATCTTCCAACAGAAGAATGCCGGCATTGTTGGTGAAGTAATTGAGGCTTACCTTTCCGATTTTGACCGTCTGCTGATACAGCTGTTCCTGCTGTTCCTTTAAAGTGACCAGACTCAGGGATATAATGGTTCCCGTGACGATCAGGGTGGTGATGATCGAGAGCTGCAGCCACATGGGAAGCGGATGGGTTAGAACGCGTAAAAGAGGAAAGGTTTGTTTTTTTCGAATCAGTTCGTCGACATTGTCCGAAAGCGAAGTGGCCGAGAGGCGGTAATGCTCGTTGATGACCTTGACCACTTCCTCTTCATCGGCAAACCCGAGTTCGACCATGATCATGCCGAGCTGAAGCGGATGGGACAGCTGAGCCCGTCTTTCCTGCTGCACTTCGAGGGCGCGGAGGAGCTGCTCCTCAGTGATGATCTCCTTTTCTTTCAGAAGCCTGCCGATGAGGGCCCGCTGCTCCTCTGAAGGGGGTGCATCACTTTTCGACCCCGGTACGAGCGCCTTGATTTGGTGCAAAAATGATGGCATGTTCTGACGGTTGCTTTTTTTCTTCGTCGGTTGAGGAGTCGATTCAATGGAACCGGTGAATTTGCCGAATATAGCCGGATGGAGGTGAGTTTTCAAGTGGTTTTGGAGATGGGTTCTCTTTTTTCGGCCGAGTTTAAGAGGGCGGGCCGAATCGGACCGAACCGGCCGTCTTGACAAGTTCCGGTGATTTATTTAAATGTAACGTTTTGAAAGTGTGTTTTCATGGGTTTTGAGGGAGGATTTGATAGGTTGGAAGAATTGAAACAGAAAATCGTAGAGGCTCATCTTCTGGTCAACCGCATTCGGGAGGAAATCGCAAAGGTATTGGTCGGGCAGCGGGATCTGATCGACGGTCTGCTCATCGGGCTTTTTACAAAGGGGCACATCCTTATCGAAGGGGTGCCCGGTCTGGCCAAAACCAGCTCCGTAAAAGCGCTGGCCGATACCGTGTATGCGGATTTCAAACGTATCCAGTTCACCCCCGACCTTCTGCCGGCGGATTTGATCGGAACGGAGGTGTATCGTCCAAAGACCGGTGATTTCACTATTAAAAAAGGGCCTCTCTTTCATAATATCATATTGGCGGATGAGATCAACCGGGCCCCGTCCAAGGTGCAATCGGCCCTGCTGGAGGCGATGCAGGAGCGTCAGGTGACGATCGGGGAAACCACCTTCCCCTTGTCCGATCCGTTTCTGGTGCTGGCCACCCAGAATCCGATAGAACAGGAGGGGACTTATCCGCTTCCCGAAGCCCAGGTGGACCGGTTCATGCTGAAACTGGTGATCGGCTATCCCGAAAAGATCGAGGAAAAGGAGATCATGAAACGGGTGGGATTCGAGCCTCCCGCGCCGGTGAATCAGGTATTGGAGCCGGTTCAGATTGATGACATCGCTTCTTTGATTTCCGCCATTTATGTGGATGAAAAGCTGAAAGACTATATCGTGGATCTGGTGTTCGCCACCCGAACACCGGCCGATTATAAAATTGATATTGCTCAATATATTCAGTTCGGCGCCTCCCCCCGGGCGACCATTTTTCTGAGCCTGGCGGCCCGGGCCTATGCTTTTCTTCAAGGCCGGGCCTATGTAACGCCTCAGGACATCAAAATCATTGCACCGGCGGTCCTGCGCCACAGGATCATTCTTACTTATGAGGCCGAGGCCGAGGATATTACTCCGGAGCAGATCATCGCCCATATTTTCGATTCCGTGGAAGTGCCCTGACGGATTTTCTGCAACCACTATGCTGCCGCCCGAAATCATCAAAAAGATAAAACAGATCCATTTCAGAAGCGCCCGAAGTGTGGATGCCATGATGGCCGGCCACTATAAATCGGTATTTCGAGGCAGCGGCATCGAATTCGAGGAGGTGCGGGAATACAGCCCCGGAGACGAGGTCAAGAGCATCGACTGGAAAGTTTCCGCCCGTCTGGGACGCCCGTATATCAAGCGGTATCGGGAAGAGCGGGAACTGGTAGTTACGCTGCTGGTGGATATGAGCGGATCTGAAAATTTCGGAACCACCGAAAATCTGAAGCGGGAGACAGCGGCTGAAGTCGCCGCCGTTCTGGCCTTCAGCGCCATCAAAAACAATGACCTGGTCGGGGTGATTCTGTTTACGGATCGAGTGGAAAAATTCATTCCCCCGAAGAAGGGATCGGCCCATGTATGGCGGGTGATTCGAGAGATTTTTGCATTCTCGCCTTCAGGCCTCGGCACCGACATTCGAAGCGCCGTGGCTTACCTGGGCCGGGTGGCGCGAAAGCGGACCGTGGCGTTTTTGATTTCAGATTTCCTGGACCGGGACTACCTCCGTCAGCTCCGCACCGCATCTCAGCGGCATGAGATCATTTCCATTCTGCTTTCGGATCCCGGCGATTTTCATCTGCCCGAGGCCGGCATTCTCACGCTTCGAGATTTCGAGACCGGCCGAACCGTTTTGCTGGATGCTTCGGACCCCAAGACCCGAAGGGCATATCAAACGGAAAAAATAGAGGAATACCGCCAGACCTTGGCCGGTTTGAAATCGAACAATATCGATACCATTGAAATCCATACCGGCGATTCGGCTGCCGATGCCCTGATCCGGTATTTTCGCATTCGTGAACGGCGGAGACGATGATGAAAGGAAGGCGGTTTCTCTCGATTCTGCTGCTGGTCTGGATACAGATCTTCGGACATTGGGCGTATGGGCAGGATAAACCCACCGGCGGGGAAACCCCGGCGGCGGGTTCTATTTCCGGGCCATCCGAAGCGGCGGTTCCCATGACCGACATCCACGGAATCAAGCCGCCGGAGCCGGCGGGATGGGATCCGACGCCGATGTATTGCGCCGCGGCCGGGGCTTTGGTCGTGACGATGGCGGTTTTCTCATTTTTTCTATGGAAATACCGGCGAAGACGGCTTCGGGGGGGGACAGTGCCTCAATTCTCTCCGGAAGAAACGGCTTTGGCCGCTCTGGATGAGCTGTCGGAGGCAGAGCGGATGGATGGTAAACTCTTCTATTTTCGCATGTCCGCTGTTTTGCGCCGGTACATTCAGGCGCGCTACGGCGTTTATGCCCCGGAGATGACCACCGAAGAACTTCTTCCGGCGATCAAACCCTTGGATATCGATCCGGATTTGAAACAGGGTCTGCGGTCTCTTCTGAAGACCGCAGACCCGATCAAATATGCCGGATCAACGGCTTCGGTGCGTACCATGAAAGATCATCTGGCCTTTGCACGACGATTCGTCAAGGAGACCATCCCGGCTCCGGCTCAGGAGGCGTGAGAAACCGCTATGTTTCGCTTTGCCTCACCCGACCTTCTGCTGCTCCTGCTCCTGGTTCCGGCGCTCTGGGCCTATCGTCTGCACGGCGGATTCCTAACGGCCATGGGGGTATCCGGGCTGGGATCGGTCGTTCGAACCTCCACCTCGATGGCCCTGCGCCTCCGGTGGCTGGTTCCCGCCTTCAAATACGGGGCCCTGTGTCTGATGATTCTGGCTCTGGCCCGACCCCAGTGGGGCATCAGCAGGGTGAATGTGATGACCGAAGGAATCAACATCGTATTGGCGGTGGATATTTCCGAGAGCATGGCGGCCCTTGATTTTCGACGGGGCGGAAAGAT
>JBEPWQ010000048.1:0-18711 GCA_041642315.1 Desulfobacteraceae bacterium | reverse complement strand
CATCCAGGGACTTGAGTTCTGCCAGGGTGAGATCGGCCACCCGCCCCCGTCCGTCGGTGGTCCGGTCCACTGTTTCATCATGGATCACCACCACCTGTCGGTCCCGGGTCAGGGTGACATCCAGTTCGATCATGGGGGCCCCGATCTCCAGCGCCCCTCGGAATGCGGCCAAGGTATTCTCAGGAAACCGGGCCCGGTATCCCCGGTGGGCGATGATCAGGGGCGACGGCAATTTCTCTATCATAGATTGGGTGCCTTGAGTACTATTCCTTTGCCGGAGGTCTGTTTTTGGGATTTTTGAGGAAATTGAACAGCCCCCGCCGCTGTCCGATCTCCTCGAGCTGGTCCTCCAGCGCCGCGATGCGGTCGGCCAAAGCGGGCAGGGTACGGGCGTGGGCGGTCTGAATATCGGAAAACTGCTTCAAATGATCCCGAACTGTCGCATTCTGATTTTTAATCGAGGCTTTTTCTTTTTCCACCGCCGCCTCCGAAGCGGTGATCCGCTCCTCAAAGTCCTGAAGCCGGGAATCGATTTTATCGCTGTTCCGCTGAAGTTCCTTCGTCAGCTTCATAATCCGGCCCTCCAGTACCGCTTCGTTGGCGGCGCGAAGTTTGCGGACTTCGTCCGACAATTTGGCGGAAATCTTTTGAACCGCCATTTTCTTGAAATCCGACTGGCCCTGGCGGAGGGTCGCAGTATCCCGGTCGATTTTTTCGCGCACCCGATCCGCGAATTCCTGAATCCGGTTTTTCAGAGTGTGGAACTCCTCTCGGCTCTCCTCGACAAAATGGGTCATGCCGTTTAGCCGCTCCCGCACCTCCACCGTGGCCGATTGGCCGAGCTGAGTGATTTCCCGATGGGATTTCACGATGAGCTGATTGCACTGGCTGGAGATCTCCTTGCGCTCCGCCGCCAATGCCTCGATTTCCCGGTTCACCGTCATCCGCAGCTGCTTGGATTCTTCGGATAGCCGGGCGTTGAGGCCCCGTTCGGCGGTCTGTTGAAAATCAGCCAGCTGTTTTCGCAACCCGGCCGCTTCTCCCTCCAGTGTATCGGTCCGGTCCTTGAGAGTGGTTTCGGTCCGATCCCGAAATTCGGCCATGGCCTCCTCGAGCCGGTGAAGTTCCGCGTTCATCCGATCCGCATGGGCCTCGTGTTTGGCGGCCAATGCCTCGGTCCGCTCCTCCAGCAGGATTTCAATCCGGTCTTTGAAAAGGTCCAGGTTTTCTTTCTGAAAATCGGCCTCTTCCTGCATCCGATCCGATACATCCCCCAGCCAGGCCGTTTCCGACTCGATCCATCGGCGATTCGCATCCATTTCCTGAAGGACCCGATGACGAATCTCCGCCACCGAATTCTCCAGACGCTCGGTCAGGTAGGCCATGTGATTCTCGGTATCCCGCACGGCCTCGGTGTATTCCCGATCGAGCCGTTCAAATCGCCGCCGCAGATCGGTCCGCTCCAGATCGAACCCCTTCATTGCCTCCCGAATCCGGGCGTTTTCCTGTCCGAATTCAGTCAGCATGCGGTCCAGTTCCGATTCCAGCCGCTCCCCCAGGTTCTCGATGCGGCGGACGGCTTGGTCGTATTCGACCCCCAACCCATCATATTCGACCAGCTTCTCCTGCAGCCGAGCTTCATGCGCGGCGGCCTCCTCATGGGATATTTCGAATTTCTCCTTCAACCGCCGGATCAGATCGACTGTCTTGTAGAGTTCCTCGATCTTCCGGTGAACCTCCGCAATCTTCTCTATCACGCTTTCGGGGCTGGACAACCGGTTCACGTCAGAGCTCCTCTATCCATTGGGAAAGTTTTGCATGATGGGCAGACCACTCGGTTTGCTCAAGGGTACGGAGCACCTCCCGGGCCGCCAGAAAGTCGATGCGCTCCTCGGCCAGACCCATCTCCCGGGCTTCCTTACACAGCCACTGCTCGCCCCCGGGGCTGTTGAACGGGCCATGGATGTCATCCATGAGATTGAACAGAGCCCGCTTCACCTCGGTTTCCCCCCGGAAGGTTTCGTAAAACCGTACCGCCTGATGCCGCGGCAGATCACGTAACACCACCTTCATCAGGTCCAGGGCGCCCATCTCCCCCTCGGCATTGGGGGCGAGTTCCCGGACCACATAGAGAGCCTTGAGGTTGTAGGGATCGTACTCCAGGGCCCGCCGGGACCGGGTCCGCAGGTTGAGATAGGCGTCCCCGAAATCCTGAATAAACCGGTCCGCCGCCTCGGATTCGAAACCCACCGCATCGTTTTCCATCCAGGACTGAAACCGCTTTTCCAGTTCTCCGAGAAAAAGGCTTCCCGGCGGGGGCGTCTGTTCCGCACGGCCGAAGGCGAGATCCGGTGCGCATCGGTCGCAGAAACCGCAGCCCCATTCCTCGTCGGTGGCCCGCACCGCCATCAGCAACTTCGCATGTCTGCATTCGGACCCTTGGAGAAACCGCTTCAGATTCCAGAGCCGGCGGTAGGCCATCTCCCGCATGGGGCCGTCCACCTGATCCGCCAGAAGAGGCACATAATCCGCGACCCCGCAAAAATAGTCGCGATGATCCCCTAAATTGCGGATAACCCCTTCGGCGGCAGCGGTTCGCAGCCATCTCCGGATCGGTTCGCCGAACAACCGTCGGGAACGATCGATTTCGGCGCTGACATCCGGTACCCCATCGGGGATATGGGATGTGAATTTGTTACCGGGGGACAGGTCGTTTTTCCAGAGATATCTGAAAAGCCCCACGGCGGCGGCTTCCGGATTCATTGCTTCGGTAAAGCCGTATACCTTGAAGACCGAATCCGCTTCCCGAAAATCGATAAAAAAAAGTGTCACCACGCCGAGAATCGACAGCCGATACAAGGCCAGGACTACCGCATTCCGTTCCAAATCGCCGCAGACGATTCGCAGGGGAGTGTCGCCGTCGGCTTGGCTTTCGAGCAGCCGGTCCAGCACCCGCAATGCCGGAACGGCGGCACTCGGCGCATCCGGATGGCGCTGTCGAATAAGGTGGTGCTGCTTTCCGTAATCGCACAGGGTCTCCCGCCCGAAGGCGCAAACCCGATCTGTGCAGGCGGGGATTCGGCTATAACGGCCCCGCATATCCGCTTCACAGGCCGGATTCGGCAGTTCGATCAGGTGAACGCAGTGAACCCGGTTTTCGTCCATGCCGGTCCGTGCGGCCTGACAAAGCCAGGTTTCCTTGTCCCCGCCTAAGGTGGTCGAGAGCAGCAGATGGGGCTTTTCCGGGCCGGTGAGACTTGGATGGGTGGGGATGGCGGGGGTTTTCGGTTTCGGTTCCGTTTCCGTTTCCGTTTTAAATTCCAATCCTTCGGGCCGGCCCAAAAGCGGTCCGTAGGGATCCTGATAGTCTGGAATTTCCTCCGGCGTCTGACTGAAAATCCCTTCCTTCCCCAAAAGGTGGGGAATCTCTTGGGACAGAAGGGAATGGTAGGCATTCGTCTTGTTCTGAAAAGAATCCACTGTCACGGCCTGAAAGCTGACCCGGGGACGGTAAAAGTCGGTCCGCATCGACGGGGTCACATCCTTGAATTCACTCAGAAGCGACAAGACGTCTTTCCGAATTCGATCCCCGAATTCCCCGGTCAAGGCCAGGGCCGAAAGGGCCGGATTGGTCTGCCGAAGATCCGCCATTACCTGAATCAGCCGAAAATAGGCCGGATCGAATTCATCGCTCCATTCGGAAAACCGATGGGCCTGGTCCATGATCAGGGTGGTGGGCCAGAACCCCTCGATCAGGGTGCTCAAATCCTCCCGCAGGGTTCGGCTGACCATGCTCTCGGGTGAAATATAGAGCACACGGATTCTGCCCAGCCGAAACACGGTGAAATCGAGGTGGAGGGGACGCAATCCTGAAGGGGAGTGGATCTTCAGCGAGGACCGGTGGTCGCGTATGAGAGAGCGCAGGGGGCTGATGAAAATGATCACCTCGGAACGGGCCGGGGCCGGGAGTTGGATGGAAAAGGTATCCCCGCGCTGAGGCGCCAGCTGGGCCAACAGACGATCCCCCGGAGTGACCGGAATCAAAGCCGGGTCGAAGGCCGCGGAATCGGCCTCACCCGGCCGCCGCTTCTTCGAGGACCGGCTTCGAAACCGCTCGATCAGAGACGGAATCTCGAAATTGAACATCAACCGATCCGGCGCAAGCTCCCTCGGCTGGGAATGGCGAATGTGAATCAGCAAGAAAAAAACTCCTTAGCGACAGATGCATTGAAAAACCATATGGATACTTTATCAAGCCGCAATTCAAAGTCAAATACTTAAGTGACGGCTTTGTCGTGGAAATTTGTCACAGAGCCGTTTTTTTCGGCTTGACGCGTTTGCGACGTCGGCGTAAAAATAAGGATGATTCTCGCATGTTCATGCCCCCTTCCGCAGAAGATGCCGCAACCGCCCATCCTCCCTTGCATCTGGTATAATCATCTACTGCCGCTCCCTTCGGAAGGGCTGGTAAAAGGTCAGCCGTCCGATTGACGGCCGTTTATTGTACCCTGAATCCCACTACAAAGGAGGATACGATAATGAACAACACCGATATCGCAAAAGCCATGACCGTTCGGCTGGATGCCGTTCTGGAGGATCTTCCGAAGATGCCGCCCTTTGACCCGTCGGTCCGCCGGGCCCCCAAACGGGCCTTTACCCTGAACCGGGAAGAGACCGCGCTGGCCCTCACCAATGCGCTTCGCTATATTCCCGAAAAATGGCATGCCCGGCTGGCGCCCGAATTTCTGGAAGAACTCCTCACCCGGGGCCGGGTCTATGGATACCGGTTCCGTCCGGAGGGGCCGATTCGAGGCAACCCCATCGAGGCTTACAAGGGGAACTGCACCGAGGGGCGGGCGTTTCAGGTGATGATCGACAACAACCTCGATTTCGAGGTGGCCCTGTATCCCTATGAACTGGTGACCTATGGCGAAACCGGCCAGGTCTGCCAGAACTGGATGCAGTACCGGCTCCTCAAGCGCTATCTGGAAATCCTCACGCAAGACCAGACCCTGGTGGTGGAATCGGGCCATCCGGTGGGCCTTTTCGCCTCCTCGCCCGCCGCCCCCAGGGTCATCATCACCAATGCCCTGATGGTGGGGATGTACGACAACCAGGAGAACTGGCACCGGGCCGCGGCCCTGGGGGTGGCCAACTACGGCCAGATGACCGCAGGCGGCTGGATGTACATCGGCCCTCAAGGGATCGTCCACGGCACCTACTCCACCCTTCTCAACGCGGGCCGACGCATGCTGGGGATACCGGCCGACCAGAACCTGGCCGGCAAGCTCTTCGTCTCCTCGGGCCTGGGCGGCATGAGCGGGGCCCAGGGCAAGGCCCTGACCATCGCCGGCGGGGTCGGGATTATCGCGGAGGTGGACCGTTCCCGTATCGACACCAGGCTGAACCAGGGCTGGATCGACCAGATTTCGGAAGACCCGGCCGAGGCCTTCGCCCTGGCCAGGAAGTTTCAGGAGCAATACGCCGCTACCGCCATCGGCTTTCACGGCAACGTTGTGGACCTTCTCGCCTTTGCCGTGGACAAGGGGGTGGCCATCGATCTGCTATCGGACCAGACCTCCTGCCATGTGGCCTATGAAGGGGGATACTGCCCTCGAGGAATCACCTTTTCCGAGCGCACGGACCTCCTTCAGAACGACATCGATCGGTTCCGATCCTTGGTGGATCAATCCCTTCACACCCATTTCGACCTGATTCGCCGATTGACGGACCGGGGAACCTTTTTCTTCGATTACGGCAACAGCTTTCTGAAGGCGGTCTTCGACGCCGGGGTCATCGAGGTCTGCAAAAACGGCCGCAATCCCATGGACGGGTTTGTCTTCCCCTCCTATGTGGAGGACCTGATGGGGCCGCTGCTGTTCGATTACGGTTACGGCCCCTTCCGCTGGGTCTGCCTGAGCGGCGACCCGGAAGACCTTCGAAAGACCGACCGGGCGGCGCTCTCCTGCATCGATTCGGACCGACGGTATCAGGACCGGGACAATTACGCCTGGATCGAAAACGCCGAAGAGAACCGTCTGGTGGTGGGGACCCAGGCCCGCATCCTCTACCAGGATGCGCTGGGCCGCATGGAGATCGCCCTCAAATTCAATGACATGGTCCGCCGGGGAGAAATCGGTCCGGTAATGCTGGGTCGGGACCACCACGACACCGGCGGCACCGACTCGCCCTTTCGGGAGACCGCCAACATCAAGGACGGCAGCAACATCATGGCCGAAATGGCGGTGCAGTGCTACGCCGGAAACGCGGCCCGGGGAATGAGCCTGGTGGCCCTGCACAACGGCGGGGGGGTGGGCATCGGCAAGGCGGTCAACGGCGGATTCGGACTGGTTCTGGACGGCAGCGACCGGGTCGACGGAGTGATCCGCTCAGCCCTGCCCTGGGATGCCATGGGCGGGGTGGCCCGGCGGGCCTGGGCACGAAACCCCAATGCCGTGGAAACCGCAGCGGCCTACAACCAAAACCGGCCGGAGTCCGATCATATTACCCTGCCGTTTATCCCGGACGCGGATCAGATTCAAGATCTGGTGAACGAATCCTTGCAATCCAAAGAAAAATAAGGGAATATGATATATTATCAGAGCGGTGAATGGAAAGTCCAAAAAGATACGGAGACAATATCCTTATGAATACCATTGTCGAATGCGTTCCCAACTTCAGTGAAGGCCGGGATATGTCGGTGATCGAAAAGATCGTATCCCCGTTTCGGGGAAAAGCCGGCGTCAAGCTCCTCGATTATCAGCGGGACGAGGACCACAACCGCATGGTGGTCACGGTGGTCGGCGAGCCGGAACCGCTCAAGGCGGCGGTGATCGAGGCCATGGGCCAGGCGGTGGAGGCCGTCGACATGCGGAAACACAAGGGGCAGCATCCTCGAATGGGGGCGACCGACGTGGTCCCCTTCATCCCCATTCGGAACATGACCATGGAGGAAGCGGTGGCCTTCTCTAAAGAAGTCGCCCAGGCGGCGGCGGAAAAATTCGACCTGCCCATATTCCTGTATGAGGCGTCGGCCTCCCGGCCCGAGCGGCGGAACCTGGCCTCGGTGCGAAAAGGCCAATTCGAGGCCATGGCGGAAAAGCTGAAAGATCCGGAGTGGAGACCCGACTACGGCCCGGCCGGCGTGCATCCCTCGGCCGGCGTAACCGCGGTGGGGGCCCGCATGCCCCTGGTGGCCTACAACGTCAATCTCGGCACCGACCGGCTGGACATCGCCGACGCCATCGCCCGAAGGGTGCGCCACATCGGCGGCGGACTGCGCTACTGCAAAGGGATGGGGGTGGAGCTGAAGGATCGGGGTATCGTCCAGGTTTCGATGAACCTGACCGACTTCACCAAAACCGCCATCTACCGGGTATTCGAGCTGATCCGGATCGAGGCCCGGCGCTACGGGGTCAATATCGTGGGCAGCGAGGTGGTGGGGCTGGTGCCCATGGCGGCCCTGGTGGACACGGCGGTCTATTACCTGGGAATCGAAAATTTCTCCATGGATCAGGTCCTGGAATCCCGAATCATGGAATAGGAAAAGCGGAAGCGAAGGAGACTGAAAGGATGCTGGCAAATCTCAAAATGACGGAATTTATCGACCGGGTCGGGGGAGACAGTGCGGTTCCGGGCGGCGGCAGTGTGGCCGCCCTGAGCGGCGCCCTGGCGGCCGGTCTGGCCCGAATGGTCGCCAATCTGACGGTGGGGCGGGAGAAATATGCGGTCGTAGAACCGGAAATGAAGGCCATCCTCAAAGAAGCGGGCGAGCTTCAGGAACGGTTGACGGCGGACATCGACCGGGATTCGGCGGCGTACACCGGGGTGATGAACGCATTCAAAATGGCCAAGGCCACCGATGCCGAAAAAACCGCCCGGGCCCGGGCCATTCAGGAAGCCATGAAGCATGCGGCCGCCGTGCCCCTGGAGGTGGCGCGCCACGCCTTTCGGGTGCTGGAGTTGGCCGAACTGGTGGTGCAGAGGGGTAACAAGAACGCGGTCACCGACGGCGCGGTGGGGGCCATGCTGGCCCGGACCGCCATCCTGGCCGCGATATACAATGTAAAGATCAACCTGAGCACCATTCGGGACAAGGATTTCGTCAAAAAGACGTCGGCTGCGGCGGCGGATCTGGAAAGCAAGACCGAGGCCAAGGAAAAAGAGATCCTGACCCATGTCGGTCTCTAACCGGTGAACCGCTGATCGGAACGCCGGCAAATTGGACATTCCGCCGGCGTTCAATCCGAGACATCCGCCATGCATCTGTTTATCGAACAGCTCCTGAACGGGCTGGCCATGGGGGCCATTTATGCCCTGGTGACCCTCGGCCTGGCGCTGGTCTACGGCATCCTGCGCATCCTCCATGTGGCCCATGCCGCGGTTTACACCGTCGGGGCCTATGCCGGCCTCTACCTGTTCGGCGCAACCGGAAGCCTTCTGCTCGCCGCGCTCGGATCAATGGTCTTGTGCGCCGCCCTGGGGGTGGCCATCGAGCGGTTCGTCTATTTTCCGCTCCTCAAGTATCCGCCCTATGTCCCGCTGATCGGCAGCATCGCCGTGATGCTGGCCATCGAAGAACTCTGCCGCCTGATCGCCGGCCCCTATATTCAGACCTTTCCGGCCCGCCTGCCCTTTCCCGACATTCACCTCGGACCGGTCACCGTCTCTTCCACCCTGACGGCGGTTTACGGCGTCACCGCCGCCGTGCTGTTCCTGCTCTGGTATATCACCTCACGGACCGAACTGGGGCTGGCCATGCGGGCCGCCTCCCAGGACATGCCCATGGCCGATGCGGTGGGCATCAACAGCCATTTCGTCATCACCGTCACTTTTATCATCGGCTCGGCCATCGCGGCGGTGGCCGGCATTCTGGTGGGGATCTACTACAACCAGGTCTATCCCACCATGGGCACAGTGCCGGCTTACAAGACCCTGGCCATCATCGTGGTGGGCGGCCTGGGATCGGTGCCGGGGGCGGTCATCGCGGCCTTGCTGCTGGGAATGGCCGAAACCCTGCTGATCGGATACGCCCAGATTCCCCTGCCCCGGGACGCCCTGGCCTTCATCGCCATGATCGGGGTGCTGATGTGGCGTGCCGAAGGGCTCCTGGGGTCCAAATGACCGGCCGATTAACCCTTATGCACAGGAAATGTCACCGCATATGAGCGCCTACGTCATCACCATCGCAACCCTGATCGCGATCTATGCCATCGTCGCCTGCGGCCTGAACATCATTGTCGGGTACGCCGGGCAGATCTCGCTAGGCCACGCCGCCTTTTTCGGCATCGGGGCTTATACCGCGGCCCTGTTCGCCACCAAAGCCGAACTCTCCTTCTGGTATGCCCTGCCCTGCGTGCTGATCATCAGCGGCCTGGTCGGGCTGCTCCTGGGGCTGCCCAGCCTTCGCGTGCGCCACGATTTTCTGGCCATCACCACCATCGGCATCAACTTCATCGTCGAGGCGATGTTTCTCTACATTCCTTTTTTCGGCGGGGCGCTGGGGATCGGCGGCATTCCCCGGATCACCCTCTTCGGCCTGCCGCTCAAAGGGATCGGCTTCTTTTGGCTCTGCACCGGGTTTCTATCCCTCTCCGTGGCGGCCTGCTGGTGGTTCACCCGCTGCTGGGCGGGGTTGGCCTGTTTCGCCCTGCGGGAAGAGGAGGAGGCCGCCGCCGGCCTGGGCATCTCACCGGTGCGCTTCAAGCTTCTGGCCTTCGTCGCGGGGACCGCCATGGCCGGCCTCGGCGGCGCCCTGTATGCCCATTACATGCGGTTCATCAGCGCCACCGACTTTTCCTTTCCGGTCTCCATCACCCTGCTCAGCATGGTGGTGGTGGGCGGCATGGGCACCCTCTGGGGGCCGGTGCTCGGAACCCTGATCCTCTCGGCCCTGCCGGAGCTGTTTCGGCCTCTGGTGGATTACCGCATTCTCTTCACCACCACACTTCTCCTGCTGATGATCCGGTTTCAGCCGGGGGGCCTTCTGGGAGAAACCGGTTTTATTCGCAGCCGAGTCGCCGTCCGCAGCCGAAGAGGGCGGCCATGACCGAGGCACTGCTCAAACTCGAGGGGCTCAGCAAGCATTTCGGCGGCCTCAAGGCGGTGGACGGGGTCAATCTTCAGGTGCGCCCAGGGGAGATTCTGGGGCTGCTGGGCCCCAACGGCGCCGGCAAAACGGTCTGCTTCAATCTCATCTCCGGCGTGTATCCGCCCACGGCCGGTCAGGTCCGGCTAAGCGGGCGGCGCATTGACGGATTCACACCCCACCGCATCGCCCAGATGGGGATCGGTCGTACCTTTCAGATCGTCAAGCCCTTCGCCTCTTTGACAGTTTTGGAAAATGTATTGGCCGCCTGCGGCATCACCCGGTACCCCTCTCTGACCCGTATCTGGACCCCCTGGCGGTCCAAAATGGACCGGGAAATGGCCATGGCGGTGTTGGAACGTGTCGGGCTGGCCGATCTCGCCCACCGCAAGGCCGGCCTGCTTCCGTTGGGAAACCTGAGACGGCTGGAGATCGCACGGGCCCTGGTGGTGGGCCAAAAGCTCCTGCTCCTGGACGAATCCTTTTCCGGGCTGCGACACGAGGAAATTCAGCGGCTGGAGTCGGTGATTCGGCGGATTCGAGAGGACGGCATCACGGTGCTGCTGATCGAACACAACATGCGGGTGGCCATGGGTCTGAGCGACCGGGTGGCGGTGCTGGACCACGGCCGCAAAATCGCCGAGGGCCCCCCGGAGGCGGTTCAGAACAACGATGAAGTGATCGAGGCTTACCTGGGCCGGAAAGGGCGGGGCCATGCTGCTTGAGGTGCGGGACCTGCACATCGCCTACGGGGATATTCAGGCCGTCAACGGAGCAACCTTTCATTTGGAAAAGGGGGAGATGGTCTCGATCATCGGCGCCAACGGCGCGGGCAAGACCTCCATCCTCAACGGCATCATGGGCCTGGCCCCTTCGGACGAGGGAGGCATCCGGTTCCGAGGGGCGGATATCACGCACCAACCCGCGTTTCGACGAGCCCGCTCGGGGATCCGTCTGGTGCCGGAGCGGGGGCGGGTCTTTCCGCGCCTCACGGTAATGGAGAACCTGATGACCGGCGTCTACGGTCTGCGGAAATATCCGGCCCTCGAAGAACGGCTGCTCCGGCTGTATGAGTTCTTCCCCATTTTGCGAGAAAAGCAGGACGATTTTGCAGCCACCCTTTCCGGAGGACAGCAGCAACAGCTGTCCATCGCTCGTGCCCTGATCTCCGACCCCACCCTTCTTCTGGTGGACGAGGTCTCCACGGGGCTCATGCCCAAACTGGCGGACCAGGTATTCGAGATGCTGAAATCACTCAACCGGGACCACGGGTTGACCATCCTGCTGGTGGAGCAGAACGCGGTGGCATCCCTGGCAGTATCCCACCGGGGCTATGTCCTGGAAACCGGCGCGTGCGTCCACGAAGGGCCGGCCGCAGATCTGATGGCCGACCCCAGGGTCAAGGAAGTCTATCTGGGGGGATAAAGAAAGACGATTCCCCTTATTTTTTTCATTCATTCCAAACAAAGGAGGGAAGCGCGATGAAACGATGGACATGTGTGTGGCCTGTCATTCTGATGACCCTGATGACCGTCGGCGGCGCCTCCGCCGCAGAACCGGTCAGGATCGGCCTCCTGGCCCCGCTCACCGGGTTTGCCGCGGCGGACGGACTGAGCGTACGGAATTCAGTCTCCCTGGCGGTGGAACGGGTCCTGACCGAAGGGGGCATCCTGAATCGACCGGTAGAGCTGGTGGTCTATGATGATCGGGCCGATGCCAAAGAGGCGGTGGCCCTGGCCCGCAAGCTGATTCAGCAGAACCGGGTGATCGCGGCGGTGGGGGGCTCTTACAGCACCCCGACCCGGGCCGTGGCGCCCATCTTCAATGACGCCGAGGTGCCGTTCGTAGCCGCCTACGCGGTTCACCCCGATATCACCCGGGCCGGGGACTATGTTTTTCGAAACGGTTTTCTGGGCATGGTAGAGGGAAAATCCGCCGCCCATGTGGCGGTGGAGATGCTCGATGCCAAGCGGATCGCCCTGCTCACCAGCGACAACGATTTCGGCCGGACCCTGGCCGAGGGATTCAAGGCGTACATGAACAAAAATGGAGGGGAGGCCGACATCGTCTTTGAACAGACCTATCCGTTTCAGGAAAAAGATTTCAAACCCTATCTCTCCAAGATCAAAGAGGTCGATCCGGACCTGATTTTTGCCAGCGGATATTATTTCCAGACCGGTCCCATCGTCAAGCAGGCCCGGGAGATGGGGATCGATGCCAAAATTCTGGGGGAAGAAGGGGCCGACTCCCCCAAATTCCTGGAGATCGCCGGTGACGCGGCCGAGGGCTTCGTGATCGTCACCAACCTCGACCGGGACGATCCCCGGCCGGTCGTCCAGAACTTTCTGAAAGAATATCAGGAGCGCTACGACATCCAACCCGACATGGTGGGGGCATCGGCCTATGACGCCTTCATGATCATCGTGGACGCCGTCAATCGGGCGGGGACCACCGAAGGGCCGGCGGTTCAGCAGGCCATTGCGAACACCAGCCAGTACAACGGTCTGACCGGCGTGCTCAAGGGCTTCACCGACATCGGGGAGGTCGTCAAAGAGGTTCAGGTTCAGATCGTCAAAAACGGCGCCTTTCACTACTTCGGGGTGGTGAAGGATATGGATTTGATTACGCCTTGATGGTTCCTTGATCCTTTCCCTGCCCAATTCCTTAGGGGCGGGCCTTCGGGCCTGCCCCGCCCCCTCCGGCGAACCGGGTTTTACTCTGTTTTTTTTTCAGATCTTTTCTACTCCAACACGTGCTTATTCAGCACAAAGCAGACAAATACCCCGTTGAAAACCGGCTCCCCTTCGCGGTCGGCGGTCACCGAAACCGTGTGCTTTTTCCCCTTCCGCTCGGTGACCTTGGCCGCCGCGGTCACGATATCCCCGACCCGAATCGGCTTCAGAAATTTGACCTCGGCCCCGCCCAACACGACATAGGGATCATTGACCGCGATCATGGCCGCATAATCGGCCAGGCCGAAAATGAAGCCGCCATGAACCAGACCGGATGTATCCGCCGCCATCCGCTCGGTGGCGGTCAGCTCCACCCGGCTGAAACCGGCATTCACCGCCAGCGGCTTTCCGCAGAGTTCCGGATCGATCTTGTGGTGTGTTCGAATCTCCATATCGCCTCCCCGTGTCCTGAGATTGAAAAATCTTCAATCAGAATTCGTTTTCCCTGATGCGCACCAATCCTGTTCTGCGCATGTTCGTTCTCCCCCTGTCCGAATCGGTTGTCTGTTTCCGGAACTGTTATGTGAATAATTCGGTTCCATCATTCCGTCAAGAAAAATTGCCGCCTTGGAAAATCCTCCATCAAACGGGGGGGAGCGATTTGGTCAGAATCGCCGGAGTGATTCACCGACTTCTCACCGGCCATCACACCGATATCGAATATTTTTTGACTACTCGCTGTATTTCCCTGGAAGCTCCGTCTGCGGTTTGGCCCAGGAGCTGCCCTGAATTTTCCATTTGCCTTTTCACTTCATGTTCAGCTATAAAAGAAACAGACGACTCTCCAGTTCGCCCCATCGCCTGCGACTCTTCCGCGGGAAATATACTCCAACCGACTTCATGCGCGCCCGCCGTCCGAACCGATCGCCTTTTCATAACTCCTGACGCCCATACCGTCGGCGCAACTTATAAACGCGTTTTTTTTCAACTGGTGTTTTACCATTGAAAGGAGGTCATCCATGACAACCCGGGACATGGACTATTTTCGGTCTTTTCGGGAGATCTGCAAGGCGGTCAATTCCAGCCTGGATCTTCAGGAGGTATTGCGGCTGATCGTGGAGAACGTCACCGCGATCATGAAGGTGAAGGCCTGCACCATCTTTCTGCTGAACAGGAAGAACAAACAGCTGGAGGTGGCGGCCACCCACGGATTGAGCGATGCCTATCTGGAAAAGGGGCCGTTGTCCGCTCTCAGATCCATGATCGAAAACATCGAAGGACGGTCGGTACTGGTGCATGATGCAGGCAGAGATTCCCGAATTCAGTACCCCGAAGAAGCCAGGGCCGAAGGAATCGCATCCATCTACTCGGTTCCCGTTCCGGTGAAGAACCGGGTCATCGGCGCGTTGCGAATCTATACCGCTGTTCAGCGCGATTTTTCAGACCAGGAAAGGGAATTCGTGGATGGTCTGGCCGAGATGAGCGGTATCGCCATCGAGAACGCCCGTCTTCACCATCATCTCAAAGCGGATTACGAAACCCTGATCGCCGAGGTGCATCAATGGTTCGAATACGGAGCCGCGGCATCCCCGAAGAAAAGCAAGGTGATGGCACGGATTTCCTGAACCCTCCGAAAGGGCAGGGGCGCATACCGGCCGCGATGACGCAGAGAGGGTGGCAATTCCCCCGAATCTCTGATATTGTATCATCGAAAACTTCCTGTGGACCTGCTGCCGTTGCTGCGGTGGGCGCGGGGCCGCGCCCCTGAAACCCTTCAGATGGTGACCCTACGATGCCGGACCCGCGAACCCGATCGCCTTTTTCCATTCGAAATGTTCGGCTCTTCATCGCCTTTCGCATCTTTTTCAATGCCCGGTTCTACTACCCGGTGTTTACCATCCTATTTCTCGACTTCGGCCTCACCCTGGAGCAGTTCGCCATTCTGAACGCGGCCTGGGCCGCTTCCATTGTGCTGCTGGAGGTGCCTTCCGGCGCCCTGGCCGACACCATCGGCCGCCGCAACCTGCTGGTGACCGCCGGCGTACTCATGGTGGCGGAGATGGCCCTGCTCTGTTTTGCGCCCAAAGGCCGCCCCGCCCTGCTGTTCGTCTTGTTTCTGGTCAACCGGGTCTTCAGCGGTGCCGCGGAGGCGGCGGCCAGCGGGGCCGACGAGGCCTTGGCCTATGATTCGCTGGGCCGTGAAGGAAGTATCGACGACTGGGATACAGTTCTGGAGCGGCAGATGCGCTATCAGGCGGCCGCCTTCATCATCGCCATGAGTCTTGGGGCCGCGGTCTATGATCCGGCCCTCATGCAAACGGTGTCCGACCGGCTTCGCCTCGACCATACCCTCACCCAGGCGGATACCCTTCGATTTCCCCTCTACCTCACCCTGGGCATGGCCCTGATGACACTGGTCACCACCTGGCGGATGCGGGAGATTCCGACGGATGATGCCGACACCTGCCCGGAACCGGGCCGATGCGTCGCCACTTTCCGGGAAGCCTTCCGGATTACCCTGACGGCGGGAAAATGGATACTTGCCACCCCCTTCGCCTTGGTGCTCATCCTGGCCGGTCTTCTTTTCGACCATATCATTCGAATGCTGCTCACCCTCAACAGCCAGTATTTTCGAATGATCGACCTGCCCGAGGCCACTTTCGGCCTCATCGGCTCCGGAATGGCGGTCCTGGGTCTGTTTATTCCCCGCCTGGCCAAATTCCTGACGGAGCGGTTCACACCTCGATTCAATTTCGGCACCCTGATTCTGCTGACCTTCGCCGGCCTGATCGGGATGACCTTTTTCTGGCCGATCTGGGGTCTAATCCCCATGATGGTGCTCTACAGTGTGATGCTTCTGTCGACCTATTTCCTGAGCCGTTACCTCAACCGCATCACCGATTCCAAACAGCGGGCCACCGTGCTCAGCTTTAAGGGACTCTCCTACAATCTGGCCTACGGCATCATCGGAATTCTCTACTCGCTCCTATTGGCCGGCCTGCGGTGGCGGATTACCGAAATCCATTCAGATCTCGCCGAATCGATTCTGGACAACCGGGTCTTCATGAACTCCATCGATTGGTTTCCCTGGTATTTT
This sequence comes from Desulfobacteraceae bacterium, assembly GCA_041642315.1. GTDB lineage: Bacteria > Desulfobacterota > Desulfobacteria > Desulfobacterales > Desulfococcaceae > JAABSQ01. The sequence continues at coordinate 2,855 of JBEPWQ010000048.1, read as the reverse complement.
CTGGTGACCACCGCTGCCCTGCTGATCTTTGCTCGGCGAAAACTGCGGTCCACCCGGGAATACAAACGGGCCGGGTAAGGATCGGCTCTTTCGGTTTCGTTCACAAAATACACCGGATCAGGGGAGGGATCAAACGCGCAAAAGCAGAATATGGGAAATACCGTATGCGAATCCCCGTATTCGGATCCATCCTATGGTGATCACCGGTAAAAAAACGTGGGGAATCAGCCGGAGATCAATTCCTCCGGAAGTGTATCCGGATGGTCCGGGTCATGGGCCATGGTATTGAAGGCGACCATGATCTGGGGCCGGTCTCCTGTATTTTGAATGGCATGAGGCACTCCGGGCGGAAAGACGAACCGTAAGACCCGATCGGGGTCTACAGCCACGTCAAAGAGTTCTCCCTTGAAACGGTACCGGACGAGGGCCGGACCCATCACCGCGACGATTTCCGTCCCCTGACGATGAAAGTGATTGCCCCGAATCGCCCCCGGTCGGGTAATGACGATATGGGCGTTTTGTTGTCGGGTCAGTTCATCCCCGGTGATCGGTTCAAAGACGATCCCGCGGTCATCCGCGTTCAAAGAAAGCGCTTCGGTCGCGATCGGCATAAGACCTCCTGGAAAACGTTTGGGGAATTCATTTTTGAAATTAATTCGCCTAACCGAAAACTTGACGTCAAGCTAAACCGGTAGAATATTAAATTTTGAATGTTTTTTTAAGCCTTTAATTCAAGACCATTCACAAGTGACCGGCCTTCGCTCATCGCAGCCTACACAAAGGAGTTGTGACATGCCAAGAGAAAAGATCGACATTCCGGGCCAGATCGACCACCTCTCCATTATAGACAAAGAGGGAAATCTGGACAAGGATCTGGAACCGGCCCTCCCCGACGACTTTCTACTCAAACTCTACCGAACCATGGTCCTGGGCCGGGAGTTCGACGCCCGGCAGCTCAGTCTGCAACGGCAGGGCCGAATCGGTACTTTCCCCCCCATTACCGGCCAGGAAGCGGCCCATTTGGGACCGGCGGCGGTGCTGCGGGATTCGGACTGGCTGGTCCCCTCTTTTCGGGAAACGGTGGCCGAGCTGTGGCGGGGTCGCACCATCGAATCCATTCTACTGGCCAACAACGGGTACAACGAAGGCGCTCAGATGAAGACAGGTATGAACATGATGCCCATATCGGTCCCCGTGGGGTCCCAGGTCATCCATGCCGTGGGCATCGCCTGGGCCATGAAATACCGGGGCAAAGACGATCTGGCCATGGTCTTTTTCGGTGACGGGGCCACCTCGGAAGGAGACTTCCACGAAGGAATCAACATGGCCGGGGTCTACGACGCCCCGGTGATTTTTGTGTGCCAGAACAATCACTGGGCCATTTCGGTGCCCCGGGCCAGGCAGACCCGCTCCAAGACCATCGCTCAGAAGGCCCTCGCCTACGGCATTGAAGGCATTCAGGTGGACGGCAATGACATCCTGGCCACCTATGCGGCGGCTCAGGAAGCGGCCGAACGGGCCCGGTCCGGCGGCGGCCCCACCCTGATCGAATGCGTCACCTATCGGCTGCGCATGCACACCACCGCCGACGACCCCAAGCGCTACCGCACCGACGAGGAGGTTCAGGGCTGGGAAAAGCAGGATCCGCTGCTGCGGTATCAGAAGTACCTCAAAGCAAAAGGGCTGCTGTCGGACGAAGAGATCGTCTCCATCAGCGACGCCGTCAAGGCGGAGATCGCCGACGCGGTGAAACGCGCCGAAGAGCGGATGAGGGAGATCGGCGATCCCGGCGACGCCATGTCCATGTTCAACTACGCCTATGCGGAGATGCACCCCTACCTCAAGGAGCAAAAAGACCAGCTGGCGGCGGAACTCAAAGAGACGGCAAAGGAGGGCGACAATGGCTAAGATGACCATGGTCCAGGCGATCAATCTGGCCCTGCGACAGGAGATGGAAAAAGACGACCGGGTGATCGTGCTTGGAGAGGATGTGGGCAAAGACGGCGGGGTCTTTCGGGTGACCGATCAGCTCTATGAGAAATTCGGAGAAAACCGGGTGGTGGACACCCCCCTGGCCGAAGCCGGCATTGTAGGCATGTCCATCGGCATGGCGGTCTACGGACTTCGGCCGGTCTGTGAAATTCAGTTTTCCGGATTCGCCTATCAGAATCTTCATCAAATCGAAAACCATGCCTCCCGCCTGCGGTGGCGCACGCAGGGGGGGCTGAACGTCCCCATGGTGCTGCGGGCCCCTTACGGCGGCGGGGTGCGGGCCCTGGAGCATCACTCCGAAAGCCGGGAGGCCTTCTGGGCCCACATGCCCGGCCTCAACATGGTGATTCCCTCGGGGCCGCGAAACGCCCGCGCACTTCTGGTGAGCGCCATTCGCGACCCCGATCCGGTTATCTTCTACGAACCCAAGGCCCTCTACCGGGCCTTTCGCGAAGAGGTGCCCGAGAAAGAGGAAACCCTGCCGCTCGGAAAATCCCGGGTCGCCCGGGACGGCGATGACCTCACCCTGGTGGCCTACGGGGCCATGATGCGGCCGACCCTGGAAGCGGCCGAGCGGTTGTCCGAAGAAGACGGTCTCGAAGCCGAGGTGATCGATCTGCTCACCATCGCTCCGCTGGATGACGAACTGTTTGTTCGGTCGGCCAAAAAAACCGGCCATATCCTGGTGGTCCATGAAGCGCCCCGCAGCTTCGGCCCGGGCGGGGAGATCATCGCCCGGCTGGTGGAAAAGGCCTTTTATTACCTGGAGGCGCCCATCCATCGGGTCACCGGATACGATGTCATCATTCCGCTCTTCAGCCGGGAAAAGCACTACATTCCCCATGCCGACCGAATCGTTCGGG
>JBEPWQ010000047.1:0-19263 GCA_041642315.1 Desulfobacteraceae bacterium | reverse complement strand
TGAGATGATATCAGTATCGTCAATACCACGACCACGATCAATATTGTCATTTGATCTCCTTTAGGATAAACGAATCTCCTCTCATTCAAAAGGTAACCGGTGCGATTCTGAAATGAGTGATAAAACGGTTCCTATAAATTTTTGAATACACCTGGAATTATAATAATGACAGTGAAGGGATAAATCAATTCTTCCAAAATCTTTCCTACCCGAATCGGGGCCCTCAGTCTCCATGAAGACGATAAAGGGCTCTCAAAAGGTAGAAAAGTCCTGATTACGATACCAAATGCGCCCTGGTTATTCAATTTAAATCGGCCCATCCGGTAACGAAAGTACCGGCAGAGCAGCCGTTTCCCTTTATTACCGGCTCTTTAGGGTTTTTTTTCCGTAATTTCAAGCGAATTTTGCGGTTCCGAGGCGGGTTTCAGCACCTCCAGCACCTCTTTGGCGATGGAGCGAAGATGAAGATCCCTCTGGGGAAAGGCGATTTCTATAGATTTTTCCCGAAACAACCGATCGATCTCGAATCGAATCTCGGTTTCAGCGATGAGGCAGTTGTCGACGTCGGTCCAGACCCGCAGCTTAAAACTGAGGGAATTGTCGCCGAAGTCGGTAAAGAGAACGCTCGGTTTGGGATACTTGAACACATAGGAATTGTGGTCGGCAATTTCCATCAGGGTGTCTCGCACCGCTTCGATGTCGCTGCCGTAGGTGACCCCCACCGTGATGTTGCGACGAATTCGCATGTCCTTGAAGCTCCAGTTGGTCACCTGGCTGCTGACGAATTCCGAATTGGGAATGATCAGGGAGGCATTGTCGTAAGTCTGCACCTGGGTGGCCCGAATATTGATCTTTTTGACCTCTCCCCAGATGCCGTTGATCTCCACCGCGTCTCCCACCTGAATGGGGCGCTCGAAAAGAAGAATGATGCCGCTGAAAAAATTGTTGAAGATATTCTGAAGACCGAACCCGAGACCGATTCCCAGAGCCCCGAGCATCACCGCCAGGGATTGGGTGCTGAAACCGATGACCTGAAGGGCGATCAGAATGCCCACCCCCCACAACAAATAAGACACGATCACGGTGATCGAGTTTTTCAGGCCCCGCTCAATGCCGCTCTCTGCCAGGATCTTGTCTACAAACAGGTTCTGCCATACCCGAACCACGGCATGGGTGAGAATCAGGGCCAGAATCACATAGACCAGGATCATGAGGCTCAATCGGAAATTGCCGATGGTGACGGGTATATTCAGTAACCGGACATAACTGGTCAAAAAATCGGTTTTGTCGATTTTCCAGGAAAATAAAAGGGTCAGGGCTAGAATACCGGCCCAGAGAAGCCAGCCGATCTGAATCAGGACCCATCGAACCGGAAAAGCGGGCTGGGATTCCGCAGGGGTCTGGGTGCGATAGGTCTTATATTGCTCCCTGGCCTCCCGAAGCATCTCGTACAGGAGCCATATCCAAAGCAGAAACCCGAAAGTGAATCCCCAGGAGGTGAGCCAATAGAGAGCAAGAATGCCGTACCCGGCCATTTCCAGCAAAAGCGCACCCAGGGAAATCAAATAGGAGATTCCCATCCAGAATTTGGGGGGAATCGGTAGAGATGAGCTGAAAGCACCGCCGGTCATATCAGTGCTGAGATACATTCGCCAGAACAACATGCACCAGAAAACCAGAGTGATTTCAAACAGCAACCGGACCCAGACCAGAATGAGTGAATGGCCGCCGATTGCCCAGAGCAAAAACACATAGAGGACGGCAAACACCCGGATCAAATACAAAAGCAACCGAAACCGACGGGTTATGGATTTGGGGATCGCTTGCTCTGCTTCCTGATTCCAGATCTTCAGAAAACAGAGGCCCCATCGTGTAAAAAGCCAAGTACAGCTCACATAAAAGGCCACTCGAAACAGAGACATGGTCTGGTAAAGATTTCGAATATATCCGTAGACCAAGAGAAACAAGGTCGCCCCGAGAATCAGCAGAGACCGTCGAAACAGCCGTAGCAGGAGAAAACGCCAAAAATGCCTTTCCTTCATTCGGTGGCGCTGATTCACCGAATAGCAGAACCGCTGAAGGCGAAACAGCAGAATTTCAATGATGCTGAAGAAAACGAAAAAGGCGATAAAAGGAAAATACCCGCTTTCTCGGAACCGTATCTGAAGAATCTGAAGATTATCCGCCACCCGTTCCCGGCTCTGGGGAAGAAGAGCGGCAAATTCATTTCCGATCGCCGTCAAGTCGAACAGGTTGTCATGGGCTTTTTTCCGCTGAAACAGAACCGTTTTCCGCTTTTCCTTCAGCAGTCTATCAAATTCTTCTGAAAATTCAAGCAGTTCCCGGTGCGTTTTTTCTAGTTTTTCGATGTTGTGGGTATAAATTTTCTCCATCTCCTGGAGAATTTCAATTTTTTGGGAAATGGTTTGAAGAAGGTCTTTTTGTTCGCGGAGAAGATCCTCCGTCTCCGGCTCGGCTTCCAGAATCGCCTGGAGATTTTTCATCTGCTCCTGATTGGCGGTCAGTTGGTCCTGAGCCGCCGCCAGGCTGCCCTTGATGTCCTGAACCTTTGTTTTCCACTCTTCCAAGTAAAAGGAAACCTGTTGCATCGCCGCGCCGTGTTTCCCCAGGGCGTTTTCGATCTCATCCACTCGGACATCCGGCCGCATCAAGAGATTCGACTGAGCCGACAACTGGATTTCATAGGCTTTGATTCTTTCGGAGACGATCTCGTCCAGCCGCTTCAGATCACTCAGGCGCTTTCGGTATTCCTCCAGTTTTTGTTTTTCACTCTCCAGGCTCGATTCAATCAGAACCCGGGCCCTGGCCAGGTCCGAATACTCGGGGGATTGGGCCGGCGGGGGTTCTTCCGGTTCGGCCGAAACGATTTGAACAACCACCAAAGAGCAGATCACCAGCACCAGCATGCAGATTCGCCAAAAAAACGGTGGTGCGGACGGCCTTTGATCTCTTTGTGCCATCATCAAAATCTCTTGTTCCTCTTGTGTCACAGGGAAGATCGGAAGCACCGGGATCAGGTGAGATGCCATGGGGCGACAGGGTACGACACCCCACGGCCTGAAACGGGGGAATACAAATCAATGCATCGGTGTGCGGTCATCGATCGAATACATCCATTCATGTCAGCCCAGGCGGGTGATCACCGATTCCGAGAGGGTATCGTCATCCGACTTAAAAACCGGAATCAGTTCCGAGGCGATGTCTTTGATGGACTTGATTTTCTTCTTTCTCATCACGGCCTGAATGGTTTCCACCCCCTCTTCGATGAGTTTCAGCCCTTCCGCGATGCGAATTACGTCTTCTCTATCCAGTTTTTCCAATGCTTCCGCCATGTCCGCCCTCCATTGTTTTAATGTGATTTTCTCTCAGGCAAGCCGAAGCCGTGTGCGATTCGGTATCGGCCTGGGACCACTCTAATTCAAAAGCCGGGGAAAAGTCAAAAATAAACCCTTCCCCGGCTTTATTTCACACCGGTGTTCGGATAGGAATCTAAACTCGTAACCCGATTACATGTTCCGGTTCCGAATCAGGGTGTAGCGAAGATCCATGTTCCCATTTTTATCGGCGGGGCGGGTATCGACGATCAGTCGCCAGGATGAATTTTCATCCAGAAGCCCGGCCACCGTGGTCACCTTCATCATCACCAGGGGCGATTCATCCGGTTTAATCCGAATGCGTTCATTTTCGTTGAAGGAAATCGCATCCTTTTCGTTTTTCCCGTATTCAAACCCCACCAGAGAGGAGCCCTCGCCGTAATAGAGAAGCGCCTTGTTGATGGCCGCGGAGAGCTTGGGGGTGTAAGAGGACAATTCCTTATCGATGGTATTCATCAGTTCAAATGGGGACATGGGTCTCCTGTAAAACAATCATTGAATTTATTTTGGAATTTTAAATATTAAAAAAATCTTAACCGACACCGATTGCCAACATAATGAATGGAAAGATCATCGTCAACCGGTAAAAACTGCCGATGCCTCTTGACAATTTCACAAAAGTTCTGATCTTCAGGTGAAGAGGGGTGGACATCAAGACATTCTTATCCGAATAATTTACCTGGAAATCCCCCCCTTGGAAGCTTCCATTCCCATGCTCCTTCCCATTTACCCGCAACTTCAACCAACAGGAGTCCATCATGAATAAAATATATTTCTCATTGCTTATGCTTTGTATTTTCTCATTGATCCCGGCTGGATCATGGGCTTACCAGGCCGAGGGAACCATCCAGGGATACCACTGCGTCACAACCGGCAAAACCTGCCCGCTGGGCAAGGAAGACCCGATGATCGCTGTAGAACGGATCTTTGTACTTTATACGGATCAAGACACGTATTACTTCATTTCTAATCTGGACCGCGCTATCCTCGCCAGACATTTTCGAGAGCGGGTAAGGATCACAGGAGAAGTCAATAAGAAGTTCCGGTCTTTGAAGGCCGATATATTCGAGGTCAAATATGAGGATGCGTGGAAGGAAACCTGGTCCAGAGAAATGGATTTTGAAGTAATGAACACCCTTCAGCTCTCACCGTTTTGATCGGCCCCGCTGAGGCTTTTTCAAAATCAACGGCCAATGGGGATCTTCGAATCTCAACCATCGGCCGTTTTTTATTTTTTTATTTTACCGTCTTGTAATAGAGTTCTTCGGCTTTTTCCATCGCCGCCTGGGAAGCATTCTTGACCGTGCTCTTGGTTTTGAACCAATACAGACCGGTCCTTCCGTGAAAGCCCAGCAGTTTGGCACCTTCATTCAGGGGTTCTCCCTCATCGGCGAGGGTTTCATATTCCAGCCTTCCGTCGGAGACCAGAAATGCAACATTGTCCATCATGAGTTCGTCATATTTTTCATGAATGGAAATTTTCATCACCTGAAGGTCGTCAGGACCGTCTTTTTGGGAGATGATTTCTCCGATTTTCAACCCCTTCAGGTAAATATCCTCGCTGTCCAGTTTCGGTTTGTCTTCAAATACCACATAGTAGACCTTGTCGAACTCCGGAAGCCGGTCGACCTGGTCCGGGGACATGGTTGCACAACCGGCCGGTAACAGCAGAAAGGCACAGAGCATCAGGGAGACGGACCGTTTCATTCGAAATCTCCTTTGTTTCCCCGCAGGGGCGGGTATGTTATAGGGTATGGTTCATTTTCTCCTGTCGCCGAAAATAGGACCTGAGGGCGACCCTGTCAAAGAAAAACCTCAATCCTCCTGAAGCTCGGGAAGACTCGCATAATAGTCGAGCACCTCGGGATTGCGAAGGGCGTCTTTGTTGAGCACCTTCTGGCCGGCAATCGCCTTTTTAACCGCCAGTTCCACCTTTTTCATATTGAGGGTATACGGCACATCCGGCACCTCGAGAATTTTGGCAGGCACATGCCGGGGCGATGCATTGGCCCGGATCGTTTTTCGAATCTTGTCCTTGAGGTCCTCGGTGAGGGCGAAACCGGCCATCATTTTGACAAATAGGATCACCCGCACATCGTTTTTCCAGGGCTGACCGATGACCAGACTGTCTTCGATCTCGTCCAGCTGTTCCACCTGGCGATAGATCTCGGCGGTGCCGATGCGCACCCCGCCGGGATTGAGGGTGGCATCCGATCGGCCGTAGATGGTAACCCCGCCCCGGTCATTGATTTCGATGAAGTCCCCGTGGCGCCAGACGCCGGGATAGACATCGAAGTAGGCGTCATGGTATTTTTTGCAGTCGGGATCATCCCAGAAATAGATCGGCATGGAGGGCGCCGGTTTGGTGCAGACCAGTTCTCCCTGCCGGTTGTAGACCGGCTCTCCGTTTTCATTGAAGGCCTCCACCGCCATGCCGAGGCCCCGGCACTGGAGTTCGCCGGTATAGACCGGCCCCATGGGATTGCCCAGAGCGAAACAGCCGTTGATGTCGGTGCCGCCGGAAATGGAGGCGAGCTGAAAATCCTTTTTGATGGATTCATAGACGAACTCGAATCCTTCCACCGACAGCGGGGAACCGGTGGAAAGCAGTGCCCGAAGGGAAGAGAGATCGAACTCTTTTCCGGGCTTCAGGCCGGAGTTCATGAGGGCTGCGATATACCCGGCGCTGGTGCCGAAAACGGTGATCTTCTCTTCCTCGGCCATTTTCCAGAGGGCTTCGGGACCGGGGTGAAAGGGGTTTCCGTCGAACAGAATCACGGTGGCGCCGACCGACAGGGCGCAGGTGAGCCAGTTCCACATCATCCATCCGCAGGTGGTGAAATAGAAAATATTGTCAGAGCGTTTCAGATCGGTATGAAGAAGATGCTCTTTCATCTGCTGAATCAGAATGCCCCCGGCGCTCTGGACCATGCACTTGGGCAGACCGGTGGTTCCCGAGGAATACATGATATACAGCGGATGCTCAAACGGGAGCTGAACAAAGTCGATTTCCAGCCCCGATTTTGAAGACTTGAACTCATCATACAGTACCGCGTTGGGAATGGTGCTGATATCGGGGTCGGATTCGGTGTAGGGGACCACCACCACCCGTTCCACCGAATCGATCTGCTGAAGGATATTCCCGATCCGCTCCAGGCTGTCGAGGTTTTTCCCTTTGAAATAGTATCCGTCGGCGGTGAACAAGACCCGGGGGCGGATCTGACCGAACCGGTCCAGCACCCCCTTGACCCCGAAATCGGGGGAGCAGGAAGACCAGGTGGCGCCGAGGCTCACGGCGGCCAGCATGGCGATGATCGACTCGGGCATATTGGGCATGAATCCCACCACCCGGTCCCCGGGTTGAATCCCCATCTCTTTGAGGGATTCGGCCACTCGAGCCACTTCCTCATAGAGGTCGGCGTGGGTCAGTCGACGGGTCACCTTGTCCTCCCCGCGAAAAACGATAGCCGGTTGGTCGTCCCTGAATTTGAGCAGGTTTTCCGCAAAATTGAGCCGGGCCCCGGAAAACCATTTCGTGCCGGGCATCTTGTTCACATCGTCGATGACCTCGTCGAATTCTTCGGAAGCCTTGATACCGGCAAAATCCCACATTTCGGCCCAGAATTCCGGAAGGTGATTCACCGACCACTCCCAGAGCGCATTGTATTCCGAACAATCGGTTTCGTATTTTTTGTTCACCCCGGTCATGAAGGCGTACATATTGCTGCTTTTGATCTGTTCTTCCGAGGGTTCCCAAAGCTTCTTGGCCATTCTCGTCTCCCTTCGCTCCATAACTGTTGAATAGAATTTTTATTTCGGCGTATCGCCGGAATTCAGAAAATCAGAAATGCATCGGACCAGGGCTTCGGGTTTTTCCAGCCCCATCATGTGCCCGCCGTTCTCGATGACGGCCATTCGGGACCGGGATAATCGCCGGTGAAGATATTCGCCGTATTTGGCCGGGGTCATTCGATCGGCGGTTCCCACCACCACCAGCGCCGGACAGGTGATCTCCCCCACCCGATCCATGATGTCGAACCGGTCGCATGCGGAATAATCCCCATGAATGATGACCGAATCGGTCGACAAGAATTTTTCGTAGGCCCCGGCGACCACCGATTCGGACGCTTCAGGCCCGAAAGACCATTCGCATACCTTCCGAAGCGTGGCTTTCGGATCAGTCTCAAGCCCTTCCAGAATGGCGGGATGGACCCGCAAGCGGGCTCCGGACCCCACCAGAATAATTCGAGAGAGCCATGCCGGCGAGCGCAAAGCCAGGGTTTGAACGATCGCGCCGCCCAGAGAATGGCCGGTCGGCACCACATTCTCAAGCCCCAGCTCGAATACAAAGGCTTCGATGAAGTCGGCATAGTCCTCCACCGAATCCCGTCCCCGCCCTTCGGATCGGCCGTGCCCGGGCAGATCGGGGGCGAAGACCCGGGCATCGCCCAAATTCCGCAATTCCGACGGCCAGTGGGAATGATCGCCTCCGGACCCGTGAATCAGCAGCATTGCCGGGCCCTCGTTCGATTCGCCTCGATCATAGTAGATGTTGTCCGCCTCCACCGTCACAAAGGGCATGGTGCGATCCCCGTTATCCTTCGTAAATGACCGCCAGAATGGTGGCGCTGCCCTGCCGGGAGGTGATCCAGTGGGGCGTGCTGGACAGGTAATAGGCGCTGTCCCCCGGCTCCAGCTCGAAGCTCTTTTCTGCGATTTCCAGCACCACCGTTCCGAAAAGCACGAAAATGAATTCTTCGCCTTCGTGGGAAGAGATTTCTTTTTCGGTACTCTCCTCCAACTGCACGATGAGCGGCTCCATGGACCGGCCGGCGACTTCCGGCGCCAGACCTTTATAGGAATAGAGCTGTTTTTTGCCTCTCTGGGAGGTGGATCGATGAATGGTCTTCCGATCCTTTTTCCGGGTGATGGTGTACGGCTTTTCCCCGGCCCCGGAAAGAAGTCGGCCGAAGGCGGCATCCAGGGACTTGGACAGCTTGATCACTGTTCCCAACTGAGGATAGACCTCGTGATTTTCGATCTGAGAAAGCAACTCCGCATTGAAGCCGGTAGCCCGAGCCATATCCGCCACCGAGAGCCCCTTCTGCTCCCGCAGGGATTTGATCCGATCGCCGATTTCCCCCTCGAGCCCCTTCTGGCTCGGCTCATAAATATCGCCGGTCAGATCCTCGAAGTAATCCACATTGATATGCGGCGTTTGATCCTTTGGTTCCATAATGGTCTCCGTTTTCTTTTGATGTATCGAATCACGTGCCGATTTCCCCCGGCGCCGAGTGAGAACCGAAAACCGGTCCTCACCCAAAAGCGGTTACTCGAGGAAAATCAGAATGATGAACATTCTATATCAGATATAGCCGGGTCCTGAAACCCGATTTTATCCGGTGGCGCGGTATCCTTCCGGAAGCGCGGCCTGCGCCGCCCAGTCATCGGGCAGATTCTGATCCGGGGCTTCACCCAGCTTCTGTTTCAGTTTGGCCAGACCCGGACGGGAGAACTTGGGATGGCCCTCTTTCAGGGTGCGCCCGTTGATGGCCGCTTCGGATCGCAGCCGCCGGCCCATGGTTCGCTCCATCTGCCGTCCCAGCCAGAGAATCCGGTCCACGTCATAGCCGTGCTCGATGCCCATCTCATCCACCTGGACCAGAAGGTCTTCCAGGCAGGTGAGCCCCACGTAACGGGGGTCTTCATAGTAATATTCGCCGGTACCCTTGACCGGCCGGTCGTCCAGAAAGTTGGCCGGCTGACCTCCAAGCCCGCCCAGCGTGGCCTCGAACTGAGTGATGCCGGCCTGAAGCGCGGCCAGCACCGAAGCCGAAGAAACCCGTTTGGTTTCATGGAAGTGGGCGATGTGAAGATCGGTGTTCGGCATTTCATCCAGAATCATGGAGAAATACCGATACACCTCCGGGGCGGAGGCGCTGCCGTCGTGATCGGCATGCTCCACATCGTGGGCACCGATTTCGAGCCAACGCTTGGTGAATTCCACAGCATCTTTCAGGTCGGTGGCTCCGCCGATGGGGCTGCCCCAGATGGTGGAGACGGTGCCGCACATCATCAGACCGGCGTCATTGCACTTCCGGGTGCACCGTTCAGCCTCTTTCCAGTAATCCGGCAAAGTGGTGCCGGAGTTGGCGAAATGGTGCTCTTCTTCCGTGGAAACCATCATCAGAATCCGGTCCGGGCCCACCCCCTTCTCCTTCAGTTTAATGGCGCGGTCCACCGCACCCTCCCGAATGGTAATGCAGGTGAAAACGACATCGTCGGGGTTGATACCCCGTTTGGCGCAGCTTTTTTTAAAGCGGTCGCTGCGCAGATGGACCAGCAGCTCTTCGGCATCGCTGAACTGGGGCATCAGATGGGGATTTCCCAGGTTGGTCACTTCGATGTTCCGGCATCCGGCGTAGACCAATTCTTCGAGATAGAATTTTTTGGCTTCGGTGGAGATGAATTTTTCTTCGTGCTGAAAACCGTCCCGCACGGTGATGTCGCCGATAACAACTTTTCGGGGCATTCTGGGGAAAATCTTCCAATAATCATATTCGGTCATAATTCGATGGCTCCTTTCGTTCTTCTGTACTCCATGTGTTAAAAAATGGGCTTTGATCATCGTTTCGGCCAAGCCTGAGTGAAGGCCACCCCGGCATGAACGCTTAGAATCGGAAATTCCCGAAAGAGGGTTCGCCGATCGGCTTGAGCAGGCTCACCTCGAAGGCCATGGCCAGCCAATCACGAATTTCCGAAAACTTGAGCACCCGGTCGTTCAGAATCCGGGCCCCGCAATAGAAGGGATGGGCCTCGCCGTCGTATTTGTCGATCATCCTCTGTCGAAACGCCTCTTTTTCCTCCTCGGTCATGGGATTGCCTTTGGCCGCCCTTTTGCGTTCTTCAATAGAGAGCAGCACCCCGGCGGCGCTTCGCCCGCTCATGACGCCGGTCCGGGCCCGCATGGTGGAAAAGAGAAAATGGGGTTTGTAGGCCCGGCCGCACATCCCGTAATTCGCCGCTCCGTTGTCCGGGCCCACCACCAGCTGAATACGGGGTACCTGGGCGCAGGAGACCGCCCGGACCATATCGGCGCCGTACTTGCCGATGCCCATGTGCTCGGATTCCGAGCCCACCATGTAGCCGGGCGCATTCTGAACAAAGAGAAGCGGTATTTTCTCCTGGGAGCACCGAACAATCCATTCGGTCGCCTTGCGGGCCGCCTCGGCAAAAATGATCCCCACCGCATTGGAGGCGATCACCCCCACCGGAATCCCTTTGATTCGAATCTTGCCGGTGACGATATTGTCCCCACGGCCCGGTGCGTAATCCCCCTTGTATTCAATAAAATAGCTGTCGTCGGAGATGGCCTCCAGAATCGCGCGCCCATCGATGCCTTGGTGAATGGACGAGGGGATCAGGTCATAGATGGTCTCCGCCGGCACGGTGGGCGGGGTTTCGGCATACCGGTGAACCTGAATCTCCTGAGGCCGCTCCAGGGCCAGAATCTCCCGGACCCGGGTGATCGCCTCCTCCTGGTCTCCGCAGAAATGGTCGGCGCCTCCGGAGATCTGGGTATGGACCCGTGCCCCGCCCAGATCCTCGGCGGAGATCTCCTCGCCGGTGGCCATCTTGACCAGCGGGGGTCCTCCGAGAAAGGAGTAGGACATTCGATCGATCATCACCGACTGGCAGGCCATGAAGACGATGTAGGCACCGCCCGCGGTGTTTCCGCCGGTGGAAAGGGTGATCTGTTTGAGGCCCATGGCCGACATTCGGGCCATGTTGAAAAACATGGAGCCGAAATGGCCGTCATCCGGAAAGACATCCGCCTGCATGGGCAGAAAGGCGCCGCCGGAATCGGCGATATAGACGCAGTTGAGCCCGCACCGTTCGGCGATGGCCTGGGCCCGCATGTGCTTTTTCAGGGTGATGGGAAAATAGGTGCCGGCCTTGACCCGGCTGTCGTTGCCGAAGATCATGGTCCAGTTTCCCTGAATCTTTCCGATACCGGTGACCACTCCGGCGCAGGGCACGTCCTCGATGCCGCCCGGGTAATTCATTCCGAAACCGGCGATTCGGCTCAGTTCGAAAAACTCGGTGTCCGGGTCGATGAGCAGTTCGATCAGCTCCCGCACCGGTTTTTTTCCCTGCCCGGCCAGGCGGTCCACCGCCTTCTGCCCGCCGGGCCAGGTGGCTGCGTATACCCGTTCGGTCAGCTTTTCTTCTTCTTGCTCCCAAAAAACGCGATTGCCGCTCATAGCATTTCCCCTCTCCGGTTATTTCCCCTGATAATTCGGTTTTCGTTTCTCCCGAAACGCGGTCAGGCCCTCCAACCGGTCCTCAGTGGGGATGGTCACCCAGTAGGCGTTGGATTCGATGGCCAGGCCGGTGTGGATATCGGTTTCGATGCCGCGGTTGACCGCATATTTGGCCTGTTCCACGGCAATAGGCCCGTTTTCGCAGATCATCACGGCCATGTGCCTGCACTCTTCCAGAAGCCGGTCGGGTGCGCAGACCGCATTGATCAGTCCGATCTTTTCGGCCTCTTCGGCGTCGACCCGTCGTCCGGTAAAAATCAGTTCCTTGGCCTTGCCCTTGCCCACCAGACGGGGCAGCCGCTGGGTACCGCCGGCACCGGGAATGATGGCCAGTTTGGTTTCGGTGAGGCCCATGGAGGCGGAAGCCGCCGCAATCCGGATGTCGCAGGCCAGGGCCAGCTCGGTGCCGCCGCCCAGGGCGATGCCGTTGACCCCGGCGATGACCGGTTTGTTCAACTCTTCGATATCGGTGAACAGATTTCGAATGGTATAGATAAACTGCTTCACCTGAATGGGGCTCAGGGTAGCCCGCTCCTTGAGGTCGGCGCCGGCGCAGAAGGCCCGGTCCCCCGATCCGGTAATGATCACCACCCGAATATCCGGATCGAACCGAAGGGTGTCGATCTGTTCTTTGAGCGCCTTGAGCATGGCGAAATTGAAAGAATTCATCACCTCCGGCCGGTTGAGGGTCAGGACGGCGATATGATCTTCGGTTTCGACCCGAAGTAGACTGTCGTTCATTCTCTTCTCCCGTCTATTTTGGATTAACAACCGATGTGTCTGGAAATCACAATCCGCTGGACCTCCGACGTGCCCTCGCCGATATCCAGAAGCTTCTGATCCCGGTAGAACCGCTCGACGCTGTAATCCTTCATCAGGCCGTAGCCGCCGTGGATCTGCACCGCATGGTTGACCACCCTGCCCATGAGCTCTGAGCAGTAGAGCTTGCCCATGGCGGCATACAGCTCAAAGGGACGGTTTTGGCTGCGCAGCCAGCAGGCCTTGTAGAGGACGTTCCGGGCGCACTCGATTTCCATGGCGCAGTCGGCCAGTTTAAAGGCGACCGCCTGGAATTTGCTGATGGGTTGTCCGAACTGCTCCCGCTGTTTGGCGTATTGGAGGGCCAGTTCATAGGCCCCTTGAGCCCCGCCCAGCCCCATGGCGCCGATGGAGAGGCGGCCGCCGTCCAGGGTTTTCAGCATCTGGTGGAATCCGTCCCCCTGTTGGCCAAGAATGTTCTCCTCCGGAACCCGGACATCGTCGAAATAGAGTTCGGCGGTATTGGAGGAGCGCCACATCATCTTTTTGTGCATGGGCACCGTCTTGAACCCGCGGGTGCCGTGCTCCACGATAAAACAGGTGTACTCCGGTTTGCCGTTGGGCCGGGTACCGGTGATGGCCTGCACCGTCACTCCGAGGGACATGTCGCAGGCGGCATTGGTGATAAAGATCTTGGATCCGTTGATCACCCACTCATTGCCGTCCTTGACCGCGGCGGTCTTGCTGCCGCCGGCATCGGAACCGGCGGTGGGCTCTGTGAGGCCGAAACCCCAGAGGGCTTCTCCCCGACAGAGGGGCGGCAGGTATTTTTTCTTCTGAGCCTCGGTGCCGAAATAGTGGAGCGGGCCAATGCCCAGGGAATTCCCCGCCGCGATGGTGGCCGCCTGGGAGCCGTCGATGCGGGCGATCTCCTCCACGGCGATGATATAAGAGAGATAGTCCATGGCCTGGCCGTCGTATTCTTCGGGGACAAACATGCCGAACAGGCCGATTTCGCCCATCTTCTTGGTGAGTTCGACCGAGAATTCCTCCTTCTCGTCCAACTCTTGGGCCACCGGTTCGATTTCGCTTTGGGCGAACTTTCGAACCTCTTTGCGGATCATTTCCTGTTCTTTGGTAAGATCAAAATCCACGTTACCTCCTCCTTTCGGGATGGAAAAAAACGAGAATGCGGCCTTCAAAAAGGTTAACGAAACTTTTCTTTTTACCGACCGGTCGTTAGGTTTTGTAAACCAGCTATCTCACGGAATCCCGGCTTTGTCAAGGCAAAAATAGGCTCCGCAAAAAGCATTCTATACTTCTTATTTTACATTGTATTTTTATCTTCGAGCGGGAGCGTTCCGCCGCTCCTTCGATTCAAAAATTCTGAATCGATCATTCCCATTTTGAGGCCGCTGATGATAAAATTCTCGTAAATCAGCGCGATTTCATCGATGGTCAACCGCCCGGTGGGTTTAAACCAGGTGGCCCCGGCGGTGCAGAGGGTCAGGATGGCATAAGAAAGAATCTTGACATCCCCCGGGGCAAAAACGCCCGCCTCGCTCCCCTCTCGAATCAGTCCCTGAAATATCCGTTCGTATTCGTCTCTTTTTTTGACGATTTCCTGGTAATGTTCGGAGGTCAGGCCCCGCAGTTCGCTGTTGGCGATGAAGTTCTCCTTCTGACGCTCCAGATGAAACCGCACATGACTTCGCACGGCGGCCCGCATCCGCTCTTCCAGCCCGGTAACATTCTCCAGGCTGTTTTTGAGGCAGGCGGTGAGGTCATCCATGGTGTTTTCCAGAATGTGAAACAGCAGCTCCTCTTTGCTCGCATAATGGTAATAGATGCTGGCCTTTTGAATGCCGCTTCCCCGGGCCAGATCGCTGATGCTGGTGGCAAAATATCCCTTTTTGAAAAACAGATCGATGGCGACCGACTTAATCTTTTCTTTCATATGGCCCGACGGCATGGAGAACTCCCTATCAGAAAATATTTCGGGATTTATATCTATCCGGCTTTCTACCGACCGGACGTTAGATTTTTCTTCAAATTTTCACATTCGAATCCCCTTGTCAAGTAAAAAGGTTTCCGCCCGAATGAATTCGGCACGGAACCAGGCCAGCCGCTACGGAAACGAACTTGAAACAAATAAGGAAACATTCGGCAGCGGCGGTGCCTTGACATAAAAACCGCCCTCTCCCATCAGGCGACAGGAAAAGGCGGTTTTTTATCTGAATAAACTTAGATTAAAAATAGAAACTATGCCGTGGCGATTTTGGCTTCTTCTTCGCGGCCCAGGTCTTTGGTCGCTTCTTCCCGCAGTTTGTATTTCTGGATTTTTCCGCTGGCGGTGGTGGGATATTCTTCCACGGACTTGAAATAGGCCGGGATCTTATGGAAAGCGATCTGATCCTTGCAGAACGCTTTCAGCTCTTCCTCGGTAACCGTTTCGCCGGGCTTCACCTGCACAAAGGCCGCCACCTCTTCCCCGTATTTCCGGCTGGGGATTCCCACCACCTGAACATCCCTGATTTTGGGGTGGGTGTACAGAAATTCCTCGATCTCCCGGGGATAAATATTCTCTCCGCCGCGGATGATCATGTCTTTGATCCTGCCGGTGATCTTGCAATAGCCTTCGGCGTCCATGATGGCCAGATCCCCGGTATGGAGCCAGCCTTCGGCGTCGATGGCCTCCTGGGTGGCCTCGGGATTCTTATAATAGCCTTTCATGACGTGGTAGCCCCGGGTGCAGAGTTCCCCCTGCTGGTCCGGCGGCAGTTCCTGACCGGTAGCCGGATCTACGATCTTGACTTCCACCTCGGGAAGGGCTTTGCCTACCGTGGAAACCCGTCGCTCCAGAGAGTCTGTGGTTCGGGTCATGGTGATTCCCGGCGAAGCCTCGGTCTGGCCGTAGGTGATGCACATTTCACCGGCACCCATTTCGTCCACCACCTGTTTCATCACTTCGATGGGACAGGGGGAACCGGCCATGATACCGGTCCGCAGGGTGGAGGTATCATACGATTTTTCCTTCATTTGCTCCAGTTCGGCGATGAACATCGTGGGCACCCCGTGCAGGCCGGTGCACCTGGAAGCCTGAACCGTTTCCAGCACCTCATCGGGCTTGAAGGCCACCACCGGCGCCATGGCCGCGGCCGAGACCACGCAGGTCAGGGTGCCGAGCACGCATCCGAAGCAGTGAAAAAAGGGAACCGGAATACAGAGGGTATCCTTGTTGGAAAACTCCATGCACTCGCCCAGACTCTTGGCGTTGCCGATCAGGTTGGTATGGGTCAGCATCACCCCTTTGGGGAACCCGGTGGTACCGGAGGTATACTGCATGTTGATGACGTCGTCCGGATCCAGGGATTCCTGCCGGGCCTTGAGTTCATCATCGCTGATCTTCTCGCCCATTGTCATCACTTCATCCCAGGTGAACATCCCTGAATGCTTTTCATCGCCGATATAGACGATGTTCTTGAGTTTGGGCAAACGGGAGCAGTCGAGCCCGCCGGGAGCGCTGTCCTTGAGTTCGGGACAGACATTGTTGACCACCTTGAGGTATTCGTCAGGCTCCCGGACACCGCCGATCATCACCAGAGTGGTGGCGTCGGACTGTTCCATCAGGTATTCCAGTTCGAAGCTTCGGTAATTGGTGTTCACCGTCACCAGGACCGCCCCCATTTTGGCGGTGCCGAACTGGGCCAGAACCCATTCGGGGGCATTGTTGGCCCAGATGGCGATATGCTCTCCCTTTTCGACCCCGAGCGCCATAAATGCTTTGGCAACCCGGTTGCATACCTCCTTGAATTCCCGATAATTATGGTTGATTCCCAGCTTATGGTACTCTAAAGCCTTGCTGTCGCCGAACTGGTCCGCGACCAGGTCGACCAGTCCACCGATCGTGGTTTTGCCGACTTCATATTTGGGTAGCAGCATCGCATCTCCCTTTGCATGTAAAATATTGGTGGTTTCAAACCGATCAGAACAAAACAGACCAGAGCGCTTCGGCGAAATGCTTGGACCGCATGGTCTCCAAATTCATATCAGTTGAATACACACACTGCCGGTCATTCGCCCCACTCGGCTTTCCGGAGTTCGACCCGCCGAATCTTTCCGCTGACCGTTTTGGGCAGAGCGTCGACGAATTCGATCTTTCGGGGATACTTGTAGGGCGCGGTCACTTTTTTCACATGGTCCTGAAGCTCTTTGACCAGGTCGTCGCCGGGTGCGAAACCGGGGGCGACAATTACGAAGGCCTTGACCACCTCACCCCGGGTCTTATCCGGGCTGGAGACCACCGCGGATTCGGCCACCGCCGGATGCTCGATCAGAGCGCTCTCCACCTCGAAGGGGCCGATCCGATATCCCGAGGTAAGGATCACGTCGTCTGACCGTCCCACGAACCAGAAATAGCCGTCGTCATCCACATAGGCCCGGTCGCCGGACAGATACCAGTCTCCTCGAAAAACCGATTCGGTCCGGTCCGGCTCCTTCCAGTATTCCTTGAACAATCCGACCGGCCGCTGGGGGCGTACCCGCACCGCGATATCCCCTTCGGTGTTGGGGGGCAGAATATTTCCCGCATCATCTACCACCTGAAGATCGACCCCCGGAGAGGGCTTTCCCATGGAACCGAACCGAGGTTCGATGCAGGGAAAGCTTCCGCACAGCAGCACGGTTTCGGTCTGGCCGTAGCCGTCCCGAATGGTGCAGCCGGTCGCTTTTTTCCAGACCTCGATGATCTCCGGATTCAAGGGTTCGCCGGCCCCCACGCAGTGGCGAAGTTCGGGAAATTTGAAGCCGCTCAGATTCTGAAGCACCAGCATTCGATAGATGGTGGGCGCCCCGCACATCACGGTCACCGGATATTGAGCCAGCAACTCCAGGGTCCGGATCGGGTCGAAACGGTCGGTGTGGTGAACGAACAGAGCCGCGCCGCAGCTCCAGGGTCCGAAATAACTGCTCCAGGCCGCTTTGGCCCAGCCGGTATCGCTGATGTTCCAGTGAAGGTCATCGGGTTTGAGATCCAGCCAGAATTTCCCGGTGGTCTGGTGTCCGATCGGGTAAGAGGAATGGGTATGAAGCGCCATCTTGGGGAACCCGACCGTTCCGGAAGTGAAATAGACCAGGCAATTGTCGTCGCTGCGGGTAGTAACGTTGTCGAACCGGTCCGAGGCCTTTTCCACCGCTTCAGTGTAGTAGATCCAGTTCTTACGGGGTTCGGCGATGACGATCTTGGTCCGGACGGTGGGGCACCGGTCCGCCACCTCGTCGAATTTGGCGGCGATCTCATGATTGGTGATGATACAGGTGGCTTCGGCCCGGTTGGCCCGATACTCAAGGTCTTTGGAAGTCAATTGCGTAGTGCCCGGAGCCACCAAGGCGCCCATGCGGATACAGGCGGTCACCGCCTCCCACCATTCAATATTTCGGGGCAGCACCAGCAGGACCACCTCATTCTGCTTGACCCCGTTTTGGACCAGCACATTGGCCAGCCGTCGGGAGGCCCTGCTCAGGCCCGAGAAGGTCTTCTTGATTTCCGTGCCGGCGTCGTCTACCCATATCATCGCCAGCTTGTCCGGATCTTCGGCCCACTGATCGATGACGTCGCCCGCAAAATTGAAAAATTCGGGGACATCGTATTGGAATTCACGATATGTCTTTTCATAATCGGTCATATTGTGAGCCTGCGTCATGTGGCGCCTCCGAACCGGCTGTCAGGGAAACAGGGATTCCCCTTCAGGAAAAAGGTTGTTGGTTGCTCATCCGGAATCGCTAAATACAACTCCGTCCGCCAAAAACACGGATTGAACGCTCAATCATAAAAGGACTTAAAAAACCAGGAAAGATTGCAGCCTTGACATGCATTGAACGAGCGCTCAGTCATTCTATACGGAACCTTTATATCGAATGGGGGGGATACTTGTCAAATACTTTCTATGGAATTGACGAACAAATGAATCGAATTCGGAAAAAGGATGCCGCTGACCCGCGGAAATCAGGCAAACCCGATCAGGTAAATTGTTTCAGCCAAAAAGTATCGAATTCGTCGTTGACCAGATTCAACAGACGGGAAACACCGGATAAGGCGTCTTTGAGAATCACACGCTCCCGTTTTCGAAGGCTGTACGGGTCGATGTAGTTGTCCGGATTCCGCCCCTGCTGGACTTTTTTCATGTTTTCTCGAATACAGAACCGCATCAGGTGCTTGAAGCTTCGGGCGAAGAGGTCTCCGTCCGACCGGGAGATCACCCCCGACTCCGTCAGCTGTTTCAACCGCCCCAAGGTAGAGGGTTCGCTGATGCGGTGCTTGGCGGCCAGCATTCGAATGGAGTTGACGATGTGCAGAATGGCCGAGCGCTTCAGGTTCATTTCATTCCTGTGGAGACCCGAATTTTCCGTCTGAAAGGTGCCGAGAAAGCGAATCGGAAGCCGATGGACCAGATCGTCCCGGGTCACCCGGTAGTCGGAGCGAAGACAGGCGGCAAAGGCGTCGAACAATCGGTCCCGAAAGGATTCGGCCAACACCATGTTTCCCCAGATCGGCCGGTAATCGAGAAGAGACAAGACCATGCGGGTTCGACCCGGTTCACAGGACCGAAGCCACTCCTCAATCAGGTTCAGCCAGTCG
Organism: Desulfobacteraceae bacterium; assembly: GCA_041642315.1. Taxonomy (GTDB): domain Bacteria; phylum Desulfobacterota; class Desulfobacteria; order Desulfobacterales; family Desulfococcaceae; genus JAABSQ01. The sequence continues at coordinate 148 of JBEPWQ010000047.1, read as the reverse complement.
CTCCGGGACCGCCGCCATTCGGCCCGGTTGGCCATGACCCCCCGGGCGCATTCGGAAAACCCGCACCGGGCAAGCCCCTTCACGATCAAATCGGCCAGCCGTCTGAAATACTCATCCGCCGCTTCGGTCTTTTCCGGGTCCGGGTCCG
>JBEPWQ010000046.1:0-19342 GCA_041642315.1 Desulfobacteraceae bacterium | reverse complement strand
CCACCAGCTGGCGCGGGGATTGTCTCCGGGAGAAGATATCGTCCATTTCGCCAGGGACCACGAGGTCGACATGATCCTAGTGGGCGTCGAGAAAAAATCGAGAACCCAGAAACTCATACTAGGATCCACGGCGCAGTACATCATTTTAAAGGGACCCTGTCCGGTCACCACCGTCAAGTAGGCACCATCGTTTCAGCTTTTACCCGATGCGGTGAGAACATCTCCATCAAACGCCTGCGAAAGGTGGTGTTCGGAAGCCTTTTATGCAGAGCATTGAAACTCCTCGTAAGCGGTTGAATTTACATGCTCATCCTCATCATATTTTCAGAATTTTTCAAGGGGAAAATTTAGATTTAGTAAATTATTTCATTATATTAAACTAAAGGGGACTTTTTACGAATTCATCAAATTTTAGGATTGACAAATGGATTTTATCGGCGTATTGGAGAATGATCATTATAAAGTTGTAAATACCATCCGCATGTTGAATCGTATGATGTAAGGAGAGCCGGAATGCGCCGCCCCGAAGGCGCTAAGCAGACCGGTTCTGCTGATGCAGGTTCTATTAAATCTTCTCAAAATTAAAATCTTACGCAGTTGATTGTTTCACCGACATACCATCTTTTTCTCCCCGAGGAACTCACCACTCAATCCCGGATTCCGAAGCAAGACCCATCTGTCTGCATTTTCCGATTTTCAAAGATCATGCTCCCGCCTCTGCCGTGGCATCGGCTTAGGGTATGTCGATTCCTGCGGAATCAACCCGATAGACTGTTAGATCCACTTACAATCACCAAATTCAAAAATAAAAGAAAACATCATTAAAGAAAGGCAACCCGATTAAGATGGATATCGCCAAAAAAAATGAAATTGAAGCAAGGCTTCGAAAGCTGATGGAACTGAACGCGAAAGAAAACACCGACGAAGATGTCCTCTCCGAATGCAGCTCCTCGGCCTGCAACGTGATCCGAAGAAGAAAAGGGGAAAAAGACAAGCGCATCTATGCCATGAAGTAAAGTGTGAAAGCCGCGGTTGAAAGCGGTTTTCACTGTAGTAAACCGGTTATCGGCCGGGATGTTCCCGGCCGATGTTCCGGTGGAATAAAGGGGGAATCTTTAAGAAGGAGGTAGAAACAATGGCAAATGGTGTAGTCAAATGGTTTAACGACAAAAAGGGGTACGGGTTTATCGAGAATGAACAAGGCGGAGATGTCTTCGTCCATTACTCGGCGATTTCCATGAGCGGCTTCAAGACCCTGGCCGAAGGAGATCAGGTCTCTTTTGAGATCGAAGAGGGAGACAAGGGGCCGGCTGCGGCCAATGTCTTGAAGCAGTAACCTGGTTTTTAAAGGGCTGCGGGGCATCTTGCCAGAATCGGGCAGGATGCCTTTTTTGTTTGGTCAAAAGGCGAAGGCCATTCGGCAGCAAATCTTAACCCAATAAAGAGGTATCGGCATGCGAACATGGACGGGATTGAACATCGAAGCGGAAGGAAGCGGGATTTCGGAACCCCTCAGCTACCAGGTCAATCTTCTGGGCACCCTGCTGGGGCAGGTCATTCGGGAACAGGCCGGAAAAGAGGTGTTCGACCTGGTGGAGGATCTCAGAAACCGCTGCAAGGCGGTGGAAAACGGATCCGACGGGGCCGGATACAAGGTGGTGGAAGAAATCATCGCAGGCCTCAGTCTCGACCGGCTGTTCTGGCTGATCCGCTCTTACACCGCCTTTTTCAATCTGGTAAACGAAGCCGAACGACAGGAGATCATTCGAATCAACCGGGAGGCCGAGCGGAATGAAACCCCGGAATCCCCCCGGGAGGAATCGATTCTGGAGGCGATCCACCGATACAAAGAACAGGGACTGGACCAGAAAGAGGTCCTGAATCGGATCGGCGACGCAGACATTCAGCCGACCCTCACCGCCCATCCCACCGAGGCCCGGCGCGGGTCCATCCTTTTCAAACAGAGGCGGATCTCGGGGCTGCTCTCCCGAATTCCCATCCGGTGCGAACTTTCGGGCCGGGAAAAAGACGAGATTTTCACCGAGATCTACCATGTCATCGGGCTTCTGATGGCCACCGACGATGTGCGATCCGACCGGCTCGGGGTCATGGATGAAGTGGACAACGGGCTCTATTATTGCCGAAACGCCATCTGGGATACGGTTCCCCGCATCTACCGGGATCTCATGGAGGCGATGGAGACCTATTACGGAAAGGCGCCCGACCTTCCGCCCTTTCTGAAATACCGAACCTGGATCGGGGGGGATCGGGACGGCAATCCGAACGTCACCCCCGAGGTCACTGAGGAGGCCCTTCGAATCTACCGAACCGCGGCTTTGGAAGGATACCGCGAAGGCCTGACCCAGCTCTGGCAGGTCCTCAGCCCTTCTTCCCGGCGGGTGGCGGTATCCAAAGAACTGACCGCCTCCCTGAAAAAAGAGGCCGAGACCCTGGCGCTCGACCCCGATTTTCTTCGCCGGTACCGGTATGAGCCCTATCGTATCAAAATCCGGTACATGCTCGAAAGGATCAAGCGCCTGCTTCAGGAGCCCGAAAGCAGGGATTATACCGTCCGGGACTTTATCACCGATCTGGAGATGATCAAACGATCCCTGAAAAAGAGCGGCCTGGGGGATATCGGCGCCTTCGGTCGGCTCTCGGATCTGCTGATTCGGGCCCGGGTGTTCGGCTTTCACCTGGTCTCGGTGGACTTTCGCCAGCACAGCGGGGTTCATGAAAAGGCGGTGGCGGAGCTGTTCCGGCTGGCCGGGGTGAACGACCGGTACGCAGAGTTGGACGAGCCGGAAAAACGAGCGCTTCTGGAATCGGAACTGTGCAATCCCCGCCCCCTGATCAGCGGGTACGAAGATGTTTCCGAATCCACTGCCGAGGTGCTGAAAACCCTGGAGGTGGCCCGGGATGCCATCGAACGGGACGAAGAATCGGTCGGCGCCTACATCGTCAGCATGACCCACACCGTCAGCGATATGCTGGAGGTGCTGATCCTGGCCAAAGAAACCAATCTCTGGAAGATTCGGGACGGCGCGGTCATCTCGCCCATCGACGTGGTGCCCCTGTTCGAGACCATTTCCGATCTGGAACGGGGCGCCGACCTGATGGGCGACATGTTCGCCAGCCGGGTCTATCGCCTTCATCTTCAGGCCCGGGAAGACTTTCAGGAAATCATGCTGGGGTATTCCGACAGCAACAAGGACGGCGGCTACTGGATGGCCAACTGGGCCCTGGAGAAGGGCCATGAAACCCTGGCGGAGGTCTGCCGGGCCCACCATATCGGGTTTCGGTTCTTTCACGGCCGGGGCGGAAGCGTGGGTCGGGGCGGAGGCCGGGCCAACCAGGCCATCTTCGCCATGCCTCCGGCCAGCCGAAACGGACGGCTTCGGTTCACTGAACAGGGAGAGGTAATCTCCTTCCGCTACGCCCTGCCGGCCATCGCCCGCCGGCACCTGGAGCAGATCGTCAACGCCATCCTCGGCACCATTCACGAAACCGAATGCGATCTGGGCTGCAGCCCGGAGATGACCGACATGATGTCGACCATCGCGGACCGGTCCATGAACGCCTACCGGGAATTGATCGACGACCCGGAATTCTGGGAATGGTACAAGGAGATCACCCCCATCGAACAGATCAGCCACCTGCCCATCGCCTCCCGGCCGGTCTCCCGCAAATCGGCCGAAGAGGTGGCCTTCGACGATCTCAGGGCCATCCCCTGGGTCTTTTCCTGGACCCAGACCCGCTACAACCTGCCGGGCTGGTACGGCATGGGCAAGGCCCTGGCCGACCTCATCGACGAGGACGAGGGCAACCTCGGCCGATTCCGTGAGATGTGGAAAAACTGGGCCTTTTTCAACACAGTGCTGGACAATGCCCAGCGGGAAATGACCCGGGCCCGCCTGAAAATCGCGGTCCGGTACGGGAGCCTTTCCGAGCGGAACTTCCATGACCGGATCGCGGCGGATTTCGACAAGGCCCGCCGGGTTATCCTCTCCATCACCGGCCGGGAGGCATTGATGGACAACCATCCGGTGATACAAAAATCGATTCGATTGCGAAACCCCTACACCGATGTGCTCAATCTGGTTCAGATCGAACTCCTGCGCCGCCGGCGGAACGCCTCGAACGAAGATCGCGGCCCGTTGCGACATGCACTGTTTCTGAGCATCAACGGCATCGCGGCCGCCATGCAGAGCACCGGATAATCCGTCTTTCAGAATCCGCATTGCCTGCGAAGATGAAAAAAAGTCGGCCGAATACCGATCTTCATGGCGCAAAATACATTTTTCACCCCATTCACGGCTCCGGCGGCGGTGGGATAGGATGATTGCATATAAGTGAATGGGTTATTTAAGAAACCATGAGGAGGTTTATTATGGCCGACGACGCAATCCAGGAACAGATGGAACCCAGATTCGAGATCAATGCCAAGCGCCTGTGGGAACTGGCCAAGGAAGGGAAATCGGCTCAGGAAATGATGGACGAACTCGACCTTCGGGATTACGATGCTCTCAAAACCGCCCTTCAGACCCTGATGGCGGAAAAAGGGGAAACCCTGATGATCGACGGTCTGGACAGACCCTCTGTCAGCGGCAAGCATACCGACCGGGGCAATCGTATCGATCCCCAGATGCTGGAAGGCACCCATTTCGAAAAAGGCGATATCTTTGACGTCCGACTGACCGGAGACAAACTTACCCTGACCCGAAAGACCCCGCCCCCCACTTCCTGAATCGGAAAATGCATGCAATCAAAAAATCCCCCGCTATTCGGGGGATTTTTTGATGGGAAATCCATGCGCATCGATCGCCTTACTCATCCACTAGAAAAGGAATGCTGATTCGCCCGAACCGGTTCCCGGATTCGGCCCCGACCAGATCCATCTGAAATGAAACCCGGGGGATGTCTTGGTCCACCTTTTCAAAATAGACAAATCCGGTGATCCGGCCGTTTTTTTGAACCGCCCCCTCGGGCAGGGCCTTCACCAGCATCTCCTGAGTCGGCAGATCGATGGTGGCCCAGTATTCATAATACCGGTTGTAGTAAAACGGGTCGTAGTAATAGGGTCCGAACCCCGGCTCCAGGGTCGGGTAAACCGGTCCGTAGGGATGGGCCACCGAATACCCCCGGTAATCGAATTCAGGGGTGGTCACCGGGGTGTAGGGAGATGCGATCAGCGGCTTCTGAACCGATCCCTCGATCTTATATGGCGGCAGGGCGGCATACCGGGTTCCGGTGGGGCTCACCAGAGCCAAGTCGCTGTACTGCACCTTGACCGGTTCGGGGTTGCTGTTTCGAATGGAGAGTTTGACCGGGGTCACCTCCTGCTTGATGTCTTCGAGTCCGTCCCAGGCGTCCACCGTGGCGCTCACCCGCACTCCGGCGACACTGTCCACGGCCTTGTCTTCCGTTCCGGCCACGGTTGATGCGGCGGGTGCCGGCTCAAGCTCGGTGTACCCAGCGCATCCGGCGGCCATCAATAGAATCGATCCGGCAAAAAGTGCCTGTTTAAGGTGTCGCATAATGATCTCCTTCTTTTTGAATGTTAAAAATCGATACCGAAATGTATAAACAACAGGAATTCATAGGCAAATCAGGTAAATCCAGTATTCTTTTCAGCTCCCTATGTATTTAAAATCGAGATTCCGCTTGACATCCCTCATATTCACTTATACAGTTGTCTATACATATATACATAAAAGACAACCTGCGAAGGGGAGAAATCGATGGATATCATGCGACGGGACATGACCCCGCGGTATTATAAAATTTATGAGGAACTTCACAACGCTTTAACAGAAGGCAAGTACAAAGAGGGAGACCGGTTTCCCAGCGAACATGAACTGTGCCAGCGATACAATGTGAGCCGGGGAACCGCGCGGGAGGCCATGAAGCTGCTGTTTCAAGAAGGGCTGGTGAAGCGGGAGCAGGGGCGGGGCTCCTTCGTCACCCTGAAGCACAAAATCGAACAGAACGCCCGTCGGTTGATGGGGTTTACCGAACTGATGAGCCGGCACGGAAAAAAAGCTTCCGCCAAGCTGCTGGAGGTTCGCACCGGTCCTCCGCCCGAGCCGATTCGGGAGATCCTCGGCCTGGAATCTTCGGCGGAAACGGTGCGGGTTCGGCGGCTTCGGTTCGGGGATGACGAACCGCTCATCATCGAACGCTCGTATTTCGTGCATGATCTGTTCGAACCGCTGCTGAAATTCGATCTGGAGCAGGAGTCGATCTATGAAGTCCTGTATCGGGAAACAAATTTCGCCCTCGGCACCGCCCAGCAGTCCATCGAAGCGGTATCGGCCACCCCGTCGGACGGCCGGTTGTTGAAGATCAATCCAGGCAGTCCTCTGCTGCTGATCAAGCGGTTGATCAGAACCGAGTCGGGGGAAAAATTCCAGTATTCCGAGGATCTGTACCGAAGCGACAAGCTCAGCTTCACCATACGAACCATGCCTTATGATGAATACCGAAAGGATTTTGCAGGCCCGATCGGACTGGCCGCCAAAATCGACTGATTTCAGCAGATCGGCCCCGGCCGTTGCATTTCCCTTTCCATACCCATCACCTTCAGGAGGTAGAGAATGCCGAGAACCAAGATTGTATGCACCATCGGCCCGGCGAGCGGGTCCGAATCGGTGATCCGACAGATGATACGAAACGGAATGAGTGTGGCCCGGCTCAATTTTTCACACGGCACCCATGAAGAGCACGGAGAAAAAATCGAGATGATCCGGGCCATTTCCGAAGAGATGGATATTCCGGTGGCCATTCTTCAGGATCTGTGCGGACCCAAGATCCGGGTGGGCGATATCCATGAATCGGGTATTCGGCTGGAGCCGGGGGAAAACCTGATTCTGACCTCCGAGGCGATCATCGGAAAAGAAAACCGGGTGTCGGTCTCCTATCCCACCCTGCCCTCCGAAGTGAACGTCGGGGACCGTATCCTGCTGGCCGACGGCATGATGGAACTGGAGGTCAAGGAAACCACCGAGATCGACATCCGCACCGAGGTGATCACCGGCGGCACCCTCACCTCCCACAAGGGGATCAATCTCCCCTCGGGCACCCTCAACACTCCGTCTCTCACCGAAAAAGACCGAAAGGACCTGCTATACGGGCTTCAGCACGACGTGGATTACGTGGCCCTCTCCTTTGTCCGTTCCGCTGAAGACATCCGCAATATTAAGAAAATCATCCAAGATGAGGGGCGACAGGTGCCGGTCATCGCGAAAATGGAAAAACATGAGGCGGTGGACAATGTAGATGAAATTATGGAGATCACGGACGGGATCATGGTGGCCCGCGGCGACCTGGGGGTGGAAATCCCCCTCGAAAACGTCCCGGCCATTCAAAAGATGCTGGTGCGTGAGGCCAATAAACGCGGCAAGCCGGTCATCATCGCCACCCAGATGCTCCGCTCGATGGTCGACGCCCCCCGACCCACCCGGGCCGAAGCCACCGATGTGGCCAATGCGGTTCTGGACGGAGCCGACGCCATTATGCTTTCGGAGGAGACCGCGGCCGGGAATTACCCGGCTGAGTCGGTTGAGTTCATGGCCAGAATCGCCGCCACCGCGATAAAGGATTTCGACCATGCCAGATATATGGAACTGATGCCCCAGCGGGATGTCTCCGAGTCGGTGTCCTACGCCTCCTGCATCCTGGCCGATCATCTGCAGGCCAAGGCGATACTGGGAACTACCCGGTCCGGGTCGACCGCCAAGCACATCTCCCGGTTCAAACCCAAGCCGCTGATCATCGCCCTGTCTCCGGACAAAAAGGTGGTCCGCCGCCTGGCCCTTTACTGGGGCTGCTACCCGGCTTATGTGCCCGACACCGAGGATACCGACCAGCGAATTCAGCTGGCCGCCGAAGCCGCCCTTCGAACCGGCTATGTCTCCAGCGGAGATCTGGTGGTCATCACCGCCGGGCTGCCGGTCTGGGTGGAAGGCACCACCAATATGCTTCGGGTCATGCGGCTGGGGAATCAGGGAAGTGAACGGCCGGCCCGGCAGCCGTAGGGAACTAACGGTATATCCTCAGGGAAGGGTCAGATCCGCTTCCAATCCGGACCATTTCTCCTGACCGGAATCCTTTAATAAGGTGCGCCGAAGCAGGTCGCGGTATTCCCGATGGCGCAGGGGCGTAGCACCCATCCGCAGCATGTGGGCGGTCACCTGCTGGCAATCGATGAAATCGAGCCGGTAGGGCGCCCGCATGCGGCACAGGGCAAAGAGGGCCAGTTTTGAGGTATTCGGGGTCCGGGAGAACATCGATTCGCCGAAAAAAGACCGGCCGAAAACCAGCCCGTACAGACCCCCGCAGAGTTGATCGTCCCGGTCGTACACCTCCACACTGTGGGCAATCCGGAGCACATGCAGGGCGCAATAGGCATCGATCATGTTGCGGGTGATCCAGGTCCCCTTCTCGCCTTTTCGCGGAATGTCGGCGCAGTTTTCCATGACGCCGCGAAAATTCCGGTCGAAACGGATGGTGTATTTTTTCTGCCGGGCCAGTTTGCGCAGGCTTCGAGAGGCCCGAAATCGCCCGGGAAACAGCACCAGCCGGGGGTCGGGGGAAAACCACGGGATGGGGGCTTCGCCGGTCCAGGGAAAGCAGCCCTTGGTGTAGGCCTCGATGATCGTGGGCACCGACAGATCCCCGCCTACATAAACCAGACCGAATTCATCCGGAAAAAATTCCCGGGGCAGCACGTGGGCCCGTTGACCGGTGGCCAGCTCCGCCATCAGCTGCCGTACGATCTGGGTGGTCATAAACCATCCCCTTCCTGAATGAATGCCGCTCGGTCCCGAACCCAGGCCGCTTCCGGCGAAAACCCGAGCTTTCGATAAAACTCCGCGAAACTTTGGCCCGGTTCGGGATGGGCCGTCAGCCAGTCGCCGGGTTGGGGAGGCGGTATCGGGTCGAAATCCGATTCAGGAGTGAAAGCCCGTTGCATGGGCTTGGAGAGACTGCCCGTATCGCCGATCGCCGCTTGCGGCTCTTCTGCGGTTGGGATATGAAATGCCATAGCCGTCGATGTCCCCCCCCGGGTGATGCAAAAAGCATCAAAAGGATGGGAATGGAGTTAAAAAAGTTCATGCCGGTATGTGAGATTTGTAAAAACGGTATTATACTATACAATGGGCAGACAGGAGGGAGATGTCAATATTGACCCGGTAATCCGCACGATGGTTGAAGATCGGTGACGCTGATACTGAACCGAGAGAGGAGATTCAATGATCACGTTTCTGCAACAATTCAATCCGATAATTCAAGCCTTGATCGCCACCCTCTTTACCTGGTTCGTCACCGCCGCGGGCGCCGCCCTGGTGTTCGGCACCAAACAGGTGAACGCAAAGGTGATGGATTCGATGATGGGATTCGCCGCCGGGGTGATGATCGCGGCCAGTTTCTGGTCCCTGCTGGCGCCGGGCATCGACATGGCCGAGCAGATGGGCTTCAACCCCTGGCTGACGGCGGCGATCGGGTTTCTGGCCGGCGGCGTCTTCATGCGATTGACCGATATGGTGCTGCCGCATCTCCATCTAAACCAGGATCTGAATCAGCAGGAAGGCCCCCAAACCACCTGGCGCCGCAGTACCCTGCTGGTGCTGGCCATTACACTCCATAACATCCCCGAGGGGCTTGCCGTGGGCGTCGGATTCGGCGCAGTGGCCGCGGGAATTGAATCCGCGACCATGGGCGGGGCCATCGCCCTGGCCATCGGCATCGGGCTTCAGAACTTTCCCGAAGGGGCCGCCGTTGCCCTGCCCCTGCGCCGGGAAGGGTTCAGCAGGTTCAAGGCATTTCTGGTGGGCCAAGCCTCCGGGATCGTGGAACCGATCGCCGCCGTGATCGGCGCCGCTTTTGTGCTCAGAATGCGCAACATCCTCCCATATGCCCTCTGCTTTGCCGCCGGGGCCATGATTTTCGTGGTGGTGGAGGAACTCATCCCTGAATCCCAGCAGGTCGACGCCCATATCGATACCGTGACCCTGGCCACCATGGGCGGGTTTACCGTGATGATGATTCTGGATGTGGCACTGGGTTAAAAAAAAGGAGCGCCCCTGTGAATCCGACCCTGTTCAAGCTCATGCTCAACCTGTATCCTCCTTACCTCGGCACCGGCATCCGCATCGCCCGCATCGCCCCGGACTACCGCGAAATCATCGTCGAAATGCGGATGCGGTTTTACAACCGCAACTACGTCGGCACCCATTTCGGCGGCAGCCTCTACGCCATGACCGACCCTTTTTACATGCTGATGCTGCTTCAGGTCCTTGGCCGGGAGTATATCGTGTGGGACAAGACCGGCGCCATCGAGTTCGTGGCCCCCGGCCGGGGCACCGTCCGCGCCCGGTTCATCGTGAACGACGAAATGATTCAGGACATCAAAGCCCATACTTCAAACGGCGAAAAATACCTGCCCGAGTATGCCGTCGACATCACCGATGAACAGGAAGGGGTGGTCGCACGGGTGCGGAAGACGCTGTATATTCGGCGGAAGGGGAAAAAATAGGGTTTAATCACCGGATCTAAGAATTGGTACCAGCCATTGCGTGACAATAATGTTCCCCCGCAGTAAACTTTCCCATAAGGCCCAAAGAATCACTGAGCCCCAGACCCCGCGGGTGTCGAGGTGCTTTTTGTTAATCTGAAGGTGGGGATTGATGGACACCTCTCCGGCATCGGTGTATTGGCCAACGATGGTGAAGGTGCCGCTGTCCCGGGTCATGTTCATTCCCTCCCCCACCGAAAAGGGGTTTCCGGAAGCCTCGATGACCACATCGGCGCCCCGGCCTTGGGTGAGCGCAAGGACTTGGGAGAGGCGCTCTTCGGGCGTCGCCGCATCAATGGTGTGATCGACCCCGACCGCTTCGGCCGCTTTGAGCCGAACCGGGGAAGGGTCGACCACGATCACCTGCCCGGCTCCGCTGAGCAGGGAAAATACCGCGGCAAAAACGCCCACCGGTCCGCTCCCCTGTACCGCGACGGTGTCGTTGAGCCGGATGCCGGCGCGTTCGCTTCCTGAATGTCTATTCGAAACAGCACTTCACCCTTTCACATACCGCGGGTAACTCGCTTTCGCCTTTCTCGCATCTTCCAAGTGGATTTTCTTAGTCAGGAAGGGATGATCGGCCGAGGTCACCCCCAGCACGTCCGCCTCTTCCGGTTCGATGATCCAGCCCGATCCGCCGAAGGCGATGGACTCGATGTTGGGCCCCCGCAGATTTGAGGACAGACAGAAGGCCCCGGCGACGGTGGATACCGTCCGCCCCCCGGCGATCCATTTATCGGTGGACCGCTGCGGGGAGACACGAGGGCAGGCGATGAGCTCGACCTGCTGGTGCATGTACTCCCGGGCGTGAATGTTGAACCAGAGCTCGGTGCAGATCAGAAAGCCGACCTTGACGCCGTCGACTTGCGCGACCGAAAAATCCTTGGGGCCCTGTTCATACCACGAGGCTTCCCAGAAACCGGGTTCATCCGGCAGATAATGTTTCCGGTGCACGGGACGATACCCGGATTCAGCGGTCCAGACAAACCCTTCATTATAACGGCGGCCGTTTTCGGTGACCGGCCGCGATCCCAGAACCACCGGGGCGGACAGCTCCGGCAGGCGCGCCATCCATTCATCATGGGCCGCAACCGATGCATTCCATTTATCTGGGTCCACCCGGTCGGTTTTGGCGATCCAGGGATAAAACGGCATCTCCGGGAGAACCACCCAATCGCTGCCTTGAGCGGCCACATGCTTCACCAGGCCGTTCCAATCCGCCGTCAGCCCATCCGGATCATTCCGGAATTCACAAACCGTGACCTTCATCTTCAACCCCCCCTTCTTCGGCTTCACCCCGCCGGTTTCATTCCGCAAAACCGGCTTTCATCCTATCGGTTTGCCGCCACCGCTTTTACCTCCGGAAGTTCCAGGGGGAAACGCTTCCATACCGATTCTTCCAGCGGCCGCATCCAGAGTTCCCCGTTGGACAGCACCGCGAAGACATCATCATCCTTTTGGAAGAATCGGACGACCATATCATTTTTCCACGGTGTGTTCATCCCCTGAGAAGCATCATGCCAGGTTTTTCCACCGTCCCGGGATTCCTCGATCCGTCCGTTGCTGGAGACCCCGTCGGCCGGCCCGGCGATCAGGTGGTCGGGATCATTCGGGTCTACCCACACCGCTCGAATGTAGCACCGGTAGATTTGCTTCCAGGATTTTCCGCCGTCGAAAGACCGGTAAAGCCCACCGCCGGTCGGGGCGGTGACCAGATCGGCGGAAGACGGATGGACGGTGACGGAATGGACATCGGGATGAATCAGATCCCCGAGGTCACGCTCGATGTCCGGTTTGCCGTCACTGCCTTCGACCAGATGCCAGGCATTTCCGCCATCCTCGGAAACGAGAAGGCCGCCGACCTCCACCGCCGCATAAAAGCGGGGAAGCGGCTTTTCGGATTCGGCGACGGCAAATCCTCTTACACATCCGGCATTGGGCGAATACGGCAAGAACCATCCGTGGGTTTTTCGCAATACAGCCACTTCCGGGTGGTCCCGCCATGTTTCCCCTCGATCCGAAGAGACGAAAATAGAGGCCGGTTCAGTGCCGACCAGGAAAAACTCCGGAAGCTTAACAGAACCTGTAATCCATCGGATATGGCGAATATCCAGATTGGTATTGGCCTCCCTCCAGGATTCACCCCGATCGGGTGAAAGCCAGATACCGTTTTCAGTGCCGGCCAGAACGGTATCTCCCGAAACCGCGACACTGGTCAAAGGGGTATCGACCAGGGCGTTTTTATAAAGATGCCATTCCCCGTCATTTTGGACGGCGACAAACAAGCCCAGAGAGGTGGCTATGTAAAGGTAGGGGAACATGGGAACTCCTTAACTTTTCGCCTTTTGATCATGGTAATCGGTGATGTGGTCGTAAATGTCCTCCGGAAACTGCAAGTCTTTGTAGACATTGCAGGCGTCCGGATCATCCGGATTGGGGCAGATCGGGAAATCCTGCTCCCGCTGCCACTCCAGAATCCGCTCCCGCTTGGGCGGGCTGTATCCCTTGCTGGTCACCTGGTGCCAGAGGGAGCGGGCTTCCCTTTCATCCATATCGGGATTTTTCTGAAGATAGTCAATCAGCGCTTCTTCTTCCAGAAAATGCCTTGCCACCATTGTAAACACCAGTCGGCCGTAGTGGCCGATGTCTGTGCCGGAATCCAAGGCATCGAGAAGGTGGGCCATCATGTCGTTTTTTCTGAGATCCTCCAGAGCCATAATCTCCTCATCCTTTCAGCGATAAACCCGGCGCGTCATCCGAACGGCCTCGGTTTATCTTCCATTCATGTTTACCTTCTGTTCAGAGGCTTTCTTCGAAGTTAAGGTATGCCTTGAAAGCGCGTTTTTCAACTCCACCACTCCGGGGACTTTGCGGAACCATACCACCGCCTCCAATTTTTTCTTCAAAAACCGGGGGACATACGGTAACATACCGTAAACGGATTCTTTCTGAATCCGGAAGTGACGAAAACAGCTTCAACCCTGTTGAAAGGAAAATCACCGAAGTGAACGTCATCATCATCGGCGGCGGATGGGCCGGGTGCAGCGCCGCTCTTACAGCCGCCGCGCAGGGGGCCGAGGTTACCCTGCTGGAGCGAACCGACATGCTGCTGGGCACCGGCCTGGTGGGCGGCATCATGCGCAACAACGGGCGATTCACCGCCACCGAAGAGCTTATCGCTTTGGGCGCCGGGGAGCTGTTTTCGGCGGTCGAGGGCAACCTGCTTCACCGAAACATCGAATTTCCCGGGCATGCCCATGCCTCCCTGTATAATGTGGGGACCATGGAACCGATCGTCCGCCGTCTCCTCAAACGCAGGTCGATCGACATGCGGTTTCAGACCCGGATCACCGGGGTGGAACGGGACGAAGACCGCATTCGCGCGGTGACCGGAAAAACCGATGGGGAGCCGGTCCGGATCTCCGGGGATGTCTTTGTGGAGACCACCGGCACCGCCGGCGGACCGGCCAACTGCACCCGGTACGGCAACGGCTGCGCCATGTGCGTGCTTCGGTGCCACAGTTTCGGGGGGAGGGTGAGCGTGGCCGAAAAGGCGGGGGTTTCGGAGATGATCGGCAAAAAGGGCGGCCAGGTCGGCGCCGTCAGCGGCTCCTGCAAGCTCCACAAGGAATCTCTCTCCACCGAACTCCTTGAACCCCTCAGCCGGAATGGCGTCGTGGTGGTGCCGATTCCGGAATCCGGACGGCTGAAGGGCAAACTGGCGCTCAAGGCCTGCCAGCAGTATGCCATGCCGGAATATGAAGAAAACGTCATTCTGCTTGACACCGGCCATGCCAAGCTGATGACCCCGTTTTTCCCGCTAAGGGCGCTTCGGGAAATACCCGGGTTCGAAAACGCGCGATACGAAGACCCCTATGCCGGCGGCATGGGCAACTCGGTGCGATATCTGGGAATGTCTCCGCGGGACGACGCGCTTCAGGTCGAGGGACTCGAGAACCTGTTCTGCGCAGGGGAAAAGGCCGGCCTTTTGGTAGGCCATACCGAAGCGATCTGCACCGGGGCCTTGGCCGGATACAATGCGGTGCAATGCATCAGGGGAGAAATGGGCCTGATCCTGCCGGACACTTTGGCCATCGGCCACGCCATTCGGGAGGTGCGCATCCAGATGAGCGAACAAGGGGAACTGTCCAAGAAGTTCACCTTTTCCGGATCGGTGCTGTTCGAGCAGATGAAGACCAAAGGCCTTTATACCACCGATTCAGGAGCGGTGCAGGACCGGGTGGACCAGGCCGGTCTGACCGGAGTATTTTTCAAAAACGGTTAGCAAACCAGGTTTCCTGGGGTCAAAGCATTTTAAAAAATCAGACGGTCCGAAATTGGGTGCAATTCTATTTTGGAGAGATCTGAAAGGAGGAGATATGAAAAAACATGTAAAACTGATGTGGATGGGGATTTTGTGTGCCGCACTCTGCATGGCACCCGCATTTGCCGGAGCGCAGAGCATCGTCATCGCCCTCGGCTCCGAACCGACGACACTGGACCCCCAACTGCGGGAAGACGGCGGCGAACGGGCCGTGAACGACAACATCTATGAAACCCTGCTGCGCCGCACTCCGAAAGGCGAGCTGGTGCCGGGGCTGGCAACGGAGATGCCGAAACTGGTCGATCCGGAAACATGGGAGGTCAAACTTCGCACCGGCATCACTTTTCACAACGGCGAACCTTTCGATGCCGACGCCGCGGTGTACAGCATCAAACGGATCATCGATCCGCAATTCAATTCCGAACAGATCTCTTTTTTCAACACCATTCGGGATGCCGATAAGGTGGACGACAACACCGTCCGGATCATGACCAAAGGCCCCGACCCCATCCTGCCCTCCCGGCTCTACTGGATGAAGATGGTGCCGCCGGCCCACTCGAAAGACCCGGGCTTCGCCCAAACCCCCATGGGTACCGGCCCTTACCGGTTCGCGGAATGGAAACGGGGCCGGGACATCGTTCTGGAGCGCCACGGCGGCTATTGGGGAGACGCCCCCCGGATCGAAAAGATCACCTACCGGTTCGTATCCGAGCCCGGCACCCGTCTGGCCGGACTGATGGCCGGGGAGTTTGACGTCATCACCAACCTGCTGCCCGAGTTCACCGCTCAGGTGCCCCAGCATATCCACATCCTCGGACTGGAACATCCGATCATTATTTTGAATGCCGACGGCGGCCCCACCCGGGACATTCGGGTGCGCAAGGCCCTCAACCTGGCGGTGGACAAGACCGCCCTGGCCGAAGGCCTTTTTGAAGGCTTTGCCCAGGTGGCCCAGGGGCAGCTGTTGAGCCCCTCCTTTTTCGGATTCAACAAGGATGTGAAGCCCTATCCCTATGACCCGGCCCAGGCCCGGACACTGCTCAAGGAAGCCGGCGCCGAAGGGGCCGAGGTGGAGCTGATCGGCACCGCCGGCCGTTGGCTCAAGGACCGGGAGCTGCTCGAGTCGGTAGCCGCCTACTGGGAGGAGGTGGGCTTGAAGCCCCAGGTGAGAATCTTCGAATTCAACGAATACCTGAACCGGCTCTTTGACCGCAAGACCCGGGGCGACGCCATTTTCGTGGTCAGCTCCAACGAACTCCTCGACGCAGATAAGAGCTTTTCAGCCTATTACCAGGCCGGCGGCATCGGCTCCTCCAACACCGATCCGGAGCTGGCCGAAATGATTACCCGGGCCCGGGCGGAAACCGACGCGGTCAAACGACTCGACCTCTACCATCAGGCGGTGCAGCGGGCCTATGACAACGCCTATTTCGTCTGGCTGCTCAATATCGAAGACATCTACGGGCTGAGCAAACGGCTGCGCTGGAAAGGCCGGGTCGACGCCAAGCTGCTGGTCCAAGAAATGCGGATCAGGAAATAGGATTCGCCGGGAATGGGCCGCTATATTCTGAAGCGCCTCTTGCACGGCGCCGTCGTGATCTTCGGGGTCACCGTGATCGTCTTTGTGGTGACCCGACTGGTGGGCGACCCGGTGAAGGTGATGCTGCCCCTGGAGGCGACCCTGGAGCAGCGGGCCGCCTTTGAAAAGCAGCTCGGGCTGGACCGGCCCATTCCGGTCCAGTTCGTCGAGTTTCTGGGGGATCTGGTCCGGCTCGATTTCGGGGATTCCCTGTGGCAGCACCGTCCGGCCATGGGGATCGTATTCGAGAAACTGCCCCTGACCCTGCTTCTGGCCCTTTTCGGCATCGGCCTGGCGTTTGTCCTGTCGGTGCCTCTGGGGATCGTGTCGGCCCTGAAGCCGGGCGGCGTCACCGACCGGGTGACCGTCTTTTTCAGCCTCATCGGCCTTTCCGTGCCCCAGTTCTGGCTGGGGCTCCTCCTGATCGTGGTCTTTGCGGTCCAGCTCAGGTGGCTTCCCACCTCGGGCATCGCCACCCCGGCCCACGTGATCCTGCCGGCGGTCACCCTGGCCCTGCCCGCCATGGCCCGAATGGTCATGATCATCCGGTCGTCGATGATCGACGAGTTGAACAGCCAGCATGTCAAGACCGCCACCGCCAAGGGGCTCCCCTTTCTGCGGATCGTGGGAATGCACGCCCTTCGCAATGCCGGGCTGCCGGTGGTCACCCTCTGCGGATGGGAGCTGATTCGGGCCATCGCCGGCTACTCGGTGGTGGTGGAAACGGTCTTCGCCTGGCCGGGGCTGGGTCTGACCGCCATCCAGGCCATCGAGCGGGAAGACCTGATTCTGCTCCAGGCCATCGTTTTCACCGTGGCGATCACGGTGGTCCTGATCAATATCCTGATGGATGTGCTCTACACCCTCATCGATCCGCGGCTCAAACTGGAATAGCATGCAATCAGCGCAAAAAAGAAAAAAAATGCTGGGGGACCGCAGTGCGGAACGGCGGCGGAAAATGCGGGAACTGGGGCTTGAATTATGGCGGGACAAGGCCGGGTTCATCGGGGTGGTCCTGATCGGACTGCTGATTTTCATGGCGGCCTTTGCGCCCCTGCTGGCGCCTCATGACCCCACCAGCCAGGACCTGCGGGCCAGACTCAGGCCCCCGGCCTGGACCGAAAAGGGCACCGCGGCCCACCTGCTGGGCACCGACCACCTGGGCCGGGACATCCTCTCCCGGGTGATCTACGGCGCCCGGGTGTCGCTTCTGGTGGGAGCGCTGGTGGTGATTGCCGCCGGCGGTTTCGGTGTCATCATGGGGCTTCTGGCCGGCTATTTCGGGGGCCGGACCGACACCTTCATCATGCGGTGGATCGACACCCAGGTCGCCTTTCCCGGGCTGCTTCTGGCCCTGATCATCCTGGCGGTGATCGGGCCGAGCATGGCCACCGTGATCATCGTCCTCTCCCTCAACGGATGGATGGTCTACGGCCGCATGACCCGGAGTTCGGTCCTGTCTGTCCGCCGGACCCAGTACGTGGAAGCCGCCGAAATTCTCGGCTGCGGCTCGGGCCGGGTGATCTTTCGGCATATCCTGCCCAACCTCACCTCCCCCCTGATCACCCTGGCCATTCTCGAGTTCGCCCGAATCGTTCTGGCCGAGGCGGCCCTCTCCTTTCTCGGCCTCGGGATTCAACCCCCCGCCACCTCCTGGGGCCTGGATGTAGCCACCGGCAAGGACTACCTGTTTCGGGCCTGGTGGCTGGTCACCATACCGGGCCTGGCCATCTCCGTAACGGTGCTGGCCATCAACCTGGTGGCCAGCTGGATGCGGCTGATCTCCGATCCCCAGGAGCGGGAAAAGCAATTCGCTCGCAAGGCCGCCGCCCGCAAACGAAAACTGGACCGGAAAGCGGCCCTGCCCAAGGCGGGGACGGTATGAACGACCGGCCGCTGCTCGAAATCGAAGGGCTGAAGGTCCGGTTCACCACCCGGGGCGGCATCGTCCGGGGGGCCCGCGGGGTCGACCTCCATATCCACAAGGGGGAAACCCTGGGGCTGGTGGGAGAATCCGGCTCCGGCAAAAGCGTCACCGTGCAGGCGGCCATGGGCCTGATTCATACCCCGGGGGAAATGGTGGCCGGGGACATCCGCTGGAAAGGAGGGTCTCTGGTCGGCAAAGGCGGAGAGGCCTACCTGAAGCGGGTCCGGGGCAAGGAGATCTCGATGATTTTTCAGGACCCGATGACCTCCCTTAACCCGGTTTTCACCATCGGCACCCAGATCACCGAAGTGCTTCGCCACCATCTCGGGATGACCAAGGATCAGGCCAGGCGGCGGGCGATCGAACTGCTGGCGCTGGTCAACATCACCGCGCCCGAAAGCCGTCTGAAACAGCACCCGGACGAATTCTCCGGCGGCATGCGGCAGCGGGTCATGATCGCCATGGCCCTGGCCTGCGAACCGGAGCTGCTCATCGCCGACGAACCAACCACGGCCCTCGATGTCACCATTCAGGCCCAGATCCTCGAGCTGATCGCCGATCTTCAGAAGCGGCTCGGGCTGTCGGTGATCATGATCACCCACGACCTCGGGGTCATCGCCCAGCTCTGCGACCGGGTGGCGGTGATGTACGCCGGGGAAATCGTCGAGGTCGGCCCGGCCGAGGAGATTTTCTATCGGCCACAGCATCCCTATACACAAGGATTGCTTCGGGCCACCCCGAGCCTGGAGGCCTATACGGAACGGATGATCACCATCGAGGGAGTGCCCCCGAACCTGATCTCCCCGCCCAGAGGATGCGCCTTTTCGCCCCGATGCGACCGGGCCCGGGATTGCTGTGTGGAACGGCCCTCCGCGCAGGCCCATGCGCAGAACCACCACGTGGCCTGCTGGTGCCCGGCGGAGCCGCCGGGAGAAT
>JBEPWQ010000045.1:0-19454 GCA_041642315.1 Desulfobacteraceae bacterium | reverse complement strand
GCTCACCCTGATCGGCCACAAAGCGGTGGTGGACGATCCGGGTCTGGACCTCTGGGCCGACACCACCACCCTTTTCGTGCACCTCTACAAAGGACGCATGCGGCCGGATGTGGATGAGGGCGAGGCCGAAATCAAGGGCGCCGGAATCATTCGAATTCAGCTTCCCGATTTCATGAAGCAGCTCACCTCCTTTCGGGTCGAGGGCCCGACTTCGGCGGATCGAATCGGCGCCCTCACCCGGTTCGGACAACTCTTCATGGGCAAACTCTGGGATGTCTACGCCAAAGACGTGCTCACCTACGGCCCTATCTAGCGTTTGCAAGGAGACACCTATGACGGAACGATTCGATGCCATCGTGATCGGCAGCGGATTCGGCGGTGCGGTCGCCGCCTGCCGCCTGTCCCGGAAAGGAATGCGGGTGCTGATTCTGGAGCGGGGCCGTCGGTGGCGACCGGCGGATTACCCCCGCACCGCAGAGGATGCCTGGATCTGGGACGAAAACCTGCCCCAGCTGAAAAACGGCTGGATCGATCTTCGGTTTTTCAAGAACATGGCGGTGGCCCAGGGAGCCGGCGTGGGCGGAGGCTCACTGGTTTACGCCAACGTGTCGGTAGAGGCCCAGCCCGACCTTTTCGATAACGGCTGGCCTCCGGAGATCACCTTTTCCGAGCTGAAACCCTATTATGAAACCGTTGGAAAAATGCTCAATCTCCAGGTACTTCCCGACAATCAGCTGACCCAGCGATTCAAACTGGTCCGGGAAGGGGCTGAAAAGCTCGGCGACAGCCACCGATTCGGCAAGCTTCCCCTGGCGGTCAATTTCAGCGATCGATGGCATTACGGACTGGAGGATCCCTTTGACGAACGCCACTCCGAGCCGCTGATCAACCAGCAGGGGGTTCGCCAGGGGACCTGCATCCATTGCGGCAACTGCGACATCGGATGCAGGGTTAGAGCCAAAAACACCCTCGATTTCAACTACATCGCCCTGGCCGAACAGAACGGCGCCGAGGTGCGGCCCCTGCACCGGGCCTCTCACCTCTCCCGCTCCGGCGGTGAATACACAGTCCATTTCGATCGGATCGCGGACCGGAGCTTTTATCCGGGCACCGTCAAAGCGCCCATTGTGGTTCTGGGGGCCGGTTCGTTAGGATCCACCGAGATTCTGCTTCGGTCCCGGGACCAATACCGAAGCCTTTCCGGCATCAGCGATTTTCTGGGAAAAAACTGGAGCCCCAACGGGGACTTTCTCACCCCCGGCTTTTACAAGCACCCCGACCGGGTCCGACCGAGCGATGGCCCGACCATCACCTGCGTGATCGATTACCTGGACGGGTCCCAGGCCGGGGAGCGGTTCTGGATCGAGGACGGCGGATTTCCAAACGTACTGGGCAACTACCTTCAGGAGCGGTTCCGCGCCGGCTCCTTTGATCCCCGGGTGAACCTGCTGCTTGATGATTTGAAAAACCGGGTCCGCCGGGAAGATCCCCTGAGCGGGGTCATGCCCTGGTTCGCCCAGGGCATCGACGGCGGAAACGGGCGGCTGGGGCTCAAACGGCTCTGGTATGCACCCTGGCGGGTGCATCTCGATCTGGACTGGTTTGCCGGCCCCCGAACCCGGGGGGTTATCGAGGCGATCGCGGCCCGGCACCGAAAGCTGGCCGAGGCCACCGGCGGAAAGCCCTGGGTGCCGCCCACCTGGGAGGTTTTCCGGTTTCTCATTACCCCCCACCCTCTGGGCGGGTGCAACATGTCCAACGACCCGAAAAACGGAGTGGTGAACCATCTGGGCGAGGTCTTCGGCTGCCCCGATCTCTATGTGGCGGACGGGGCCATTCTGCCCACCCCCATCGGCCGAAATCCGTCCCGGACCATCGCGGCTCTGGCGGAGCGGATCGCAGCCCATATCGAATAACCGCGGCGGATTGCGCCGCGAGATCGGCAACCAAGGAGGTCTGCCATGAACTCACTTCGACCACCCTCTCTGGGCCCCATCGTAGGCCATACCACCGACAAGAGCTGCCGGCTCTGGATTCGAGCGTCGGACCCCGACGACAGCGGCGCCGACCTGACCGGCGACCACCGCACGCTAGGGGTCCTGGCCGTGATGTCAGAAAACGGCACCCACCTGCCGCATCCAGCGGCCTGGTATTTCCGCCTCCACCGGGAATTCGACCGGACCGGCACCTTTCACCTGGGGGTGGACCGGGATCTGGACGGCAAGGGCGCGACTTTCACCCTGAAACCGGACACCCGCTACACCGTTCGCATGGGCACCTACAGCCTGATCGACAACTTCGACCCGGACGACATGGTACCGGATGAAGCCCTCACCGGCCTGATTCCGCGGGCCGACACCTGGATCGACGAACTCAAGGCCCTACCCGAGGAGGCCTCCGAAGCCGAGTTCACCACCTTTCCGGACGAATCCGCCACCCTCAACCGGCTCAGTTTTCTGATGGGCTCCTGCCAGTATCCGGGGCTCTTCTGGAAGCGCAAACGGGCCGACCAGATCTTCGGGCCCATGCTCGAACACGTGAAAAACAATCCGCACGGAAGCGATCCCCGATTCGTTCTCCTCATGGGCGACCAGATATATGCCGATATGCTCAACCGGAATGTGCCGTTGCTTCTGGCCGACACCTATGAAGAGTTCCAGGATCGCTACCGCTCCGCCTTTGGGGTTAAGAACCGTCGCCGGCTCCTGAGAAACGTTTCCCATTACATGATCCTGGATGATCATGAAATCGAAGACAACTGGAGCCAGGACCGAATCAGCGAGTCGCCCAAACGAAAGCTCTTCCAGATCGCCATCGGGGCCTACATGAGCTACCAGTGGAGCCATTCCCCCAGAAGCTTCGGCCTCATGCTCTATTATCATTTCGCCTGCGGGGGCTACCCCTTCTTCGTGCTCGACACCCGGACCCAGCGGTTTCGAGGGGTATCTTTAGAGAACAACCATCTCCTGGGTCGCCCCTCCACGCATCCGGAATCCGAGCCCAACCAGCTCGATATACTCTGCGCATGGCTCCTGCGGCAGCAGCAGGACCGGGGAAATGTGCCCAAGTTCATCGTCAGCTCCGGGGTGTTCGTTCCCAACGGAGTCGATACCCTTCAGGGCAAAGAGGCCAAAAACAACAGCGATTCCTGGCCCGCCTTCCCCGCCACCCGGGGCCGGCTGATCGACCACATCGTCAAAAACGGAATCCAGAACGTGGTCTTCCTGTCCGGAGACATTCACAACTTCAATGTGGCGGAAATCCGCTTTGGAGGCCATGAAAATGCCAATCACCTCAAGGCCCTGTCGGTTACCTCGTCGGGCCTCTACTGGCCCTTTCCCTTTGCCGACGGTGACCCTTCCGGGTATGTTCACGATTCCCGCGGCAGCACGCCCATGGATACCTTTCAAACCGAATCGGGCATCACCATGGATTACCGGGCTTCCCACTTCAACCAGGACGATCATTTCTGTCAGGTCGATATCGACCGGGACAAACACCGCCTGACCGCTCGCCCCATCGGCCGGGACGGAACGGTGATTCGTGAACGGACCCTGAGCGATATCATGGAAGGCCTTTTCGGCGAATCATCCGGTACTCGGGGCAAAAGCCTGGAGAAAACCGTCCAACTGGCCGAATGGTAGTTTAAGCAGGAGTAGAAACCCTACCCGATCCGATCCGGCCGATTGACAATGCAGTAGGGATTGTTATTCTATTGTTAGGCGTTTTCGCCTGTTTTCATTTTTACCTCCATAAAAATGAGATCCGTCCGAGCCCGCGATATTTTATTCCGAATACCGTCGGGATCGGGTTCTTTTAAAAAAGGCCGGATTACCTGTTGGTGGGTAATCCGGCCTTTTTGCAGGCAAAGAACATCTCAACGGAAACGGGGATCATGACAGCGAGAATGAGACGACGCTACAGATGCGCAACCAAAATTTTCTTAACGATCCTCCTGATCGCCGGATGCGGCGAAAAGCCGAAACCGGAATTGGCCGAAAACCAGACTCAGGTCCGGCAGACCACCCTCACGATCACCTCGGATACAAACGAGTGGACCGCCGGAATCATCGACACCCCCCATTTTCTGGACCGACCGGCCGTATTGAAAGGCGTCCGCATCGGAAGGCATGATGATTGGGACCGAATCGTCTACGAATTCGAGGGGGACCGGTTCCCCGGATACCATCTCGAATACATCGACCGGCCCATTCGGCGGTGCGGCTCCGGCGAGGTGGTTTCCATGGAAGGTTCCGGATGGCTTCAGGTCCATTTTTATCCGGCCCAGGCCCACACCGAAGCGGGAAAAGCCACCGTCACCGAACGCCGAAAAAAAACCGATCTGCCGGTGCTTGAGGAAGCGGCCCTGGTCTGTGATTTCGAAGGGGTGGTGGAATGGGTGCTCGGCCTCGATACCCCGAACCGTTTCCGGGCCCTCGAGTTGGCCGATCCCACCCGCCTGGTGGTGGATGTTCTCCATTGATTTGCCTTCCTGAACAGACCCGGATGATTCCCGGGCCCGCCGACGGCGGATATCCCCGTGAAGTTCACCCGATGCGGAATGTCCGATGAGGCTGCTTGACGCCCTGGCCGAAGACGGCCGGTTCGGGTCCGCCGTCCGGAAAGACCTTATGGTCTGCCGCGTACCGGATATCTTCGGTTTTGACGACCAGAAGGTGCTTTTCATCGCCGAATCCCCGCACACCGATGAAGTCCGCTTCGGGGCGCCCTTTTCCGGCCGAAGCGGAAAGGATATGACCCGGGTGCTGCTGAACCGGGTGTTCGATCGAAAGGATATTCCGGACCCGATCGCCTTCGGCCGCTGCATGCAGTTTCAGAGTGCGTTTTTCAGACACTTCGGGGTGATGAATGTCTGCAACCTTCCTTTGCAATCGGCCGCGCTGAAGGATTCCGCGCCGGAGATGCAAAGGAAGTATGAAACTCTTTTCGACGCTTTCAGGACCATTCGGTCCAATCCGACCGCCGCCGGCAGGGCTTCCGAAATAGTGGCCGGGGTCGACCGGATGATCCTGGAGGACTTCACCGAACGGCTCGAATCCCGCCTCACCGCCGATCTCCTGGTCATTCCCTGCGGCAATGTGGCACGAGGATATTTTGAAAAAAGCGGTGTGGAAACCAAAAAGGAAAATTACCTGGACGCCGTTCCCCACCCGTCTTACGGCCAGTGGCTTACATCGGCCAGGAGCGACCTGATTCAACGGATGTGCCGGTGTATTCGCAAACGGATCGATGCCTGAACCATTCCATATCGGACACCTAACCTGAAACCCGACAGAGGGGGAATCAAAATGCAAAAAACCATCGGCTGGTCCATCGTCGGCACTTCGGGATGGGCGGATTCGACCTTCGGGCCCGCCATCGCAGCGGCGGACAGCGCCGACTTCGTGGGAGCGGTCGGCAGTGACATCAACAATGCCAAAGCTTATATCCTGAAACACGGCGCGCGACTGGCATACCCGGCAATGGAGGAGATGCTCGCGGATGAAGCCGTGGAGGCGGTCTGGATCGCCACCCCCAACCACATGCATGCCGATATGGCCGTTCAGGCCCTCGAAGCCGGTAAGCACGTGCTGGTGGAAAAACCGATGGCGCTCACCGTCGCCGAGGCGGAGCGGATGAAGGCCGCCGCCGACCAGGCGGACCGACGGCTTTCCATCGGGTACCACATTCGACAGCACCCGGACCACATCGACATCCGGCGCCGGTGGGCGGCCGGAGATTTCGGCGACCCGGTCCAGGTTCGGGCGCATCTCTTCTTCGGATATCCCGAGCTTCCGGCTCAGTGGCGGCTTCAAAAAGAAACCTCCGGCAATTGGGTTCTGGGGGATGTGGGCACCCACCTGATCGACCACCTGATCTGGTTTCTGGGAAAGCCGGTGGACACCCGCGGGTATATGTCGTCTCCGCGGTTTCATGTGGAAAGCATGGATCACGGTGTGGTGGTGGTCCGATTCGAAAACGGCGGTCTGGGAATCGCCGAATCCTCGGTGGGGGCGCCCGGAAAGGGTCCCCGGTTTGAGTTCTACGGCACCGAGGGATTCGCCATTCTGGAGGGGACCGCCTTCGGAGAATCGGGGATGGTGATCACCGGCGATCTCAAGGGCGGCTCTCAGCAGACCGAAACCGTTGGAATCAATCTTTATCAGGCCCAGGTCGAGGCCTTCGGCCGGGCCCTGTCCGGTGAGAAGACCTCCCTGGCGACCCCCGAGGAAGGCATTCGAAACATGGAAATCATTGAAGCAGCCCGCGGATGGTAACCGACTCATCAAAATCCCGGGACCGCCGGTCCCGTATTCGACAGGGCCGGCTCCAATCGGTTTCCTGCCAAAAAAACGGTTTTACAAATCCGAAACGCGCGTTATAATTTGGTCATTTATTCAAGTCTTCGACTCGACAAACCGAGATCGCTCGCCTTTTCGTTGCCCGTCGAGCTTTTCTCTTATGCTCTCTGAGGAATCTGGATAGATGACTTTTCAAAAAATCGTGGCGGCCGGGGTCCATGCCTACACCAGCACCGGTGTTCTGTTGGCTTTTTATGCGGCTTTATCATTAAAAGACAACAACATTCAAGGTTTCCTGATCGCCCTCTGGCTGGCCGTTTTGGTGGATGCCACCGACGGGGCCCTGGCCCGGCGTTTCGAAGTGAAGCGGTTCATTCCCGATTTCAACGGCCGGCGCCTGGATGACATCATCGACTTCATCAATTATGCTTTTCTGCCGGCCATCGCCCTTAAAGTTTTCGGGGTGCTTCCGGACGGCCTGACCTGGATTGCGGCCCTGCCGATGCTCTCCAGCGCATACGGGTTCTGTCAGGATCAAGCCAAAACCCAGGATTCCTTTGTAGGGTTTCCTTCCTACTGGAATATCGTCTTTTTATATCTCTATTTTTTTCCGCTTCACCCCTTCTGGACCGCCGCCATTCTGATTGGTCTCTCCATTCTCGTTTTCGTACCGATCCACTACATCTACCCCTCCCAGACCCGATGGATGCAAAAACCGACCCTGGTGCTTTCCTTTGTTTACGGGCTGCTGGTGGGGATTATCTGTCTGTTTCCGAAAACCGGATGGGTCCGGGGCGTGGCTGCATTCTCGCTCTATTACCCGATCTATTACGCCGTCGTATCGGTGCTCCACCATCGACGGATTCACTCAGCCCAGGGGTAAAGGTGGGGCCTTGATGATTCTGCAAAAATGGCTTCCCGTGCTGTGTCTGACCGTGTTGCTGCTCCCAGGAGCCGCTCGTGCCGATGATGCGCCCACTGTATTAACAGAGAAAATGCCGCGCATCGTCGGAGGGGTGGAAGCATTCCCCGGGGCATGGCCCTGGATGGCGGCCATTATCGATGCGGATGAACCCGATCCCCTTTTCGGACATATCGGCGGTGGAATCCTGATCCATCCCCGCTGGGTGGTTACCGCCGGCCATTTGGTCACCGGACCGTCGAATCAGGTGGTCGAGACCGGCAGTTTAGAGGTGCTGCTGGGTGCCCATGATTTGAGTGGGTCGGAACCGGATCGAATCCGGCTAAGTATCAGGACTATCATCCGGCACCCCGACTATGATCCGTTCATCCTCGATAGCGATATCGCCCTCATCGAACTCGAATCACCGGCATACGGATACAAACCGCTCCCCGTTTTTTCCGGGGATCGGGCGCTTGCCGGAGAACTGGCCCTGGCGATCGGATGGGGAGACACTACCGGTTCGTGGACGTATTCGCCCGTGCTCATGCAAACGACCCTGCCGATCGTTTCTCTGAACCAGTGCATTCAGGACTTTATCGAAACCGACACCATCTACCCTTATTCGGCCGAGGATTTTACCGAAAACATGCTCTGCGCCGGATTTGAAACCGGAGGACGGGACGCCTGCTACGGAGACAGCGGCGGCCCACTGATGGTTCACGATGCCGACGGCTGGGAGCTGGCCGGGCTGGTAAGCTGGGGCGACGGGTGCGCCGAGCCCGGGCTGTACGGGGTCTACACCCGTGTCGGGAATTTCAGGGATTGGATTCACGATCATGTGCGGGTGATCGGAGACTTCAACCAAAACGGCCGGGTGGATCTTCCCGATGCAGTGGGAATGCTCCAGGCTACTGCCGGTCTTCGGGGATTTTTCGAAACCGGGGATCTCAACCTGAATCAGTCGCCTGATATAGGCGATGTCATCGGCATCCTGAAAATCATGTCCGGTGTGCCGGTTCACTGAAAATCCGATGGATTGCGGTCCGGTTGGGGGGGAGTCGCAAGCAGTTGACGAGAACTTTTTGACCGAAAGGAGGAAACAATGAATTTCAAGAACATACTGGAAAAGGGATGGGAAGAGAAACCGGTTGAGGAGATCCTGAATGCGCCGGTGGAGATTCTCAAAGGGGTGTCCCCTTCGGACGGCCAGAAGCTGAAGGAGGCCTTTAATATTCAGACGGTTCGGGACCTGGCCAGCTGCAAGTTTTTTCTGTGGGCACAGGCCCTCAATGCCATGTCCACGGGTGAGTATGAGGACGACCTGAAGCGGCCCACCCTCTGACCGCCTTCACACCCGATGTGGTCCGGTTGTTTCTGGCCGGGGGGCGGATCCAGCCGTTGCGACACCTGTCGACCGGCCGGCTCCGTCCTTCTCTTATCAGTTGCGCATGTCGAGAGACGGATAGGGGTGTATCGGAAGAAGGGGTCTTTTCTGTTCCGCACCCCCGGCCTGGATCGATTTATGATCGCACCGGTTTCGACTTGAGGCATCCAGGATGGCGCCGCTGCGAGCGTCCTGCCAGACCATTTCTCCGCACCGGATGCATCGAACCCGCTTTAAATTCTTGAGACGATAAAGGTCACTCATTGGTCCTCCCTGGGTTGGTGTCGCTCATCATAAGTCTCTCATGCAAAAGATTACAATTGGGAAAATTCCGTATTTTGGGGGTAGGATTCACCCAGTATACCCGAAAAAGAACCGTTTAGAGGCACGCCTTCAGGACGGGTAAAAAGTAAAATGGGGGAGAAAGGAGCGCTTCTCGTTTTCTCGGGAAGCGCTCCTTAGAAGGAATGGATCAGATGTCTTTTGCGGGAAGTAGCGGACACTCGAAATAAGGCATGGGGCCGCCGTCAAAAGATCCTTGTACAATCGACAAATGCCCCAAATCATAGTAGAGCATCACATCATCGTAGGACTTGAGGACGGGAACCGTGCCGTGTAGCGAAAAGCCGGTATCTGTCCACATGGCGGTATGAGTAAACCATCGACCGCCGTTATAATACCGATTGCCTGGGGCAGCTTCACTGACAGGTAATTGACCGTCTGGATTGTTTGAGTTTACAATCACAAACAGCTTGTCATAAGATTGCATATTTTGATCATTGGGCGCCGGGAGCGGGGTAGTTCCCTTGGTTCCCCATACCTCCCCATCTCCGTATATGGCGGGACCGAAATTGGGCTTTCCCGGACCCGCGAATGCGTTCAATCCGCCAAAGACGATGACCAATGCCAAGGCTGTGATAAAAAAAATGCGGTGTTTCATGGCTTTCTCCTTTCCCTTCGGTTGGTGTGTGCGGCAATCTTTTTCTGCCTTGATTGCAACTTAAACAACCAGGGTCACAGGGTCTTCACGAAAATATAAAATTTTTATAACAAACGGATTTTTATTTTCGGCTGGAGGAAGCGGGCTCCAACACCGGCAACGAGAAGGTGAAAGTGGTGCCTAGGTCCACTGTACTGCGGACTTGGATAGCGGTGCCGTGGAGTTCCAGAATCCGCTGGGAGATGGAAAGCCCGAGCCCGGATCCTTGGTCGCCGGAATGCGACATCCCCTTTGTTTTAAAATAGCGGTCGAAGACATGGGGAAGATCTTCCCGGGAAATCCCCCGGCCGGTATCGCAGATCTCCACCCGCAGGTCGCCGTTGGTCCGGGATACCCGCAATCGGATCGACCCCTCTTTCGGGGTGTGGCGGAGGGCGTTTTCAATCAGGTTTTCCAACACCCGCTCGATCATTCCCGGATCGGCGTTCACCAGAGAAATATCGGCCCCGGATTCGATATGGAGCGCAAATTGCGGTTCGGAATGCTTCATTCCATACCCCTGAACGATATCACTCACCAGTTCCCCCAGGTTGATCGGCTCGGCGGCCGGTTTGATTTCACCGGAATCGAGTTTGGCCAGCTCAAACAATTGGGAGACCAGCCGGTTCAGTTTTCCGCAGTGTATCAATGCGTTCCGCAGGTAATCCCGGCGGTTTTCCGGAGCCAGGGCATCCCCTTTCAAAAGAATGGATTCGATATAACTTTGCAGCGTCGCCAGCGGGGTTCTCAAATCATGGGATACATTCGCCACCAGTTCTCTTTTCTGGGCATGGGTTTTTTCCAGTTCGGTCACCTGAATTCCGATCCGCTCCGCCATTTGCCTGAAAGCAATGCTCAGGCGGTCGATTTCATCAGAGGTGCCGCCCGATTCCGGCAGCGGAATCGAAGGCGGTGAAAACCCGCACTGGTACTGGGAAACCGATCTGGTCAAATGCTTCAGCCGCTTTGTGACCAGGGAAAACAGCATCAGGCCGGCTGCCAGTCCGAATAAGAGTCCGATCACACCCCACCAGATGCCGAGCTGAAGGATATAGCTGCCGGCGATCCTTTGGGAGAGATCTTCGAACCGTTCTCCCCCGAGAATAATATAGAGATAGCCCTCTGAATCTTCAGGGCCTGCAATGCGGGCCGCGGAAAAGGGTTTTTCTCCGTCCACACTGCGAGGATCATCCCCCAGGTACGGGGAGGCAGGTCGATTCACCAACCATTGCTCCACCTTCTGAATGTCCACCCGTTCCTGTTTGACCACGCCGGGAGGGGCCGAATAGGCCAGGATTCCGCCCCGGTTGTCCAGAAGGTACAGCTCGATGCTCGGATTGATCACCATCAGGTCATGAAACAGCCCCTCCAGCGCCTCCTGGTTGATCGCTCCGTCCACCAACAGGTCATACTCGGCCGCAATGTTTTTGGCCAGGTCGCTGTTCAGTTTCTGATTAACCTCCTTCTGGTACAGATCGGCGGTATACGTCACCGAAATCACAAAAACCGCACCGATGACGCAAAAAATCAAAACCAGAATCAGGGACAGTTTTGAATAAATGGATTTCATTGTCTTCAGGATCTTTCCTTCATGCGGGGTTTTCTGAAAACCGGTAGCCGACCCCCCAGACGGTCAGGATGTACACGGGCCGAGACGGATCGGCCTCAATTTTGGCCCGGAGCCGATTGATATGAGAATTGACCGTATGCTCATAGCCTTCATACCCATATCCCCAGACCTTGTTCAAAAGCTGGGAACGGGTAAATACGATGCCCGGGTTCGAGGCGAACAGCCACAACAGATCATACTCCTTCCGGGTCAATTCAATCATCCGGTTTTCTAACATCACCCGGCGTTTCGGCGGATCGATCACCAGATCGCCGGCCGCAATCTCTTCCGCCCCTGCCCCCTCTTTTTGTGCAGGCGGATTATCGGTACGCCTCAAAATCGCCTTGACCCGGGCCATCAGCTCCCGCATGCTGAAAGGCTTGGTCACGTAATCGTCCGCCCCGAGTTCGAGCCCGAGGACGCGGTCCAACTCCGAAGTTTTGGCGGTCAACATCAGAATGGCGGTGTTCGGAAATAATCGGCGAATGAATCGGCACAATTCCAGGCCGTCCATTCCCGGCAGCATCAGGTCGAGCACCACCAGGTTGTATTCTTTTTGCTCAAGCATTCGCCGGCCGGAATCTCCCCGGGGCGCATGGTCCGCCTCAAAAGAGAGATCTTCGAGGTGGGATTTGATCAACAAAGCCAAATCTCCATTGTCTTCTATGATCAGGATCTTTCCAGGCATGTCGTATCAAGAGTTTGAAAAGTGAAAAAAGAGAATCACCTAATGTTGAATCAGTCTACCACAAAAACCCATCTATTCAAAAGGTGATATGGTGATATAAAACGGCGGTTTTAAGAACGGCCGGCAAGGCTTTTTGGGGAAAAATGTTCAGAATTGTAACGCCCCGGGATGCATGATCCCAGCCATCAGACTCCGGGCAATACCCGGCAACAAAACCGCCCCTTCGGGATCAAAACCCCGTAAGAGGCGGCGAAAACTCGAGTGCGATGCGGGATCAGTCTGAGCGGCGGGACAGACTGTTACAGCCATTTCTTCCGCTTAAAAAATACCAACAGGGTCAGCGCCACCGCCAGAATGATTCCCCACACCGCAGGGTATCCCCATTTCCATTCCAGCTCGGGCATATACTTGAAGTTCATGCCGTACAAGCCGGTGATGAAGCTCAGGGGAATAAAGGTGGTGGAGATGATGGTCAGCACCTTCATGACCTCGTTCATTCGATTGCTGATGCTGGTGTGATACAGCTCCAGAAGGCTGGTCGACATTTCCCGAAAGGTTTCCACGATATCGATCAGCTGAATGACATGGTCGTAGAGATCCCGAATATAGACGGCGGTGGAATCGCTCACCAGGGCGAGGTCGGTTTTCTGGAACCGCACCACCAGATCCCGTACGGGATAGATCGCCTTGCGGACATACAGGATCTGTCGTTTCAACTGGTAGAGGCCATAGGGATTTTCGCGCGGCCGGTCCAGAATCAGGTTCTCCTCTTTTTTTTCGATTTCATCCTCCAGGTCATCCAGAACCAGAAAATAGTCATCGACGATGGTGTCCATGAGGGCATAGGCGAGGTAATCATTCCCCAATTTCCGAATCCGCCCCATGCGGTTGAGAATCCGCTTTTTAACCGGTTTAAAAATGGGTGCATCGCTTTCCTGAAAAGAGATCACGAAGTTGGGTCCCAGAATGATGCTCACCTGCTCAACCATAATGGAAGCGGTCTTTTCCGGGGATTCGTGTCGGCTTCGAATGCTTTTCATCACCACATACAGGCAATCTTCATACCGGTCGATTTTGGGCCGCTGGTCGGAATTGAGCACATCCTCCAGCACCAGGGGATGAATATGGTAGTGGGTTCCGATTTTTTCCACCACCGAGGGATCATGGATGCCCTGAATATGAATCCAGGTGGTGTTTTCCCGATCCCGAAAGGCGAAGGTCTCCTCCACCGAAATATCCTCATGGGTTTCAAAGTGGGTTTCATCGTAATCGATCAGGGAGATGGTGGTTTTCTCCATCCTTTTCTCACCGACATGGATCAGTGAGCCGGGCGGAAGCCCCACCGTTTCCATCCGCCGCCGGGAAAAATTGAGCATGGTGTCCCGCCTTTCTCAATCCATAAAAAAAGCCCCGGCTGTATCACCGAGGCCTCTTCTTTCTTGTGCCTTCATAACTTCTACATTCTGAGAAAATTATTTACCTTCGTATTTGAAGGATACCTTGACTCGGGCGCGATACGCGGCGATTTTTCCATCTTCCATCCGCAGATCCAGCTTGCCGATCTCCGCGATACGCAGGTTCTTGAGGGATTTACCGGCTTCTTCCACCGCGTTCTTCGCGGCATCTTCCCATGAACTCGGGCTTGATCCGACCAGTTCGATAATTTTGTAAACACTTTCGCTCATGTTCGTGCTCCTTTCTCTGGTGAAAACCAGTTGATGAATGGGATTCGCCGACCTCATGTCGGTGAACAAAGATGTGAATCGCCGAAAACGGCTTGTATCGATTTATTTTATAGAATTCGGATAGAACTGAAATACGGAAATTCATGTATTTCGTCGAATTTAATTACTCAGAAAACGGACGATTTTCGAGAAATAAATCTTAAGCCTTCCTCAATCATCTTCACCCCGCAACGGGGAAATACCCGATTCACCCCATTTTTATTTCCCTGAAAATCTGAAATTATTAACATAGCGAATCGGTTTCGGGTGGAAACCCACGCACTCAAAGGCGGTTGGAAAGAATGGCAGAACGCCGGCTATCCGACCGAGGCCAAATACGAACCCACCTAAAACCGACCGCCTGCTTTCATTTTTCGGCGGGCATCTGCATAACCCCTTTCTACCCTCAGGGCGGACCCTCTGGTTCGCCCATTTTTTTCCCGGGGATTAAAATGCTCCCAAGAAAGTGCCCAGGAGAATCAGCCCCACGAGCGAAAACAGGGGTCCGAGCACAGCCACCACGAAGATATCCCTATAGGATTCGCGGTGCGTGAGATTGCAGATCGACAGCAGCGTAATGACGGCGCCGTTGTGGGGCAGGCTGTCGAGGCCTCCGGTGGCGACCGTGGTGACCCGGTGCAGGAGCTCCGGCGATAAACCGGCTTCGCCGGCCATCCGCATGTAATCGCTCCCCAGGGTCTGCAGCGCGATGGACATGCCGCCCGAGGCGGAGCCGGTGATGCCCGCCAGGATGTTCACCGACAGGGCCAGCGAAACGAGGGGGTTCGCGCCGCCGATATCCATCACCCCCGATCGGATGACCTCGAATGCGGAAAGCGAGGCGATGACCGCGCCGAAACCGACCAGACTGGCGGTATTGAAAATGGGCAGAACCGAGGCGTTGGCGCCTGTGTCGATGGTCTCGATAAGCGAGGTGAAGCGCTTGCGGTTCATCACGGAAAGGACCGCGATGGAGATGGCCAGCGCCGAAATGATGGCCCAGACGCCCCGAACCGTATTCACGTCCGTTTCCCCATACTGCGGCAGGGCGAGATAGGTGGTGTCCATAGTCGGAATGATCACCATGCTGAAGAGATAGTTCATGGCGATGACCAGCACGATCGGAAACAGGGCGATCCCGAAACCCGGCAAGCCTGCAGGTTCCGGCTTTTCATTGAGTTCGACGATATCGAAACCCTCTCCCTCGGCGCGCTCGCGCAGCATTCGGTCCGCTTTGGGGCGGTCGTCTTCATGATCGCCGCCGTAGCCCTCTTCCCGCTCCATGGCCGATCGATACTGCCGATTGAGCCACAACATGCCCAGGGAGAACATGATGCCGGCCGTGATGATCCCCAGAAAGGGCGCGGCAAAAGGGGTGGTCCCGAAAAACGGCATCGGGATGGCGTTCTGGATGGCGGGCGTGCCCGGAAGGGCGGTCATCGTGAATGTAAATGCCCCCAACGCGATCGTGCCCGGGATCAGCCGCTTGGGGATGCCGTTTTGGCGAAACAGGGCCGCCGCGACCGGATAGATGGCGAAGGCCACCACAAACAGCGACACCCCGCCGTAGGTCAGCACCGCGCAGGAAAGCACCACGGCCAGTATGGACCGCTCCCGGCCGAACTTCTCGATGGTCCACCGGGCGATGGACCGTGCGGAACCGCTGTCATCCATGAGTTTTCCGAAAACGGCTCCGAGCAAAAAGAGGGGGAAATAGAGGATGATGAAATTGCCGACGGCGGACATGAAGACCTGGGTCACACTCGCCAGAACCGGCGTACCCGGTTCGAACAGCACGGCCAGCACGGCCATGAGCGGCGCGAGCACCAGAACGCTGATGGACCGATAGGCCAGGTACATGAGCAGGGTCAGCGCGAGAACGACCCCGAGGATGCCGGTCATGCGAAGCCTCCCTTCATGTCTGGAGATAGACCGATTCGATGTCGAGGGTCGACCGGTGGCCGATCTGCTCGTAGTTCTCCTCGAGCCATTTTTCAGTGGTGCGGTACCCGACGTCGTGCAGGTGTTCCAGGAAAGCCCACTCGGTATTGACCTTGCTCGACACGCTCAGTGGCTTGAGCTCCATGTCCGCGCTGATGCGGTGAAAAAGTGCATCCTTGAACCGCTGATCCTCGAGGTTGCCCACCTCGATGAGTTTTTTCAGGAGCGAAATGGATCGGATTTCCTTGATCAGGCTGGAATTGAAGGAGATCTCGTTGATTCGATTGAGGATATCCGAAGCCTTGCGGGGAACTTCCTCGCGGTGAACGGGATTGATCTGGACGATGACCAGGTCGCGGGCCCGACATTCCTCCACCAGCGGGAACAGGGCCGGGTTGCCCATGTATCCCCCGTCCCAGTAGGCTTCGCCCTCGATTTCCACCGCCTGAAAGATAAACGGCAGGCAGGCCGATGCCATGACCATATGGGCGGTCATTTCCTCACGGCGGAAGATTTTCTGCTTTCCGGTGCGTACGTTGGTGGCGGCCACGAAAAGTTTGATTCCCTCGGCCTGGCGGACATGTTCGAAATCGATCAGGGTTTCGATGAGATTTTGGACCGGATTGAAGCCGCAGGGGTTGATCTCATACGGAGAGACCAGGCGCGAAAGCAGGTCGAAGAAGATGTAGCCCGGAGAAGAATCGAGCGTCCAGCGTCCGCGCAGGCGGTCGATCAGGGTCCGCTGAAACGGCGAATATTTTCCGGCCTTGCTCACCTCTTTCCAGAAATGCCTCAATGCCTCCCGGGCCCCCTCCTCGCCCCGGCGGTCCAACCCGTCCGCCGCCACCACGGCATTCATGGCGCCTGCGCTGGTGCCGCAAATGCCTTCGATCCGAATGCGCTCATCCTCCAGCAGGCGGTCGAGAACCCCCCAGGTAAATGCCCCGTGCGCGCCTCCGCCCTGCAATGCCAGTTCGATCATTTTCGGTTCGGACATAAATCCCCCTTCCGTCTCATGCATTCGACCGGTAACCGACCATCGACATGAATGCAATCCGTCGCTTTGAATTCGTGTTCTCCTCTCACCTCCCGATTGACCCCTCTTACACCCCGAACGGAAAGGTTTCCGGCAGCCCTTTGCCGGTCTTCATGGTCAACGGCTCCACCGCCCGGGTTTCGTCGAACCAGATGTATTCGTCGAACTGACGGGGCAGCTCCGCATAGAAATAATGGCTCTGGAGTTCGGTTTCCGGGGAATAGACCACGCCGATGGCCCGCTCCAGCCGGGATTTTGAAAGCGCCTTCCGCAGTTTATCCGGGGCGTGTCGCAGGGGCAGAAAGAAATTGTCCATCTCCGCCTGGTGGCAGAGATACTCATAACTTTCCTCATGAGACGGGCGAACCTGCATCACCTTCATGGGTTGGTCCCATTCGGCAGCCGCCCCGACCGTGCCGTGATCGGTGCCGAACCCGATCAGGTAGGCATCCTGGTCAAAAGCCTCCCGGCAGAAGAGGCCCACGTTCTTTTCACCGCTGATCCCCATTTCGGTGGCGGCCGCATCGCCGATGTGCGAGTTGTGCTCCCAGACCACCGCTTTGGCCTCGGGGCCGTGAAAGCCGAGCACGATGTTGAGGGTGTCGAACATGTGACCGTCCCGCAGGTTCCACGATTCCCGGGATCCATAGTACATGGCTCGGTAGTACTGCTCGGCGTTTTTGATGACCCGGGCGTTCTGGACCGCCTCCATAAACCGCTGCTCGCTCTTGAATTCATAGGCCACCCGCTTGTCCAGAAGATCCTGAAGCATCTTCACCACTTCGGGTTCACACTCCCGATACCGGCCCGACAGGGTCGCCGCGCCGTAGGCCGCCGGATTCTGCTGCCACGGGGTCAGGCATCCGTACCGCTGCCGGGCCACGGCGGCGGTGTCCGGGTCGACGTCGTCAAGGTAGTTAAGAACCGATCCGATGGAACGGTGCAGGCTGTACAGATCGAGACCATACAGGCTGACCCCGCCGGACCGGGTCGCATCCAGATTGAAGGATCTCAGGGATTCCACGAAATCGGCAAACTGGGCGTTGGCCCACATCCAGGTGGGAAACCGCTTGAACGGCTTTTCCACCGGATCCGATTCGGCCTCGATCCCCTGAATGTACCGGTTGACCTGGGCCACATCCGGCCAGTCGGCTTCGATGGCCACGATATTGAACCCCTTGTTTTCCATCAATTCCCGGGTGATACGAGCCCGCATCTCATAGAACTCGGCGGTGCCGTGGGTGGCCTCCCCCAGGAGCACGACTTTCGCGTCTCCGATTCGGTCGAGCAGCGGGGAAATATCCTTTTCGGCAATCGAGGGGATGGCATCCGCGGTCCGATCGATCACTTCGGCGATGGGCCTGGACGGGTGAACTTTGGTGGAAGGTCCGGTGGCGGCTTCGTCTTCCCATCCTTGGTCGCCCACCAAGGGCACAAACCGAACCCCGAACTGGTCTTCCTGTTCAAAATCTTCATCCCCGGTCTTTCGAATGCGGACCAGATCCTGAGCCCGGCTGGAACCGGTGGGAATCACCAGCCGCCCGCCGATGGCGAGCTGATCTTTAAGGGTCCGGGGAACACCCGGGGAACCGGCCGCCACGATGATGGCGTCATAGGGCGAATGTTCAAACCATCCCCGGGAGCCGTCGCCGTGGCGCACATGGATATTGTCATATCCCAGCCGGCGAAACGCCTCCTTGGCGGATTCAGCCAGTTCCTGGTGCCGTTCCACCGTATAGACCTCATCCACGATTCGGCTCAGCACGGCCGCAGCATAGCCCGAGCCGGTGCCGATTTCTAGCACCCGGTCGTTCTTTTTGAGTTCCAGTAGTTCGGTCATCACCGCCACGATATAGGGTTGGGATATGGTCTGACCTTCTGCGATCGGAAGCGGCGAATCCTCATAGGCGAACTCGGCCATTTCATCGGGCAGAAATTTCTCCCGGTCCACCTCCTCCATGGCGCGCAGCACATCCGGGTCTTTCACCCCCCGGGCCTTCAGATGGTGTTCGATCATGATATTGCGTACTTTTTCGAGATTTTTCATTCGCACACTCCTTTGCCTGAACTGCCGGTTTCTATATAAAATCTCATTCCACCGCATCGCTGTGGGGCGCGTGGCTGAAGGCGAGCACCCGGTCCACGCGGATGATCAGTTTGCGTTCGGACTGGGGCAGCGGTTCCCCGGTGTCGAGATCCGGAGCGAATCCGTCCATCATGGCGGTCTCCTCCACCGTTTCCACTTCCCCGAGAATCTGGTGGCCGATATCGGTGTTCTGGTCCCAGGCCACCACCGAAATCATCGGATTGATTCGAACATTTTCAACCGTGCCCGGGCAGAACCAGGCTTCCACGGCGATCCGGTTTTCCGACACCACCGCGATGCGTCCGGCGGCCGCCAAATGCGGCAACCCGCGGCCGTCCGCGGTGGCGACCAGGACATGCCGCATCCGCTCTCCGAGATCCACCGCCTTGAGAATCGCTTCGGTGCTCATGGCGCCTCCTTCCAAATGCAAGGGCAACCTCCTGCGGTTGCCCTTTTCGTTATTAGTCGCCCAGTATGGCTTTCATATCCGCTTCGGGGGTGGTGACCGGCATCAGGTTATAATTTTCCTGAAGCACCTTGAGCACGCTCGGGGTCACGTATGCTGGCAGGGTCGGACCCAGGCGCATATCCTTGATGCCCAGGTGCAGCAGGGTCAGCAGAATGGCCACCGCCTTCTGCTCGAACCAGCTCAGCACAAATGAAAGCGGCAGTTCGTTCACCCCGACGTTGAAGGCCTTGGACAGAGCCAGGGCGATCTGAATGGCCGAATAGGCGTCATTGCACTGGCCGCAGTCGAGCATTCGGGGTATGCCGCCGATATCTCCGAAATCGAGCTTGTTG